>JAZRTB010000030.1:0-11105 GCA_045651805.1 Clostridia bacterium
GAACCGAAGGGCACCCGAAGCCTCGTCAAAACAAGATATGCAATTGTCGTTTTCTTGCGAAAACTGTGTTTGCAATCTTGTTTTGCCTCTTTCCCAAAAAGTCTTCGGACTTTTTGGGAGACCCTGTTTGAAACACGTCGAGAGGTGAGGTTTGTCGATAACGCAAAGCGGCAAAAGAAAGGACACCGCCAAAACGGTGTCCTACATATTAGAATAATGAATTAAATTTCAGCATGCACCTGAACAAAATTTATCTCTGCTTTGCGTGATCTGCGCTTTTTATTAAGCCGTAAATATCGTTTTAGTTAAATTTTGCTATGTTTCAGATATTGTTTTTGCAAAAAAATCACGTTATAATAAAGCCATAGTCAGAAATGACAACTGAAATTTTTAAACGAGGTGTTTTTATGAAAACAGCAGTTTTAATCGGTGCAGGTCCCAGAGGAAGACTTGCATATCTTGATTTCCTTGCGGAAAACGACATTAAACTTATCGGTGTAGCCGATCCCATCAAGTCAAACCGTGACTGGGTGCAGGAGCATTACGGTGTGGCTGACGATATGTGTTTTGAGAGCTTTACTGATATGGAGCCTCTCGGAAAGCTTGCAGATATTGCGCTTATCTGCACAAATGACCGTGACCACGTTGCACCTTTCAGAATGTGCTCAAAGCAGGGCTACCATATACTTCTTGAAAAGCCTATCTCTTCATTCCCCGAAGATGTTGCGGAAATTGACACAGTTGCGGAAACCTTTGACAAAACTCTTATGATTTGTCACGTTCTTCGTTATACTCCTTTCTTTGTAAAGATAAAGGAGCTTATTGACAGCGGAAGAATCGGAAAAATTATGTCTATCAACCACAACGAAAATATGGCTTACTGGTTTGCTTCAAACAACTTTGTTCGCGGAAAGTGGAGAAGCACAGACACAACATCTCCCCTTATTCTTGCGAAGTGCTGTCACGATATGGACATCCTTACCTTCCTTACGGGTAAGAAGTGTCTTAAGGTTTCTTCCTTCGGTAATACAGGCTTCTTTAACGAGGCTAACGCACCTGAGGGAAGCGGTACAAGATGTGTTGTTGACTGTAAGATTGCGGACGAATGTCCCTATAACCCCGTGAAATTTAACATCAATCCCCCTCCGAACATTGCAAAATTCCGTGTTCCCGGTTATGTTGAAGACGAGGAAAGCCTCAAGCAGGACCTTGCTACCAGCGATTGGGGCAGATGCGTATTCCGTTGCGATAACAACGTGTGCGACCATCAGGTTCTTGCAATGCAGTTTGAGGATAATATAACGGTTGTATTCACCGTTTCCGCATTTACTTATGACCACTCAAGAACTATCAAGGTTATGGGTACTTATGGTGAAATCGGCGGCGACCTTGATACAGGTGAAATCGAGCTTAAGATTTTCGGTGCTCACGAAACAGAGAAATTCAAAATTGAAAGCGACTTCACAAAGCACGGCGGCGGTGACGAAGGTATTATCAGAGCGTTTGCGCAGTGCGTAAACGGCGACGGATCTGCAAATAAATCACCTGCAAGAGAATGTCTCCATTCACATATGATTGCTTTTGCCGCAGAGGAAGCAAGAAAGACAGGCAAGGTTATAGATATTGAAGAATTTACACAGAAGTATAAAAAGTTAGTATAACAAAAAATAACACCCACTTGGGTGTTATTTTTTTGCTTAAAAGTCAATGCTCATAACATAAACAACCAAAATTATTTGTAAAAGTAATATTACAGGTACGCCAATTTTAAAATACCACTTTTTTGTTTTATGTCTGAAAGCAGACATTCCTAAAAGTGCACCGACACTACCTCCGATAAATGCAAGGGTAAGAAGAGTGGCTTCCTTTATGCGGAAACGGTTTCTTCTGGCTTTCCACTTATCAATGCCATATACGAAAAACGTTATAATATTTATCAGTAATAAATAAATGACTAAAGCGCAAAGCATATTTCCACCTCTTTTACTTTTTTGCAATTTCCTTACTGTATTCGGAAAGGGTTACGCCCGTCTGCTCTTTGAAAAACCTCGAAAAATGATAAAGCGACAAAAATCCGAGAGCCTCCCCGATTTGTGTGAAATTCATATCGGTTTCCTCAATCATTTTCTGCGCCTCTGCCGTTTTTATTTTGGAAAAGGCACGCATAATGCTGATTCCGGTTTCCTTTTTATATGTAATGCGGAGGGTGGTTTCATTCACTCCGATTTCCCTTGCAATTTCACCGATTGAAAGCTTACGGCAGACATTTTCCCGCATATAGCTGTGCACTTTTCCCACAATGCCCTTTTCGTAATTGTGGCGGTTTGCCTTTTCCTCGGAGCTTCCCATACTTTTGATGTCCTGCTCCTTGCAGTAAAGCTTCAGAAAAAACTGCTCAAGGGACACTTTCATATACTGAAGCACCGCAGGGTGGGATGTGCTTTTTTCGCATAAGCCCTGCTTTTCTTCGTTATGCTTTATAGGTTCAAGGATTTTTCTGCCCGTTTTACAGATGTCCTCAATTGTGAGGGCATCATTTTTATTTATTTTAATAATTCTGTCGGAAATAAGGTCAAGTGCCGGAGATTTGCTTTCAAAGGAAATCACGAAGAAAACACCGTCTGTTTCCGCACTTTTTTCGACGCATCTTAAATCCCCGTGGGGGTAAAAAATATACGCCTGCCCCTCTTTGATTGTCACAATTTCGCCGTCACGGCTGACATTCACTTCACCCTCGGACACATAATAAATCTGCCAGAAATCGTAACGACCGGGGTATCTGCCAAGCTCTGCCGTACGCTGTTTGTTTACAATATAGATAATGGAATCAACCTCAAAAAGAGGGTTTACAGCAATTCTGTTGTATTCTTTGATCATATAACATCATCCTTAAAATATGTGTGATATAGTTACCACCTCATCCCAATTATACCGCACCGGAAAGCATCGGTCAAACTTTTTTTGAAAAAGGTATTGACAAAGGTCAAAAGGGGTGATATATTAAAGTCAAAGAAAGTCAAAGTCAAATTTTGAAAGAAAAGGAGCGATAAAGTATGAATATGTCTGATGCAATCGAAAAATTGCTTTTGGAAATGCTTAAGGAATCCGGCGGCAATGTGGAAATCCAGCGAAACAACCTTGCAGGGGAGCTTAAATGTGTGCCCAGTCAGATAAATTATGTTATACAGACACGCTTTACTCCCGAAAGGGGTTATATAATTGAAAGTCGTCGCGGTGGTGGTGGCGGTGTCAGAATCCGCGCAGTAAATACGGAGCGTTCCACCTACCCCATGCACATTGTAAATGCCGTGGGAAATTCCCTTTCCTACCGTACTGCAGCGGTGTTTGTGCAGAACCTTCTTGATTACGAATGTATAACGGGAAGAGAAGCGCATCTTATCCTTGCGGCAATCAACGACAAGGTGCTTCCCTTTGAAAACGAGGTAAGGGATGTTCTTCGTGCAAGGATTTTCAAAAGTATGATAACAGGACTTTTCAAAAGGTGAAAGGATGATTTAAATGTTATGTGAAAAATGCGGCAAAAACAATGCCACGGTAATGTATACACAGATAGTAAACGGTCAGAAAAGTACTCTCAATATCTGTTCCGCCTGTGCTTCGGGAGAATCGATTTTTGATAACTTCGGCTCCCTTTTAAACTTCGGCACACGCCACGCATCTCAGAATACAGTCTGCCCCGTGTGCAATATGACTCTTTCCGAGTTTTCGAGAAAGGGCAGAATGGGTTGCGGTGAATGTTACAACACTTTCCGCGCTCACGCCGGTGCGATGCTCAAAAAAATCCACGGCACACAGAAGCACGTGACGGATTCTGAAACGGAAGCGAAGGAAGCGGTTAAGGAAGTTAAGGAAACTCCCAAAAATCCCGTTGACGAACTGAAGGAGAAGCTTTCAAAAGCAATCGCCGAGGAAAACTTTGAAGAAGCGGCAGTTCTCCGCGACAAAATCCGTGAAATGGAAAACGAAAAGAAAGGGGATGCACAGTAATGAAACCTATCGGTAATGAAAACGATATTGCGGTAACTACCAGAATCCGCCTTGCAAGAAACATCAAAGGGCTCCCCTACCCTGCGAGAATGTCGCAAAGTGCGGCAAGCAAGCTTATTGATGATGTGTGGGGTGCATTTGACAATTCCCCCCTTAAAAATGATCTTAAAATCTACCGTATGAACGAAATTTCAGACGTTGAAAAGAAGTCGCTTATTGAAAAACATCTGATAAGTGCAGAACTTTGTGCATCAAGAGTGCCGTCGGTGGCAATAATCAGCAATGACGAAAAAATTTCCGTAATGGTAAATGAAGAAGATCATATCCGTCTGCAGGTGTTTGAGGACGGTTTAGAGGCGGAAAAAGCCTATGATACAGCAAAAAAAATTGAAGCTCTCCTTTCGGAGAAGCTTACCTTTGACGTAGATGCCGAGTTTGGCTATCTTACAAGCTGTCCCACCAATGCGGGAACGGGTCTTCGTGCATCGGTGATGCTTCACCTTCCCGGAATTTCATCCACCCAGAATCTCAACCCCCTTTTAAAATGGGCGGCAAGCCTTTCAATGACCGTACGCGGTCTTTACGGCGAAGGGTCAAAGGCAAGCGGTGCACTTTTCCAGCTTTCAAACCAGACCACCCTCGGTATGGACGAAAAGGACATCGTTTCGGGATTTTCCGCAGCGGCGTGCAGTCTTATCAGCGAGGAAAGACGTATTCTTGCAGAGCTTTTTGAAAAAAATCACGACGAAATGACGGATAAGTGCCTTCGCAGTCTCGGAATACTGAAAAATGCATATATGATTCCCAGCAGCGAGGCAATGACACTTGTTTCAAATGTCTGCATGGGTGCAAATGCAGGCATAATCAAGAATATTGACCGCAGCGCTCTCCGAAACGCTATGTTTTCCTCTATGCCTGCAACTCTTGTTATGAATTTTGAGAATATCAATCCCCGTGAAAGGGATATTAAACGTGCGCAGATACTTCAGGGCGCACTCTGAAAGGAATGATATCTTATGATGGAAAATAAGTTTACACAGAAAGCACAGCGTGCCATAGCACTTTCCGAGGAATGTGCTCACGACACGGGATGCAGTTACATCGGTACGGAGCACCTTCTCTACGGTCTTATGGCAGAGGGAAGCGGTTTTGCGGCAAAGTACCTTACAGAGCTTGGTATTGATGCTTACAATGTAAAAGAAAATATTAAAAAATACAATCAGGGCGTAAGTCAGAGTGCAAATTTTGCAGGATTTACACCCCGTACGTCAAGATGTTTGCAGAACAGTATGTCGGAAGCGCACAAGCAACAGAGTGCTTACATCGGTACGGAGCATATTCTACTTGCACTTGCACGTGAAAAAGACAGCGTTGCTTTCAAGATTCTTGCAGAACTTGGCGCTCCTGCAAATCTTTATGAGGATATTACAGAAAAACTTACAGAAGCACGTCCCGAAAGCGAAAAACTGCAGAATAAAAAGGGCGGTGACACACCTACCCTTAATCAGTTCGGGCGTGACCTTACTGCACTTGCAAAAGCAGGAAAGTTTGACCCCGTAATCGGCAGAGAAAAAGAGATTGAAAGAGTTATTCAGATTCTGTCACGCAGGACGAAGAATAACCCCGTACTTCTCGGTGAGCCGGGCGTTGGTAAAACCGCCGTTGTTGAAGGTCTTGCCCAGGAAATTGCATCAGGCAACGTGCCCGAGCTCCTTAAGGACAAGAGAGTATTTTCTCTGGACCTTTCGGGAATGCTTGCAGGTGCAAAATACCGTGGCGAATTTGAGGAACGCCTCAAAAAAGCGATGGAAGAAATCACAAAGTCGGGCAATGTAATCCTTTTTGTTGACGAGCTCCACACCATCGTTGGTGCAGGTGCGGCAGAAGGTGCCATAGATGCATCAAATATCCTCAAACCCTCCCTTGCGAGAGGTGAAATGCAGCTTATCGGTGCGACTACTCTTAACGAGTACAGAAAATATGTGGAAAAGGATGCCGCCCTCGAACGTCGTTTCCAGCCTGTTACCGTGGGAGAGCCGACTGTTGAGGAAACTATTGAAATCCTTAAGGGGGTCCGTGAAAAGTACGAAGCGCATCACGGTGTAACAATCACCGACAAGGCGATTGTTGCTGCCGCAAAGATGAGTAACCGCTACATTACAGACCGTTATCTGCCCGACAAGGCGATTGACCTTGTGGACGAAGCCTGCAGCCGTGTAAGGCTTGGTGCGCTCACTCCTCCCGAGGATATAAAGAATATTGAAAAAGAGCTTGAAGAAATTGCCGCAGAAAAGAAAGAAGCAATAAACACGCAGGACTTTGAAAAGGCGGCGACTCTCCGTGATAAGGAGAAGGAGCTTAATTCAAAACTTGATGCGCTTCGTGAAGAGTGGAAGGGTAAGACAAGTCAGTCCGCAGGGGAAATCGGCGAGGACGAAATTGCCGCAGTAATCTCCGGCTGGACGGGAATCCCCGTAGTAAAGCTTGCAGAAGAAGAAACGGAAAGACTCAAAAGGCTTGAAGAAGTTCTTCATCAGAGAGTTATCGGTCAGGAAGAGGCAGTAAGTGCAGTTTCCCGTGCAATCCGCCGTGGCAGAGTGGGACTTAAAGAGCCTAAACGCCCCATCGGTTCGTTCATATTCCTCGGACCTACAGGCGTTGGTAAGACGGAGCTCAGCAAAGCACTTACAGAAGCACTCTTCGGGGACGAGGATGCCCTCATCCGTGTTGATATGTCGGAATTTATGGAGAAGCACTCTGTTTCAAAGCTTGTTGGCTCACCTCCCGGATATGTAGGATTTGAGGAAGGCGGTCAGCTTACGGAAAAAATCCGCAGAAAGCCCTACAGCGTAGTCCTTTTTGACGAGATTGAAAAGGCACATCCCGATGTGTTTAACATTCTTCTGCAGATACTTGACGACGGTCAGCTTACAGACAGTCAGGGCAGACGCGTGGACTTCAAAAACTGCGTTATCATTATGACAAGTAACGTAGGTGCAAGAAATATTTCCGAGCCGAAAACCCTCGGCTTCGCATCGGGAACGGAAAGTCGTGAAACTACTAACAAGAACATCCGCAATAACGTAATGGATGAGCTTAAAAAGATGTTCCGCCCCGAATTTCTTAACAGAGTTGACGATATTATCGTATTTTCACAGCTTTCCGAAGAGGAAATTGAGAAAATCGCTCTCGTTATGCTCGCAAGCCTTAAGAAACGCCTTCAGGATAACGGCATCGAGGCTGAATTTGACGAATCAGCCCTTAAGCTTCTTGCAAAAGAAGGCTTCGACCCCGTCTACGGTGCAAGACCTCTCCGCCGTGCTATAGTGAATAAGGTGGAGGACCTTTTCGCAGAAGAAATGCTTGACGGAAAGGTTAAAGAGGGCGACAAGGTAATTGTAAAAGAAGTTGACGGAAATATAGTGATAGAAAAAATGCATAATGCATAATGCATAATGCAAAATTAAGGAAGGGATTTGCCAGTCGGCAAATCCCTTTTGATTTAAAAGTTTTATAACATAACTAACTTTTGATACAAACTTACGGTTGGATTATATTTTTTGTTTATTGACGGAAAAACCGTCTGCATCATTTTCCTCTGCAGGCAGACGGTTTTTAGGACGATGCCTGAGGCAATAGTGCCGAATGAGGCCGACGGCAAATATGCAAAAAAGATAATCCAACAAAACCTGCTTTGTATAAATGATTTCACGCCCGTCATTTCTCACGCCCCTGCGAGGTCGTTTTAAGGGGTGCGGGGGAAATCGAAATCCCCCGCGTTTTGGTCCTTTTGCAACAAAAGGACAATCAGTTGCCCTTAAAGATTGAGGGATGGGAGTTGAAAAGTTGCGGTCTAAACATTTTTAACATCTCCAGATGAGGAAATAGAAAAAAATGGTCAGAACGGACAAACTGAGCCCGAAGGGTGAAACCGAAGCATCGTCAAAACAAGATGTGCAATTGACGTTTTCTTACGAAAACTATGTTTGCAATCTTATTTTTCCTCTTTCCCAAAAAGTCTGCGGACTTTTTGGGAGACCCTATTAAGGTACGTCGAGGTGAAGTTTGTTCGTAACAAAAGGCATAAAAATGAAGAAAAATTGAATGAAATGAAATTTTTCAACAAAACACAAAATCTTTAAAACTGTCAAAACTCTGCACCTTTCATTCTATTATTGCCTTTTGTGTTCTGGCCTTTTTTAACATTTCCCCACAAAAACTGAAATTTTGCAAACTATTCCTTACATTATACTCTTGAAATATGAAAAAATGTGTAGTATCATAATGAAAATGGAAATTTTCGGTTTTTACGGAGGATGAAAAAATGGCAGAGATAAAGAAAATTGCTATACTTACAGGCGGCGGTGACTGTCCCGGACTTAACGCGGTTATCCGTGCAGTTACACAGACTGCTATCAAAAAATATAATCTTGAGGTTGTTGGTATCAGAAGAGGCTATCACGGTCTTTACCACAAGGATTTCATCAAACTTGACCTTACTGCAGTTGATGAAATTCTTTCAGAGGGCGGAACAATCCTTAAGAGTTCAAATAAGGACAACCTTTTCCAGTATCCCGTTCGTGATGCGGAAGGCAACATCGTAAAGGTTGACGGAAAGATTCAGTACGAGGACGTTTCTGACATTGCGGTACAGAATCTTAAGGATGAGGGCATCGATGCACTCTTCATTCTTGGTGGTGACGGTACTCTTACAAGTGCCCGTGACTTTTCAAGAAAGGGCGTAAACGTAATCGCTATCCCCAAGACTATTGATAACGACCTTAACTGTACAGACTATACATTCGGTTTTGACACAGCTGTAAACGTAATTGCAGACTCTCTTGACCGTATCAGAACAACAGGCAGAAGCCATGGCAGAATTATGGTTGCCGAAATCATGGGCAGAGGTGCAGGCTGGCTTGCACTCCACGGCGGTGTTGCAGGTGGTGCGGATATTATTCTCCTTCCTGAAATACCCTTCAGCTATGACAAGATTGTTGAAAAGTTGAACAATATTCTGGCAAGCGGTAAGGAGTATGCTATCGTTGCCTGTGCAGAAGGCGCAAAGGAAAAGGACGGCGAGGCAGTAATCCTTAAAGTTCGTGAAGACAGCCCCGACCCTATCCGTCTTGGTGGTATTGCACAGGTTGTTGCAGACAGACTTGAGCATCTTACAGGTGTTGAAGCTCGTGCGGCAGTTCTTGGTCATATTCAGCGTGGTGGTACAACATCTGCACAGGACAGAGTGCTTTGATCACGTTACGGCTATTCAGCTGTTGAGCTTGCAATGAAGGGCGAATTCGGTAATATGGTAATTCTTCGCGGTAATAAGATTGAGCACGCTTCTCTTGAAGAAGTTATCGGACAGAAGGCAAGATGCGTTCCCGAAGATAATGAACTGCTTTCAATGGCAAGAGGTATGGGAATAAGCTTTGGCGATTAATCGCCAAAGCTTACGATATAAATCTCGTTGAGATTTACGATATGTACTTCGTACGCGATATGCCCGATGGGCACGATATGTTGCCTTGTGGCAACGAGATTTTTATCATATCGCATCCGAACTGCGTGAGGATATATCGCATTTTGCGAAGCAAAATATATCGAACACGCAAAGCGTGTATATCGTCAGATTGTTCAGATTATATAATGTATATACAGGGATAAAACGAATATCGTTTTATCCCTTTTAAGGTGGTTTTAGTATGACAATTCGTGAAATGACTGAAAAAATTGAGAGGGAGACTCTTTCTCCTTTTGCGACTCTTTCGGAAAATACAAAAGGTCGTAAGGAGCCTGCCCCTTTGTGTGACATTCGCACAGAGTTTCAGCGTGACCGTGATAAAATCATTCATTCAAAGGCGTTCCGTCGTCTTAAGGACAAGACGCAGGTGTTCATCACTCCCGAGGGCGACCACTACAGAACCCGTCTTACCCATACTCTGGAGGTTTCCCAGATTGCAAGAACCATTGTCCGCTGTTTAAGGCTTAACGAAGACCTTGTGGAGGCTATGGCGATGGGTCATGACCTTGGTCACACACCTTTCGGCCACGCAGGTGAAAGCGCACTTAACGAGCTTTCCGCAGACGGTTTCCGCCATAACGAGCAGAGCGTGAGAGTGGTGGAGGTGCTTGAAAACCTGAATCTCACGCAGGAAGTAATTGACGGAATCGCAAGCCACCCCGGTGATTGCGAAGCACAGACTCTGGAGGGAACTGTCCTTAAATTCGCCGACAGAATTGCCTACATAAACCACGATATCGACGATGCCTGCCGTGGCGGAATCATATCGGAAAACGACATTCCCCTTGGAATAAGGAATATCCTCGGTGAAACAAGCTCTGAAAGAATCAATACACTTGTCCGTGATATTATCAATTCTTCATTGGGTACTAATAAAATCCTTATGTCAGAGGATATTGAGGATGCGATGAATGCTCTTCGCAAATTTATGTTTGAGAATGTGTATATCGGCTCTGAAGCAAAAATCGAGGAAAAGAAGGTCAAGGGTATTATCGAAGGTCTTTTCACATATTATTGCGACAATGCCGTAAGACTTCCTATCCATATGCAGGAAATTGCATTCCGTGAAGGTATTGAAAGAGCCGTGTGCGACTATATCGCAGGTATGAGCGATAAGTTTGCTGTGTATACGTATAATGAGATTTATGTGCCAAAGTCATGGGACAAGATGTAGTGAATGCAGAAGGCATTCACTATCGATATAAATCTCTATCGAGATTTTCGATATGTTTCGTTGAAACTCGATATGTACTTCGTACTCGATATGTTTCCTGACGGAAACGAGATTTATGTCATATCGCAATCGGCGGTAGGGAACGACCTATGTGTCGTTCCGTCGGTTATATCGAATTTGCGTAGCAAATATATCGAACGAGCGGAGCGAGTATATCGACTTAAACTTAAAAGGTTTTGCCACGCAAAACCTTTCAGCCTGTCGAAAAAGTCGGTCAACCACAAGCAGAGAATAAAAATAAAGCCTTCCCCTTTGAGGGGAAGGGGGACCGCTTGCGGTGGATGAGGTGTTATATAACAGAAAACTTTCCAGGATAAAATGGCTACAAACTGCAGTTTG
>JAZRTB010000031.1:0-16513 GCA_045651805.1 Clostridia bacterium
CGCTAACAAGCGTTACGCAGGAGAATCTCATGATTTCTGGGAATGCATCTACCTCAAGGATGGGAATGTTTGCAACTGCGTTGACGGCAAGGTTTACAATATGGAAAAAGGCGACCTTATTTTTTACAAGCCGTTAGAATTTCATCACGCCGTTGAGAACGACAAAAAAGCTGATTTGTTTTACTTTACCTTCTCATTGGAAAATTGTCCTGAAGACTTTGCATCCGATACAGTATATAAATTAAGTTCAAATCAAATGAAAATCATGGAAAAAATAATTGATTTTTCTATGAATGCAATAAAAAACAATCCTTTCACAGAAGAAGAAATTGCCCGTCAAAAAGCAGAATATATAAACTACGACTATATAAGACCTCTTCTTGCATTCGGGAAAAATACAACCGATACAGCTACAGTAGTAAACTATATAGAGGAACTGTTTCTTGATTTATATAACACCAAAAACGTTGTTGTAGAAACCGACTCTTTTTACGCAGGAATTTACAGAAAAGCGGTTTTCTTTATGACAGAGCATATTTCGGAGAAGCTTACCACTCCTGAAATTGCATCTTACTGCAACGTGGGCACAACCACATTGAAAAAGATATTTTTAGAATTTTCAAATCTGAGCATACATAAGCATTTTATTAAGTTAAAAATCAATCACGCTATTATTCTTTTAAAAAGCGGAGCAAGTGTAAATGAAGCGGCTCTCCGCACAGGTTTTTCAAGTCAGGCATATTTTTCCGCAGCATTCAAAAGAGAAACAGGAGCTACGCCAAGAGATTATTTAAAATGGTATTCCGATTAACAAAAAATTACACTTTGGGGACAGTCCCCAAACTGTACTTTTTTGTTACATTCCTTTTTCAACTAAGTCCGCGAATTCTTTCTTTACACCGTTCAGGAAGTTCTTCCATTGGTCTTTATCAACAAAGGCATCCTTATCCCCTGCAATAAGTTTTTGGTATCTTTCGTCAGTTTTGTTATTCCATACGTGATTTCCGATGAAGATATCCACCTCACGGTCTATAACCTTATCAATGCCCTCGATAAATTCGTCACGGAGACTGTGAGGAAGATTGTATTTATCAAGGAATTCCAACGTCAGCGAATTAATTCCAACACCGCCGTGCATACCGACTTTGTAGGTTTTCCCGTCCTCTTCTATATCAAAGAAAATTGACATTGTTCCGGGGGTATGACCGGGGGTTGAAATAACCTCAATTTTAGTATTTCCAAGTTCAATCACGTCACCGTCGTACATCAGAACATCGGGAGTAAATGCTTCATAATAACCGGTATATCCAAGCTCCTTTGCCCAGGTAAGGTCCTCTGTGCCGTCGGCATAGGTTAAGTCCCTTTCTCCAAGAAATGTCTTTGCCCCTGTAAGCTCACAAAAAGCCTTTGTAAAACCAAGATGGTCGTAGTGACCGTGTGAATGAATCACATACTTTACATCGTAGGGCGAAAAGCCAAGCTTATAAATTGAGTTAATAAGAAGATATCCGTTTTGCGGATAACCTGTATCTATAAGGATAAGTCCGTCACCCGTGTCAATAAGGTGCGACGATGCCCCGTAGCATCCCACATAGTAAAGATTACCCTTTATCTTAAAAGGCTCCATATATTCAGTCCAGGGAGTGTACATTTTTGTCATTAAAATCATCCTTCCAAGGTTTAAATCCTAACATTATTTTAAAACAAGGAAATTTGATTGTCAAGGGATATTCACGGACATAATATCTATTATACGCTTATTTTTCTTTTCCGCATATTTTAGTGTTGTTGCTGCCCCGCCGTTTTTATACTTTACATAGGTTACAACCACATCCGAGACATCAACCATATACTGATTTCGTTTTACGATTGCACCTTTCGGATGAACATTTTCAAGTTCGGGATAAACAGAAACATCATAGAGTTCTTTATTGTATTCTCTGTTTAAATAGGGTATTACTAAAATTGATTTTATATGCGGATAGGTAGACTTAAATGATTTTACCACTCTTGCCGCAATTTTATCAAAATCTCCATATCCGCCTAGCAAAAACTCATCTGCTCCATTCTTTATAAGTTTCTCCACAACATACCTTAAGGGTTCTTCTACTTCTTTTCGGTCTGCAAGTCTGTTTCCGCAAAATGAAACGATCATAATATCACCTCTGTTACATTATACATGTTTTCATTATCTAATGCAATAGTCTATATGTTTTCGTGTGATATGAAATAGTATATTACCATACATATTATTTGAGGTGATATTATGGTAAGGTTAAATGCTGTTGCTTTACTTGAAAAACGTGGCAAAACAAAATACTGGTTATATAAACAGTTAGGTATGAGCTATCAGAACTTTAATAAAATGATTAACAATGAAACAAAATCCATTCAATATGAAAATATAGATGCACTCTGTCAGTTATTGGAGTGTACGCCAAACGAATTACTTATATTTGAAGATTAATACTGTAATGTGGATTGGAAAAACGTTCAGAACGGACAAACGGAACCCGTAGGGGTTACCCGAAGCTGTATGTGGATACAGCGAGAGGTGACGTTTGTTCGTAGTTCGTTGACATCAAAAAAAAGACCTCCGTAAACTTTCTTACGGAGGTCTTACTACTATAAAACCCCTATTTTTAAAGTTTTCTCACACTCAAAAAACTTTTATTGTCACCGAACGTTATGGGCGTTTTTAACATAGCAGAGGCGGAAATATGTGTTTTTAAATCGCCTTTAGTGTTGTTGCTTTCGGCTCTATATATATTTACGCATACTGCCTATTGCACTCTTCTCAAGGCGTGACACCTGCGCCTGACTGATGCCGACTTCGTCAGCAACTTCCGTTTGTGTTTTTCCACGAAAAAAACGGAGTGTTATAATAAGCTTTTCGCGTTCAGAAAGCTTATCCATAGCCTCTCGAAGAGAAATTTTTTCAATCCATGTCTCATCAAGATTTTTCTTATCGGAAAGCTGATCCATCACATATACTGCATCTCCCCCGTCGTGATATACAGGCTCAAAAAGAGAGATTGGCTCCTGTATGGCATCAAGTGCCATCGCAACATCTTCCTTGCTTGCATCTATTGCTTTCGCAATTTCTTCACAGCTTGGGTCGTGGTTTGTTTCATTAATCATTTTTTCCCGTACGCACAAAGCCTTATATGCTATATCACGAAGCGACCTTGACACACGGATTGCATTGTTATCACGAAGGTAACGCCTGATTTCGCCGATTATCATAGGAACGGCATATGTGGAGAACTGAACATCAAGCTCCGTATTAAAATTATCAATAGACTTTATAAGTCCAATACATCCCACCTGAAAAAGGTCATCAACGTTTTCACCACGATTGTTAAATCTGCCGATTACGCTTAACACAAGGCGGAGGTTTCCGCGGATAAATGTTTCCCTGGCCTCTGTGTCACCCTGCTTGATTTTCTCAAAAAGCTCACGTTTCTCCTTTGCAGTAAGAGTTGGAAGTTTCGATGTATTGACACCGCATATTTCAACTTTATTTATCATATAAAAAAAGCCTCCCGAAGAAAGATTTCACAATTAATCTTTCCCCGAAAGGCTTTTTATTATGCTTATTAATTATCTTTCCTTACAACCTCTTCAGAAGCTCTGCCTGTGCTTCCTCGTATCCGGGTTTGCCGAGAAGTGCAAACATATTTTTCTTGTACGCTTCAACACCGGGCTGGTCAAAGGGATTTACACCAAGAAGATATCCACTTACACCGCAAGCCTTTTCAAAGAAGTAGATAAGGTTACCAAGGCAATATTCGTCCATTCTCTCAACACGGAGAATAAGGTTAGGTACATTGCCGTCAGTGTGCGCGAGAAGTGTGCCGTTGAATGCCTGCTCGTTAACGAAGCTTACGCCCTTACCTGAAAGGAAGTTAAGTCCGTCTACATTATCCTTATCTTCTTCAATTATTACTTCTTTTCTTGCATTATCAAAGAAAAGAACTGTTTCAAACATTATACGAAGACCGTCCTGTATGTACTGTCCCATAGAATGAAGGTCACTTGAAAAATCAACTGATGCAGGGAAAATACCTTTATTATCCTTACCCTCACTCTCACCAAAGAGCTGCTTCCACCACTCTGCAAAGTAGTGCACCTGGGGTTCATAGTTTACCATCATTTCAACGGTCTTGCCCTTGCGGTAAAGAGCATTTCTTGCCGCTACATATTTGTAACAGTCGTTTTCATCAACATTGGGATTAGCATATTCTTTCATAGCATCATACGCACCCTGCATCATTGCATCAATATCTGCACCGCTTGCCGCAATGGGAAGAAGACCGACTGCCGTCAGTACACTATATCTGCCACCTACTTCATCGGGGACAACGAAGGTTTCGTAGCCTTCCTCATCTGCAAGATTCTTAAGTGCACCCTTTGCTTTGTCGGTAGTTGCATAGATTCTTTCCTTTGCACCTTCTACGCCGTACTTTTCAATAAGAAGCTTACGGAATACTCTGAAAGCGATTGCAGGCTCTGTTGTAGTACCACTCTTTGAAATGATATTTACAGAGAAGTCAATATCCTTAACAGTTTCAACAAGGTCTGCAAGATATGTTGAGCTTATGGAGTTACCTGCAAAGAAAATCTGTACGCCGTCCTTACGGGCATTGTCATTAAGATTAAAGAAGTTATGATGCACCATTTCAATAGCCATTCTTGCACCGAGGTAGCTTCCGCCGATACCAATTACGATAAGAGCCTTTGAATTACTCTTGATTTTTTCTGCGGCTTTCTTTATGCGGGCATACTCTTCCTTGTCGTAAGTTTCGGGAAGATTCACCCAGCCGAGAAAATCGCTTCCTGCACCTGTACCCTCGTGAAGAGTATTATGTGCAACTTCTATATAAGGCTTAAGGGCGTTTATTTCACTTTCTGCGATAAACTTGCCCGCCTTGGAATAATCAAATTTAATTTTTGTCATTATATTGCCTCCGATAAATTACTTTTCAAATCCGTTGGGATTATTACTCTGCCAGTTCCACGCATCACGGCACATTTCTTCAATGCCTCTTTCTGCCTGCCATCCAAGTTCTGCTTTAGCCTTTGAAGCGTCTGCATAACAGATAGCAACATCACCGGGACGGGGCGGTGCAATAACATAGGGAACATCTTTTCCGCAAGCCTTTGAAAATGCCTTTATGATTTCAATAACGCTGTAGCCCTGACCTGTACCGAGGTTATAGATATGTACACCGGGTTCTGACTGCTTCTTCTCAACAGCTTTAAGGTGACCCAGAGCAAGGTCAACTACGTGGATATAGTCACGTACGCCTGTGCCATCAACCGTGGGATAGCAATCACCGAATACGTTTACTCTCTCAAGCTTACCAACTGCAACCTGTGCAACATAAGGAAGAAGATTGTTGGGAATACCCTTGGGGTCTTCACCAATCTTACCGGAGATGTGTGCGCCGATGGGATTGAAGTAACGAAGAAGAACTACGCTGAATCTGGGGTCTGCAACAACAACGTCGCTTAAAACTCTTTCAAGCATAAGCTTTGTTGAGCCGTAGGGATTTGTTGTTGAAAGGGGGAAATCCTCTTTAATCGGAACAGTTTCAGGACTACCGTAAACTGTTGCAGAGGATGAAAATACGATTGAGAACACATTATGCTTACGCATAGCATCAACAAGGTTAAATGTGCCTGTCATATTGTTATGATAATATTCGATAGGCATACTTACAGACTCGCCCACCGCTTTAAGACCTGCAAAGTGAATTACAGAGTCAAACTCGTTTTCGTCAAACACTTTCATAAGTGCTTCTTTATCAAGAAGATCAACCTCGTAAAACTTGAAATCCTTACCTGTGATTTCCTTAACCATATCAAGTGATTTTTCACAAGAGTTACAAAGGTTATCAACAACTGTTATTTCGTGTCCTGCGTTAAGAAGTTCTACGCAGGTATGACTGCCGATATATCCGGCACCGCCTGTTACAAGAATTTTCATAAAATCGCCTCATTTCTTTATATATAGGAAATAATTCCTACACTCATTTTATTTTATAACATCATGACACTTAAGTCAAGTAAAACAAATTATATGCAACAATTTATGGACAAATTAATAAATTTTTTACACTTTTTATACTTTCGACACAAAAAAACTTAATTTGTCAAAGTTTCGTTTTTTATTTGTAATTTTTTGTTTTACCTATAATTGGAAATATTTTTTGTAAACCTATTTTTACCCATAATATTGGGGGAATAGTTTTTCACAGTTTTTAAGTGTTTTATTGTCAATTCCTGTTAAAACTGTTAAAAACTCTTGTTAATAACCATAAATCACGGCTTTAACCTGTTAATAACTTCACTTCTGAACAAATATTCGCATATATTTTATGTAGACTTGAGTTTACATAAAAAAATAATATTTATATAATTATATAAACCATTTTGCGACAAATTATTTCATTCTTTTTTCACAAAAACCGCTTAATATACGCCTTTTACAACAAAAAAGAGGACAGTAGCATTTCTGCTCTGCCCTCTTCTGTTTTACTTTCGTTTTTTACAGCGATTCTACGTCTTCCTGTGTTACAAGCTTGATGCCTGCTTCTGTAAGAATCTTTGCAGCCTTTTCGTTATCCTCAACACGAAGAACAACGTAAGCATGCTTTCTTGCAATTGTGATAAATGCGTAAAGATATTCCACGTTGATACCCTTATCACTTACAAGCTTAAGGACATCTGAAAGACCACCGGGAACATCGGGAATCTGTACACCGATAACTTTAGTGATAGAAACAACACAATCGTTATTGCTTAAAACTTCCTTTGCCTTTTCAACATCGCTTACTATAAGACGAAGAATACCGAATTCCTGAGTATCGGCAACGCTTAACGCACGAATGCTTACGCCTGCATCTGCGATACTTCTTGTTATTTTTTCAACTGTACCTGCTTTGTTTTCAACAAAAATTGATAACTGATTAATTGTCATTGTTGCCACTCCTTTTATTTTTATAGAATATCTCTCAATCATAAAGCTTTCTCTTATCAATTACTCTTACAGCTTTGCCTTCACTTCTTACGATAGACTTGGGCTCAACTATTTTCACAACAGCGAAAATACCAATCATATTTTTGAGTGCTTCCGTAATTTCCTTTTCAATCTTTGAAAGCTCATGTATCTTATCAGAGAACAGTTCGGGGGTCATTTCAACAAGAATTTCAATTGAATCGCTTGTGCCCTGTCTGTCAACTATAATCTGATAGTTACTTGTAAGACCTTTCTTAAGAAGAACTTCTTCAATCTGTGAGGGGAATACGTTTACGCCCTTGATGATAAGCATATCGTCGCTTCTTCCCATAGGTTTCGCCATCTTAACAAAAGTTCTGCCGCAAGAACATTCGCCCCTTGTAAGAACACATATATCTTTTGTACGGTATCTTATCATGGGGAATGCTTCCTTATTAATACAGGTGAATACAAGCTCACCCTTTTCACCTTCGGGAAGAACTTCGCCCGTTTTGGGGTCTATAATTTCTGCGATGAAGTTATCTTCATTTATGTGCATACCACTCTGTGCACTACATTCAAATGCAACACCGGGACCGCATATTTCTGTAAGACCGTAAATATCGTACGCCTTAAGACCAAGACGGGATTCAATATCTTCACGCATAGACTGTGTCCACGCTTCAGCACCGAAAATACCAGCCTTCAGCTTTATCTGGTCTCTTATTCCCTGTTCCTCAATACTTTCTGCAAGATACTGTGCATAAGAAGGTGTACAGCAAAGGATTGTTGACTGAAGGTCAACCATAAACTGAAGCTGACGCTCGGTATTACCTGACGACATAGGAAGTGTAAGGCATCCTACCTTATGACTTCCCCCGTGAAGACCTGCACCACCTGTAAAAAGTCCGTAGCCGTAACAAACCTGACATACGTCGCCCTTGTCACCGCCTGCCGCAACAATGGCTCTTGCACAGCATTCTTCCCACATATTAATATCGTTCTGTGTATAGAATGCAACTACTCTTTTTCCTGTAGTTCCGCTTGTAGATTGAATTCTTACACATTCTGAAAGAGGCATAGACATAAGTCCGTAGGGGTACGCCTCACGAAGGTCATCCTTTGTAAGGAAAGGAAGCTTATGAAGATCATCTACACCTTTGATATCTTCGGGTTTTACTCCCTTTTCGTCCATAAGTTTTTTATAGTAAGCATTATTCTTGTAAACGTGGTTTATTGTTTTTACAAGACGCTCATTCTGAATTTCTCTTATTTTTTCATAAGAGGCAGTTTCAATATCTTTCTGATAATAGTTTGCCACTTCTGTCATTCCTTTTCGATAGATTAGAAATTATAGCCAAGCTCGAAAGCTTTCTTATTAAGTTCAATAAACTTGGGATTAACTGTCTTTTCGATAGTTTCAATCCACTTGTCATAGCTGATATCAAAATATTTTGCAAGACGAGCCATAAGAACGATATTTACTGCCTTTGAACTGCCTGCCTCGTTAGCAAGGCTGAGGGCATCAATCGCATCAACAAAAGCACCCTTTTCCTTGATTTCGTCAAGAACATCCGAAGGATACTCCGCCGCACCGATAATAACGGGCATCGGATCAATCTGCTGTGTATTTACGATAATCTTACCGTCTTTCTTAAGACATGAAACCCATCTTGCCGCTTCAATTTTTTCAAATGAAACGATGAAGTCTGCCTCACCCTCTTCAATAAGAGGTGAATATACCTTTTCGCCGTAGCGTACATAAGTAACAACGCTACCGCCACGCTGACTCATACCGTGAACTTCACTTACTTTTACATCGTAACCTTCGTTCACAAGGAGCTTACCGAGAAGCTTACTTGCAAGAAGGCTGCCCTGTCCGCCTACGCCGACAATCATAATATTTTTAGTCTGCATCATTCCTGCACCTCACTTTCGATAGCCTTGAAGGGACAAAGCTGTGTACAAACGTCACAACCTACGCAGAGAGTCTTGTCAATCTCTGCCTTGCCGTCGTGCATACTGATTGCAGGACAGCCAAAGCCCATACATTTTTTACAGCTCTTACACTTGTCTTTGTTAACTGTAAGAGGCTTCTTTGCCTTAACAGACTTAAGAAGCACACAAGGTCTTCTTGAAATAATAACTGAAGGCTCATTTACTGAAAGTTCTTCCTTAACTGCTTCCTCACACTCTTTGAGGTTATAGGGGTCAACCACTCTTACGCGGTTAATACCAACACTTCTGCAAAGAGTTTCAAGGTCAATCTTTGATGCGGGGTCACCCTTGATGTTATAACCTGTTGTGGGATTCTGCTGATGACCTGTCATACCTGTGATTGAGTTATCAAGAATAATAACAGTCGAATTAGAGTTATTGTATGCAATATTGATAAGACCTGTTACACCGCTGTGCATAAAGGTTGAGTCACCGATTACGCAAACACTCTTCCCCTCTGTTTCTTCTCCGCCAGCCTTGTTAAAGCCGTGAAGACCTGAAACAGATGCACCCATACAAAGTGTTGAATCAAGTGCAAAGAGGGGTGCAACTGCACCGAGGGTATAACATCCGATATCACCGAGGACAGAAATCTTGTTCTTTGAAAGAACGTAGTACATACCTCTGTGGGGACATCCTGCACACATCATCGGGGGACGCATGGGAATCTGTGTATCGAGAATATACTTCTCGTTTTCTTCTCTTTCCATTGCCTTTGCGATTGTTTTCTGTGAAAACTCGCCAATACAGCTGAAAAGTTCTTTACCTGTAACCTGAACACCGATATTGTTGCAATGAGCTTCGATAATTCCGTCAAGCTCTTCAACAACGTAAACCTTCTCCATCTTCGATGCAAATTCCTTGATTGAATCTACGGGAAGGGGATTTACAAGACCCAGCTTGTAAACGCTTACGCTATCGCCAAGTGCTTCCTTAACATACTGATAGCAAGCACCTGATGTGATAATACCGATTTTTGAATCTGTGTATTCAATGCGGTTAAAGGGGCAGTTATCGCCATAAGCAGTAAGTTTAGCTGTTCTTTCTTCAACAATGGGGTGACGCTTTTTAGCATTACCGGGCATCATAATAAACTTTTCGGGGTTTTTCTTATAATCAAGAACGCCCTTTTCTGTTCTTTCCCCTGTTTCTACAATGCTCTGTGAGTGAGCAATTCTTGTACAGATACGGAGAAGAACGGGGGTGTCAAATTCCTCTGACATATCAAAGGCAAGCTTTGCATATTCATAAGCTTCTGTTGAATCTGCAGGCTCAACCATAGGAATCTTTGATGCGATTGCATAGTGGCGTGAATCCTGCTCGTTCTGTGATGAGTGCATTCCGGGGTCGTCTGCAACACAAATAACCATACCGCCGTTCACACCTGTGTATGAAAGTGTGAAAAGGGGGTCAGCCGCAACGTTAAGACCAACGTGCTTCATTGCACAGGCACTTCTTGCACCACGGAGTGATGCACCGAAAGCAACCTCGCAGGCAACCTTTTCATTAGGTGCCCATTCGCAGTAAATTTCATCATATTCTGCCGCAAACTCGGTAATCTCCGTACTGGGAGTACCGGGATATGAGGAGATTACATTACAACCAGCCTCATAAAGACCGCGTGCTATAGCGGCATTACCTATAAGTAATTCTTTCATTTATGTATTCATTCCTTTCAGGATAGATACCGCAAAACAAATGGATTTACACCTCACCCACCGCAAGCGGTTCTCCTTCCCCACAAGAGGAAGGCACTTTATTAGTTTTATAATTATAATTTTCAAAGATTTTCGTTTCAACGAAAATCGTCCATAATTGTGCACTTTGCATTATGCATTATGCATTTATTTCTCATTACGTAAATCTAATATACGTTTCGCCTTGCCCTGGAATCTTTCCAAACTCTTGGGCGGCACAAGTGTAATCTTTGCCTGAAGTCCGAGCACGCTCTTGATTCTTTCCTGAATAAGACGGATAAGCTTTTCAAGTTCACCGTAATTTTCAAGAACGCTTGCATCAAGAAGTTCGACCTTTATTTCAAGAGTATCCTTGAACTTATCTTCACGTCTTACGATAAGCTGATAGTGAGGACTTATCTGATCTATATTGATAAGTACGCTTTCAATCTGTGTCGGGAATACGTTTACACCCTTGATGATAAGCATATCGTCTGTTCTGCCCTTTGTTTTGGACATTCTCACGTGAGTTCTGCCACACTTACAAGGCTCATAATCAAGAGTAGTAATATCCCTTGTTCTGTAACGGAGAACGGGCATACCCTGCTTTGTAAGGGTTGTAACAATAAGCTCACCTGTTTCACCGCTTCCGAGACGCTTTCCTGTATCGGGATCAACAATTTCAGGAAGGAAGTGGTCTTCCGCAAAATGCATACCGTTACGCTCAAAACAGTCACCGCTGACACCGGGTCCGCCAAGCTCTGTCATACCGTAGTTATCAGATACGTAGATACCGAGGTTTTTCTCAATAGTTTCACGCATTTCAGGGGTACAAGGCTCACTACCCAGGATACCGAGCTTAAGTGCATAATCGCTTAAGGGATAAGCACCCTCTTTAACAGCTTCGCTAAGGTAAAGTGCATATGACGGTGTTGCAACAAGACCTGTCACCTGAAGGTCACGCATCATCATAAGCTGCTTTTCGGTATTTCCCGATGACATCGGAATAACTGTTGCACCGAGCTTTTCAAGTCCATAATGAAGACCGAGTGCACCGGTGAAAAGACCGTAACCGAAAGAAATCTGAATAGTATCTTCGCAAGTTACACCGCCTGCCGCACAGACACGGGCAACGCAGTCACTCCATATATCAATGTCCTGCTTTGTATAAACACCAACGGTAGGCTTACCTGTTGTACCGCTTGACGCGTGTACGCGGACAATCTCCTTACGGGGAACAGCCATCATTCCGAGGGGATAATTATCACGGAATTCAGACTTCTCCGTAAAAGGTATGTACTCAATATCGGAAAGCACCTTAATCTTGCTTCCGTCGCCAACACCTGCCGCATCAAGCTTGTCGTGATAAAATTTTGTATTGTTGTAACAGTATGCAACAATCCTTTTCAGTCTTTCAAGCTGAAGCGCCTCAAGCTCGCGCCTAGGCATTGTTTCAATATCTTTCTGGAAAAAATTCATAACTTTTACCTTCTTTACTGATACTCGCTAAAATCGCAAATTACATTATACCACACTTTTTTACATTTTCATAGTGTTTTTGTAAAATTTTTTCTCATTTTAGCATTTTAGAGCAATAAAGCGTATTTTTATTCTAGCAAAACAATATTTTCAAGTCAACAAATCAAAAGAAAAGAGCCGAAATCGTTAAAATTTCAACTCTTTTTGATTTTATTCGTTATTATTTTTTCTTTCCGCAATTATTACAGAAAACACTATTTTTACCGTTCTTTGTACCACAAGAATCACATAACCACCCATTCACTTCAAGCGCAGATTTAGGCAGCGCCCCACTTGCTTCGGTGGGCATATCAAAACTTCCCGCTTCCTTTTGAGACAACAAACGATAAATTTTCCCTGTGTTTATTTCCGTTTTAATGTGAGCCTCGAAACGTTCGGTTTCCATTTCCACAAAGAATAATACAACTGCACAATAAATGGCAACTACTGAAAACGCACCGATAGCATATACCAGGAAGTGAATAAATTCAATCTCGAGCTCAATCCACTTTACGAAGCAGACTATAGTAAAAATAAATGCCCCTACAAACATAAGTCCGGTGATAACTGTCGCAAATTTTCTTATAGTAGAAGCCATTTCCAGTCCGCCGTTTTCCCATTTTCCACTAAACAATGCAAGGATAAAACGAACCGCAAAAAATCCTACTGCAGCTAATGCCAAAGTAATTAAAAAAATAATAAATCCCATTTCTATACCCCGCTCCTTCTTTTCGTAATATTTGTATTCTAACATCTTATCCAAACTTTGTCAACGAAAAAGCTTCCGATTCAACAAATCGGAAGCTTTTTTGTTATTTTCTCATCATTTCCACAAGCTTTGCAACTGTCATTTTCGTATATTTCTCCCCTATTTCAGGCGACATATCCTTTGCGGTTTCTGCAAACCAGTCGTCTGTTTCAGAAAGTCTTTCAAGTTTGATTGTGCCTGGGTAAAGATATTCAAGACCTGAACATTCATAGATGCCTGCGTGGTCACCGGGAGTATCTGCAATCTGTTCCGTAAGAAGCACCCTTACCCAGTTCCATGGGTTATCCTCGTCGGAAAGGTTATCGTAAAATTCCTTGTTTTCATTCTTGCCCCACCAGCCATAGCCTTTCGTTTCGTCAAGGAACTCAAATGTAAGCTTCTTTGCCGCTTTCATACAGGCAAGAGTCATGGGAAGATAGTCCTCTGTCTGATGTGCGATAAGGATATAGATGTTTCTGTTGATACCTGCCATAAAGAGGGATTTAAGAATATCATACATATAAAGTTCAAGGGTGTCACAGTTTACATTGATTGTATTTGTTTCGGGACCGCCTACCGCATAGCTTGCTACACCGTACCATATGGGAGGCAGAACAACACAGTCAACCTTTTTCGCAACCTCACGGGCAATACCCATTGCCGTCAGCGTATCTGTTCCATAGGGGCAATGGGTACTGTGATACTCCATCGTTCCTACGGGGAGGATAAAGGGCCAACGCTCTTTCTTCGCCTTTTCTATCTCCTTAAAATAACCAAATTCCATATTTACGCTGTTACTCATAGCTTTACTCCTTATTTTTATAAATATCTACAAGACTGTTTGCGGTTCTGTAATCTTTAAGATTACAGTTAAGCTCGTAATCAAGTTGACGGAGTTTCCAACGAAGCGCCGCCTCGTCACCGACATATTCCATACTGTGTTCCCAACCAAGGATTGAATCGCAGTTCACAAGCGGGATAGTATCAAGAACATTTTCTTTTTCCTGAAGCAGTATTTTTTCCATACCGTCTATAATCTCGTCAAGCTTATCTCTGTCACTTTCGAAATTAAGCCTCTGACGGAGAAGATAAAGTTCTTTTGAGTGCTTAACGGTAATGCAGGTATTTTTCATAAACTTAACCATATTGGAAAGCTTAAGAAGTTTTACATTGTCACTACCCGTACTCTCAAGGATATTTATGCCTTTCTCAAAAAGTTCGTCCATTGTTTTAAGTTCACGAAGCTCTTCAGGAAGGCGTACACCTGCAAGTGAATCTCTTCCCCAACCGTAAGGATTGTAAGGAACGTCGTAAATGCTCTTGAACATTGCGTGCTCCATAGGAGGCTTCTTTCCGCTGCCGAGAGTCCACAAGGGGTATGCAGGTCCGATTCTGAATCCGCCGTACTGGTCAGAGTTAGAAATCGGGTAGTTTGCAATAGCTTCGTCGAAGCAGTCAAACGCTTCTTTTGCTTCCTTCCGGAATTCACCGAAGTCACGACGGAGAAGGTCGCGATAAACTTCCCTAAGAGGTTTTATTTCCGTAAATCCTGCCCATTTACTGAGTTCGCACACGATAGAGGGATAAAATCCGTAATGGATACACTCCTGAAGTCCCGAAAGACCCCATTCCTTATTTGCTTTAACAATTCTCTCAAATCGTTCAATCCATCTGCCGGGAGCAGGTTCGTAAGGAATTACGCCAAAGTCCCAGGTTTTTCCGCCTGTGTTGGAGATAGATGCAATCTTCATCCCCCTCTTTTTGCAGGCTTTTGCTTCACTTTCAAAATATTCACCGGGACCGATAAAGCGTAGGGAGTAGTCAGGAATATTTGAAACGCTGTTCTCGTTTCTGAAATTGTGGAACATATCCCATGTTGCAAGTACAGTAAGGTCATCGGGAAGATTTTCAATAAGGTCAATTCTGTCCTTTTCGGGAGCAAAGCCCCAGTTATATGTAGAGAAAAGAATTTCCGTATCCTGACTGTATTTTCTTACTGCATTAATTATCATCTGTGCAAATTCGGGATAATCCTTGCAGGGCCACCAGCCTGACTTATATTTACCCGTGGGGATATTTTCAACTGTGGGTTCAATACAAGCGGCAGGGTCTTTACTTACAAAATGGTTTGCCTCACCCTCAAGGATGATTGAACCGATTTTGGGACAAGCACGGAAAAGCTCGCCATACATTTCGTCGTAATATTCCTGCGCACCCTCGTCATCGGGATGCATAGCGTGAACCTTGTAAAGCTCAATATTTATTTTAATACCGTATTTTTCTGCACGGTCAGCAAGACTGCGCATATCAATATAGTCACCGCGAAGGGTTGTCCACCCATCCTTAAGCCATACGTCAACACTATCGTAACCGAAATGCGCCATAAGAGAAAGAGATTCGTCGGTATAGTCAAACATACCCAGAGGTGACTGTGTCATACGAAAATCAAAAAGTGCTTTTCTTCTGATATTTCCTTTTTCCATAAAGGGACCCTTTCGGATATTCATAAGGTCTTCCATAAAGAAAAGGCCCTGCATAACACCACGGGAATCATAGCCTTCAACAGTTATTCCATCATCCCCCGTGGTGATTGAATAACCCATATAGCCGTTTGCTTCACCAATGTCCTGCGAAAGGGAAAGTTCTATTTTCTGAAATCCTGCGGGGGCGCAAGGCGACACCATAGCACCGATACCCATTGACACAAGAAGATAGTCAGCAAAATCCTTTGCCGCAGTATATATTACAACATCCTCTGTCTGAGGCACAACTATGCAGACACCGTTTTTAAGCTCAAGCTCGCTTGCACCGCAAACCTCACTATAATCACGGCGGTCCTTTTTATGCACCTGACGGAGTTCTTCACGAAAATCGTAGTTATTTTCTTTTTTAAGCATAAAATCACCTCTGTTTTCATTATAGCACCGATATTCTCAAAATTGTATAGACATCCGCAACAAAAAGTTGTATAATATTAGCGGTATTATTTCTTGTTTGGGGGATTTTAAAATGGAATATCTGCAGGATGTATTTGTGTCAAACCTGAATGCAACGGTGAATAACGGCGGATTCATTTCCTTTCTGCCTGAAGATTCGTGGGATGCGGACTGGCACAGTTTTAATCAGAATAAATTCTACTGCATCACAAAGGGCAGTTGCACAATAGTAATTGAGGACACCACCTATCATGCAAAGGCAGGCGACTGGTTTTTTATCCCCGTACAGACGATGCACCGATTCTGCAAAAACGACGATGACCTTTTTGAAAAATACTGGATGCACTTTGATATTTATCCTACGGACACAAGCCTTTTCTCCCTTCTTAATCTCCCCTATTTCGTAAAATTTGAAAAGGACGATATTGCAATCAAGCTCTTTGATACTTACGCCAAAACAGAAGGGAATTCAATTACCGATATTCTGAAAATAAAATCCTGCATTTTAAGCCTTATCGAAAGATATATTGAACTTGCAGAGAAAAGTCAGGTTACAATAAAAAGTCGTACCGACGACAGACTTGACAATGTCTTACGATATATTAATGATAATCTTGATAAAACGGTTTCAAAC
>JAZRTB010000032.1:0-123429 GCA_045651805.1 Clostridia bacterium
CTTCATATATTCAGAAATCAGCACCCAGAACGATACAAAACAAAGGTGGCAGCTTAACAGCTGCCACGCAATTTCATTTTATTTACCCCAACTATTGACAAAGAGCCTAATTTTACCCCAACTGTTGACAAAGAGCCAAAATACAAAAACCGCTTAACCTTACTCCGTTAAGCGGTTTTTAGTTGGAGGCGCCACCCAGACTTGAACTGGGGATAAAGGCTTTGCAGAGCTTAAAAGGGCTTTTTCAGCTCTCCATAAACAAAGCCTAAAAATGCCTCTAAATGCCTATATAAAGCCATTTGTCAGTGATATAGCAACAGTCAGTAATCAGCAGAAAAAAGTCAGTATTTTGTTAGTCAGTCAGTCAAAATGTTAGTCAAAAATTTAGTCAAAATTTCAATTGTAAAAACCTTTGTTTTTTAAGATTTTATTTGTGAATGTTGACTTTTATTCAAAATATTATATAATATAAATAGAAGAATACAAGGAGGGTGGAATATGATTTATACAATTGATGATTTAAAATTTAATATAGGTGTTATTGCTGATAAGTATGATATTGAGGAAATCTTGTTGTTCGGTTCATATTTCGACCATGCTCCGAACGAGGATAGCGATGTTGATTTGCTTGTGAAATATGGAACAAGCTGCAAAGGTCTAAATCGCATTAAGTTTATGAATGAACTTGAAGAACGACTGCAAAAAGAAGTTGATGTTATTAATATTGATTTTGCACCGGAATTTGTAACGACACTTGATTTAACTGCAGAGGGGAGAAGAATTTATGCCAGATAGATAAATTTCGTATCTTAAGTCAATAGTTAAATACTGTGAGGATATTGCTTCCATTCATGATTCGTATAAAAACTCGTACGAAAGGTACTATACTAGTAAGGGTTATCAGTATTCAATAAGTTTTTGTGTTGAACAAATCGGTGAAATGGGAAAGAAATTGAGGGACATTGGGTATGCAGATAAATATCCTGAAATTCCGTGGAATGAGATAGCCGGTTTAAGAAATCGCATAGCACATGGTTACGATGCGATAGATCTCTAAATGGTTTATGATATCAGTATTACCGATGTTCCTGATTTGTTGGAGAAGTGCAAGAACATTCTGCAGGAGCTTAACTGAATATATGAAGTGATTGAAATGGGGTAGCTTTGTGATATCTCATTTTTTGTGCTATTTTGGGAAAATATAGGTAAGTTTAATAATATTCTTGACAATTTCAAAGCCTTTATGCTAAAATACGATTGTATCGGATAATTGCCTAAGGAGGTTTTGTTATGGCTTATATCAAGAGAGATATTGAGGAAAAAATTATTACTCTGTCTAAAGAGTATTCATGTATTTTAATCACGGGTCCGCGACAAGTTGGCAAAACTACTGTTTTACGGCAACTTATGGACGAAAACCGTGAATATGTAACATTGGACGATATGGAGGAGCGTAGCCTTGCTAAGCGTGATCCTGCTATGTTTTTGCAACTACACTCTACTCCGATTATGATTGACGAGGTGCAATATGCGCCTGAACTTTTCTCTTATATTAAAATGGAGATTGATAAAGGTGCCGCTCCCGGAAACTATTGGTTGACAGGCTCTCAAGCCTTCAAACTTATGGAGCTGGCGCAAGAGTCCCTTGCAGGTCGTGTGGCGATATTACACATGTCAAGCCTATCACAGCACGAGATATATGGGTCCGGAAATTGTACGCCATTTACGCTTGAATTAGAAACCTTGAAAGCTCGCGGAAAAACAAATGCTCCTGCTGATATTGCAGAAATTTATGATCGTATCTGGAAGGGTGCTATGCCCGGTCTTGCAAGTGGCAAGTTCTCTGACCGTGATGTATTCTATTCAAGCTATTTACAGACCTATATTGATCGCGATGTAAAAGAACAGGTACAGCTTGCCGATCCGCTAATGTTCCGGGATTTTGTTCGTGCTGCTGCTTGCCGTGCAGGGCAAATGTTGAATGTGCACGATATTGCGCAGGATGTTGGTGTATCTGATGATACAGCAAAGCGTTGGTTGCAGGTGCTTGAGAAGTCCGATGTAATTTTCTTCCTTCGTCCTTATTCCAATAACTTGTTAAAGCGTACTGTTAAGACACCTAAAATGTATTTCTTTGATACAGGGTTGGTTGCTTATTTAACTCGTTATTCCTCTCCGGAAATTTTGGCAAACGGAGCAATCAATGGCCATATTCTTGAAAATTTTGTGGTGTCAGAACTTTTAAAGTCTTATCACAACAATGCAAAGGAATGCTTGCTGTGGTACTACCGTGACAGCAACTCTAATGAAATTGATATGGTAATCGAGAGCGATGGTGCACTGCATCCTTTGGAGATTAAACGTTCTGTTAATCCAGGTAGTGAGCTGATTAGTGCATTCGGACTGCTTGATAAAGCTTCTGTTCCTCGTGGCAACGGAGCTATCCTTTGTATGCGTCCTAAACTGTCAGCAATCAATTCAGAAAATTATATAGTTCCAATCTGGATGATCTAATCATACAATGGTGCCGGACAATAAGTTTGTTCGGCATTTTTCCGTTTTAAAGAACTTAATATTCTTTGGTTTTATCGTGAAAGGGCCACATAGGCTTGTGCGATGTTTTGATGCAAATCAATTTTTTATACATTCCGCATATAATTCCAATGGTGTAGGAATATATCCATATTCAAACAACTTTACAACTTCGGTTGTAGCGGTAACATAACAGGTTTCTATATTAGAGAGCATCCAGATTATACGATTAACTTCTTTTTTGCTCAAGAATTCTCTGTACAGACAAATAGCTTCTGCAACACTACGTGTCTCATTAGCGTACCTTATAAATTCCTTTAAGAGTTCGGTGTTTTCGGGCTTGTATTCGCCCATATCAATTCTTTTTAAGGCTTCGGAAAGAGTACAGATTATCCCTTCGTTGAAGATTCTGGAAAGATAATATCTAAATAAATAGTCTCCGATTTTTCCTGAAAAAATCATAAAGTCGTAGATGCTCTTTAAATTGAACTTCTTTTTAAGTTCGCTTACTTTACCTTCCATACAACGGATTTCTATACGGACAATGTTTTCTGCCCGATCTATTTCAGGCTGAGGGAAAATAACCTTTTTTGTGTCTTTCTGTTCTTTAATCATTTGCCGTTGCTTATTGTAGATAGATATGGCGACATAGTTTTCACTATATACAGTAAAATCATCTTTCATAGGTTTTGTTCTCTTTGCCTTTTCATCATATACCTCATACAGATTTAGGTGATTTGGAATGTTTGCTCTTTTCATCGTCTTTATATATGCCTTAACCTGCTCCTGATTCTTAAGCTCTGCGTTTACACAAAAGTCAATTCTTTTCATTTTGCAATCTTCAAGCAGGGGGAGAAGCTTGCATTTATTTTTAAGAATGAAGTTCACCTTTTCTTCAAGAGCATCGTAATCGTTTGTATCAAAAAGCCCGACAAAATCATGATTATCCATGACTCGTCGGGCTGATATTCTATATATGATATTGTAGGCATAGTAGCCTTTCCTTTTGTTTTTGGTTATAAACGTTCTTATTATAATTCCTTGTTCCGAAAGTCCCCAGTAACACATTCCGGTTGTTTCCTTTGCCCATTTGGATGGGTCAGATTTTTTCAGCTTCTCTTGAATTAAATAGTACTCATCTCCGGGAAGAGTACAGCTTACTTCAAATGTATGTATTGTCATTGTAAATACCTCCGTAAATTCATTTGTAATAATATCTATATCTAATTCTTATATACGCATTTTTATATATGTAATAATATAATTTATAATCAGTAATGTATGGCTATAATTTATGTTTATCTCTCCGTTATTCATCCTCTCCCAAGCTTATATAGCTTATATAAACATTACCCATCCGCGGGGAGGATTATGAATCATTATTATAATTATGTTATATGATTTTAAAAATAAAATTTACGTTTATAAAAATTGACAAAATTCAAGTTATAGTATATAATAATATACATTAGAGGTGATTTGATGGCTAAAAAGACTGTTGATATATTACCTGCAACGCAGGATATACTAAATACTATGGGCGAGCAGATTAAACTTGCCAGATTGAGAAGAAACTTATCTGTGGAGCTTGTGGCTGAGCGAGCAGGCATAAGTCGTGCTACTTTGTGGAAAGTAGAAAAGGGTGACAAAACAGTTGCTGTTGGAATATATGCCGCAGTTCTTCATGCTCTGAATGGTATGGATAAAGATTTATTGCTTGTTGCAAAAGATGATATGTTAGGAAGAACCATTCAGGATTTGAATTTAAAGGTTCGCAAACGAGCACCTCGAAGATAATTTTTAGTGAATAGGAGTTGTAAATATGAGAAAGAATTTTGGGGCGAAAGCTATTTTATATCCGATGCCGGTACTTATTATCGGCACATATGATGAGAATGGAAAACCTAATGCTATGAATGCCGCTTGGGGTGGAATAAGTGAGGAAACGCAGATTTCTATTTGTGTGGATGACGGACACAAGACTGCAAAGAATGTTGTTAAAACAGGTGCATTTACTGTTAGCATTGCAGATGCAGAAAATGTTGTAGCCTGCGATTATGTGGGTATTGTTTCAGGTAATAAAGAACCTGAGAAAATCGAAAAAGCAGGTTGGCATACTACAAAGAGTGAGTTTGTAAATGCTCCGCTTTTTGATGAATTACCTATGGCACTTGAATGTAAACTCATCAGCTATGATAAAGAAACTTGCAGACTTGTGGGTGAAATCGTAAATGTCTGTGCTGACGAAGGAATACTTGATGATAACGGTAAAATTGATTTGAATAAGTTTAGTCCTATTACCTATGATCCGGTACATCATACATATCGCAAACTTGGCGATGTGGTTGGTAAGGCGTTTAGTGATGGAATGAAGTTGAAATGATACTTAACATCGTTGCTGAAAATAAAATCCATATGTTTTAATAAATTGGAGAAGATGAACATGTTTAAGAAAAAAAGAATTAATACTGATAATTCTATAAAAGAATATGAGCCAATTGTTTTTATTAACAAACCTGCAACCAGTTATTCTCAGGATGTGGTAGGTTTTAAATCTCAAATTGAAACTATACATCAGGCAATAGAAAATGGGGCTAACATGATAGGGGTAGTTGCCGATTATGGTACAGGAAAATCTACCATTTCGGATATTTTAATTTCTGATGTGTTAAGTAACGAACGAAAATATAGTAGCATTAGAATCAATATGTGGGATAGCATTTCTGATAAAACGGATGATGGAGTGTCTGAATTAACGAAATCTTTCTTATATCAGTTAGCTAACGGTAATAATGATGTAGATAGTGTTTCGAAATTATCGCGTTACGCAAGCAAAAGAATGAGTAAAAATTTCAACTCTATATCATTTAGTACTATTTCTAATAAGTTGTGGAAAAGTGGACTTTTTGCTGCTATAATGTATGCAATATACAGGATATTTTCTCAAGACAGTCTTAGTTTTATCACTGAAAACAATAAGAATTTTTTTGAGTTAATTAAAGATATTCATCCTGTGTTTTTAATTGGAGCTATTGGAGCGTTAATTTATGGAATAATGGATACATCTATTGCATTTTCAAGTTGGAATAAGACAAATGATAATCATTTGGAAATTAATGATGTATTTGAATTGTATGATGAAATATCAACAAAATTAGTAGAAAACTCAAATTACAATAAGCAAATCATATTCATTGAAGATTTAGATAGAGTACCAGATAAAAAGTCAGTAAAGATATTCTTGAAAGAATTGTATAGATTTCAAAATTCTGTATCTAAAGAAGTGAAAGAACAATTCGTGTTTATTGTTGCCATTAAACCTGAGGCATTACTTCTTGCACCCAGTGAAAAATCTCAACCATTTGAACATTTATATTCAAAAGTTTTTGATGTAACTATTAATTTGAAACCAATTCACTTTGCTGATTATGAATCAGCATTATTAGCTATGCTTGATAAAAATAATGAAGCTAAAATAAAGTTAGAGAGACTGATTGGTGAACAAATATCAGAAAAACACTTACCCAAATCCTTTGATTGGATTTTAATAGGCGAAAACCTTACATTAAGAGATTTAAAAGATAGATTAAATCATGCAATCTCTATAATGGTTTCATTGAAAAACAAAAACTATAAAGAAGTGTCAAATATTAGTTTTACAGCATGTACAGCTGTATCTTATTTGGAAAGTGCTTTCTCTATAGAATTTTATGAATTAGTGCAAAAAGAAGAGAAATTTGAAGCTTTTATTAGAAATTCATATCCAATTAAAAATGGTTCTTCCGAAAACAAAACGGATGATTTGATTGCAACATTCAAAGATGTATTTGGTGAAACGGTTTTTACAGAAGAATTTATTAAAGTATTGTGCAATCTAGTTTTGGATAATATATTGGATGATGATTTTAGAATGTACTTCTACACATATCCTGATAATAGCTATGTAAAAACTGTTGATGAAAAAGATGTTTGTAATTTAATAAAACTTCCTACCGTGTTTAATAATTTTGAATATTTGGATGAAAAGGTAGAGCGCATATTCAAAAACAGACCAAATTCTATAGTTGTTGATACAATAAATAATATAAATACTGAGGAAACATATCCGTTAGTATTATTGTTGAATTGTAAATTATTCGAAATAGCAGTAACTCATAATGTTGACCAAGCGTTAGAATTATTATGTAATTATACCCTTAAATTGGAAACTCCGGATGATAAGATTTTACAATATTTAACAGTTGTAAACAACTCACCTTTGCTAAACAAGCAAGAGTTCATAAGTAAATTTGTTGAAAAAATCTTAGCTTGTATTTCAGACGAAGCTTGGAATGAAGATGATATTATAAAACTAAGAAAAAATATTCTTATAGCGTTTTCATACGATAATCTTTCATTTAAAAAACTATTTATTAATTCAGAAATAGATATACCGCTTTTAACTGAAGAGGAAATGACCGAAATAGAAACTATCAGCACAATTCTTAGATTAACAAACACTGAGTTTATAAGCAAAGATTCTGATTACATATTCAAAGCAATTAATAAATCGAAATTGTTGGAACAAGATGTGGAAATTGCAATTGAAGTATATAAGGCATTAATAAGAAATGTTGATGTTGATGAATATGTTGGCAATTTATTACTAGACTTTTTAGATGTTAACCACATGTTAGACTTTGAACTTTTCGATATAATACTCAAAAACACAAAATCAGATGTTGAAATATGTAAATATGTTAATTCATTTGATGCAGAAAGTTTACCGATTGAATATTTGAGCGGATTAAACAAAAGGGCAATTTCAAATGGGTTAAACGAAAATATTTTAATACGCCTTAAAGAAAATGATTTATATATATCATATCTATTAACTAAAACACCACTAAATCAAATCGATGATATAGAGTATATGGATGAAAATGTTTCAAAAAACATCCTTGCTTCCTGTGATGCAATATTGAATAAAGATAAAGATGTTTTTGTATCTTTAAGGCGTAACATTATTAAGAAATCTCAACAAGTCTATAATGTATATTCCTCAATTTTTCAGGCACCGTATCCGGTTATTACAAAGGATGAACTCAATACTTTTGACAATTTTTCAAATGCCATAATTTGTATAGACGGTTCACAACTGAATATAAATAATTGTGATTTTGTGTGGGAATACTGCAATCAGGATTTAAGAAGTAGCGATGAGTGTAGTAAAATCTTTGACTACTTATTTAATCCTCAATATACTGATACAATGGTTAGGGACAGTATAACAGCAAATAAAATCTTTTATTCTTTTGATTTTAACAAAATTAAATTTTCAGAATTGTCAGAAGAAGAAAAAGAAACATCTATTAGTTATTTAAAAACATTTTTAAAACTAACAGAAGTTAACGAGGCATTAAAATGTATGTACCATACATACACTCTTATTCCGTCACTGGAAAAAATAGTGCAAGGTGCAGGTTTGGCTGACAAGTACATAGAATTACTTAATAAGCTAAAAATGGTTACAGCGACAAGTATTAATTGGTTTAAGACCATAATAGTCAAAGTAGCTCTTTGCCCTGAAATAACTAGTCGGTTATATGAAGAAGGAATATATACCAACTATGTAATAGGTAAGAGCTTATATGAAAATAAATTGCTGTATGATAAGGAATTATTAAGTATTGAAGAGTATTTTAACATTTATATTAAATATAATTCTATGTTTGAAATAATGTCAAACAACCAAGACTTTATAAGAGATATCGTTGATAATGGACTCTATAAGAAATTGACAGACGTTACGCTAATTAAACCTTTATTTAAGATTCCGCAAACCATAGAAATAATGCAATTCATTTGGCCGATACTTTCTGGAAATATGTACGATGAATATATAATGTCTATTCCAGAAATATCTACATTGAATGACAGTAAAGCAATAAAAGAATTTCTTTGTATAAGCGAGAACATGGATAAACTTAATAGTTATCAATTGAAAAACAAAATAGATCATCTTCTATGGGATGATCATAAAACACATAAAAAACGGTTTAATGTGGCGTGGAACAAAGTATGGAAACCAACTCTTGGAAAACTAGACAATCATTTGCTGTAAGAATTATTACTCAAAAAGCACAGCCCTCGTGGCTGTGCTTTTAAAAATGCCCATTTTATGCGGCTTCCAAAGACTTGGGTTTGTTACACATTATATGTATTGCAGATACAGAAACTGTTAAAGATTTAATCACAGAGAAAAATGTTGATGCATTTCCATTCGGCAGTAAGAGTGCGTTTGATGAGTTTTGTTTGGCGGTGGTTACAGAACTTAAAAACAAATATCCGCGCTTCAGACGAGTTTATGTGAGGACAAAATTTTCATATGTTGATGAAAGTTATACTACATATCTTTTGCAAAGTTACAACCATACATATTATCCCGAAAGGATGATTAACGCAGGTAAAGCGGCATATGTTGAGCGCAATTATGAAATGATTGACAACAGCAGTTACTGCATTATTTACTATGATGAAAATTACATGCCACCCAGACAGAGAAACAGTAAAAGAGATGTGTCGGATTGTCAACCAAGCAGCGGTACAAAAAGGGCTTATGACCATGCAATAAAAAAGAATACAGCGGCAAACAACTTGCTTTAAAATCAACAAACAACGAGCGTTGCGGATTTTTCCGCAACGCTATTATCGTTTTACCCCTCTCTCACAAACTCCAACACCATATACCCCGGTACATACATACTCACGCAAGAACCTTCTGAAGAACTATCCGCTGCACCGCTTACAAGAACACCAAGAAACTTTGGCGGCGTAGTATTAAGAAATATTGGAGAGCCGGAGTATCCTCCTATGGCAGATAAGTCTATATATCCTTCTTTATCTTCAATACAATCTTTTGGCAGTGATGCAATATAACCCTTCTTGAACAGAGGATATTTATGATGTGTGCTTGCTTCACCGTTGGGGTATCCTGCCGTGATGACCTCATCCAACAGAGATATATCCTCAAGTTCGAATTGTTTTAATATCTTGTCTTCGATAAGTACAGAAGCGTAAATGCTATTACCGGTTATTTTTTTGAATTTTTTCTCAATAGGTTCAAGTTCACAGTAGGCAATATCAGCATCATCACAATAATTCCATTCTACTTTTGAAGATATGGGAACAGTAACCAAACTGTCTTCATCCATATACCGAAACCAGAAGGTTACTCTGTTCAGTTTTTCTGCAAAGTGATTAGCTGTCAGTATTATGTTAGTTTTCTTTCCGTTAATAACAAGGGTAGCAAAGAAACCGGTAGCAGTGATTTTTTGTAACACCGATTCTTTCCCCGTTCTTTCGTAACCTTCCATATAAACAGTCAGGTGTTTTAAGTAGTCATAGTTATTCATAATAGGTCATCCTTTCATATTTTTCTTCACACTGTTATCTATGTATTTATCTAATTCTTTTCTTGGGATTTTCCATGTCTTGCCGATACGGAAAGCACCGAGCTCACCGCTTTTTAAAAGCTTGTAAATGGTGTTTTCGCCTATGCCTAAATAGTCCATAGCTTCGTATGCCGTCAGTACATCGTAATCGTTTTGAAACATGATGTAACAACTCCTTTCGGTTAGTATATTTAAATGTTGTTGTTTTTCCTCTTTATTTGGTTTCTGACACCCCTGAAATATATATCATATCTATGAAAATACATATGGAGGTGTCGTATATATTTAATAATCGAAAATTCATAACACGGGGCGTAGCGGAAAATATTCCAATTCCGCTGCAATTACTTATGTGGGAGATGATACACAACTTACCTGTAGATAAAGACTATCTGCAGGTTTTTTCTTTGTCTGAAAAAGATGGAAAGCAAGTGATAACCCATACTCATGAAGAGCCTGAATATGAAAAAGAGTATGTCTTAAACCTTGTTCCTGTTATTACAGGGAAGGTGTTCGTCATTGACGATAAGACACACTCAACTATGCTAATGAACTATGAATACTAAAGGAGAAAATTTTTATGAAAAACGGAAACTTAACATGCTCTTGTTGCGGTGCAATACTTGAAAGAGAAAACTATCACGAATTTGAAGGTAAGACATATTGCACAGACTGTCTCACAGAAAAAACTGTAGTGTGTATGAATTGCGGTGAAAGAATATGGCGTGAGGATGCTGAAGGAAATTCAAATCTAGTTCTTTGCCGTCGCTGTTATGACTATAGTTATACAAATTGTGAGGACTGTGGCCGTCTTATTCATCAGGAGGATGCCTATTACTTAAGCGAGGATGACGATTATCCTTATTGTAATGAGTGTTATCAGAGAAGAATGAACTATGCAATAAAGAACTACAGTTATAAACCCGAACCGATTTTTTACGGTTTGGGTAATTTGTTTTTCGGAATTGAACTTGAAATAGATAAAGGCGGAGAATGTGATAATAACGCACAGACAATTATTGATATTGCAAGCAAAACCGGAGAGCACATTTATTGCAAACACGACGGCAGTATCGACAGCGGTTTTGAAATAGTAAGTCACCCGATGAGCCTTGAATATCATACAGACAAAATGAACTGGAAAGAGGTCTTTGAAAAAGCTGTTGATATGGGTTATAGGTCGCATCAGACACAGACGTGCGGGTTACACATTCATGTCAGCAGAGATGCTTTCGGAAAAACATACGAAGAGCAGGAAGAAGCCATCGGCAGAATAGTTTTCTTTGTTGAAAAGCACTGGAGTGAAATAGTTAAATTCAGCAGAAGAACACAGGATAATCTTAACCGTTGGGCAGCAAGGTATGCGACCATATCTGCTACATCTGAAGAAACGTACAAGAAAGCAAAGGACAGACATATGGGAAGATATGTAGCAGTCAACCTTGAGAACAGCAACACCGTTGAATTCCGCTTATTCAGAGGTACTCTTAACTATAAGACCTTTATAGCTACACTTCAGTTTGTGGACGAGATATGTTTCAATGCATACCATATGTCAGACCAGGAGATGGAAAATATGTCCTGGTCTGATTTTGTATTAAGCATACTTCCCAAGAAAACAGAACTCATCGAATATCTGAAGCAGAAAAGATTATATGTAAATGAAATTGCAAACGAAACGGAGGAGATGTAATATGTGCGGATTATTCGGTTTCTTAAATTACAGTAATAAAGACATTAAAGGATTATCTCTGCTTACCAATGCCCTTGCAGAACACGCTTCCGTAAGAGGAACAGATGCAACGGGTATATCTTTTGTAAGTGGAGGAATGATTCGTATTATCAAAGAAGCAAAAGCAGCGGAGAATATTAATTTCAAACATCATGATAATTTGAAAGCTTTGATAGGACACACACGCCATAGCACCCAGGGAAGTGAGAAAAGGAACTATAACAACCATCCATTTTACGGAAAAACTACAAACGTAAGGTTTTCCCTTGCACATAACGGAGTACTTTATAACGATGATGAACTTAAAAAGAAGTACAAGCTTCCCAAGACAAAAATAGAAACAGATTCATATATAGCAGTACAACTTATAGAGAGTCAGAAAAGGGTAAGTTTTGAGAGTATCAGGTATATGGCAGAAAAGGTTGAGGGAAGCTTCAGCTTTTCAATTCTTGATGATAGAAATAACCTCTACCTTGTCAAAGGCGATTCACCACTATCTATTCTTCATTTCCCTGAATTAAAGCTTTATGTATATGCAAGCACCGATGAGATTCTTTACAAAGCCCTTGTGGATTCACCGCTGTTTCAAAGACTTAAAAACGGAGAATGTGAAGAAGTTAAAATATCCGAGGGCGAAATACTTAAAATTAATGGTAACGGAATCATCACAAAGGAGAAATTCGAATACAGCCATTATTACGGAAGAAACTGGTGGGATTTTGGATTATCCTCTTGCGGGTGGGGAAGAACATATTATTCTGACCGCTACATTGAAGATTTAAAATCAATTGCCAGCTATCAGGGATTTTCCCCGGATGATATTGACACAATGCTTAACAGAGGATTCACTCCCGATGAGATTGAAGAATATATCTACTGCATGGACGGTGAGGTGTAAACAAGGATAAAGCAATGAAATACATAAAGCTTGTGCTGATAGCGATGATTGAAATAGTGGTCGAGTTATGGACTGCAAAAAAGGAGGACGGAGGATGATATGAGTAAAAAGGTATTGTTTTATATGATACTGGATTCAATCGGGATTGCCTTAACAGTAATGTGTGGAAAATGGCTGTGCAATTTATGCACAGCCATAGATAATTCTTTTTTTAGTGATGCTTTTATTTTTATAGTCAACATTGTTTGTGTTTTTGTATGTCTTTTTATTTTGTTTTTCTTTCTGTTGTATTGGTGGTCTGACGGAACTTGGAGTAAAATTAAAGGATATTTTTTTCGAATTAAATGAAACATAAAAAACAGGTGCTCACATAAATGAGCACCTTGAATTACCTCTTGTGTTAAAAATGAGTTTATATGAATTGCAGTAACATTACATTGATTGTGCTTTATAGCTGGGTTACAGCTATAAACTGTAGCTCTGCTATTTTTACATTTAAAATAGGGGTAAAATCTGTTTGTTGGATGACTATTTAATTTTGTGCACAGTGTAAAAAGCGACAAAGTAAATATTGAAAAAATGAAAAAAGTGGTTATTTTCTGACACTTTGGTTACAGTCAGATGTTGTAATTATTATAACAGCTTTTCTTTAATGCAATGTTTTTTAACATTAAATTTATTGCTTGTAATAATAAGGTTATATATGTGAATAAATTAGGAAAGTACTTCGCATAGTAGTCGTAATTTTAGGAAAAATATAATACCACCGCCCAACTCTACCGACAGGAGAGTTTTCGGATACGAAAAATAGGCTGACTGTCGGTTGACCGGGAAGTAAACAGTCGTCTATAATTAAAATAGATTGGTGGATTTTATGAGGGGTGATTGTATGTCAAAACTTGGAGAAATTTTTGCTGTAAATATAAGGGAACTGCGAAAAAAACATTCTATTACACAGAAGGTTATGGCAGATAAATTGGGATGTACTGAAAAAGCTGTGAGTAAGTGGGAAAGAGGTATGAGCATTCCCGATATTGAAACTCTACTGTTGGTCGCAAAAGTCTTTCAGGTTAATGTTGAATCTCTTTTTCACGATGCGAAAGCAGTGTATTTCCTTGGTATAAGTGCGGGTGAAGAAAATACTTCACTTATTCTTGCAGACAGTAAATGTGCCATTATCAGACGAGTTCAGACAGAGACTATTAATCCTGCCGTCATTGATATGGAAAAACGTAAGGAAATTTTAAGAAATGCAATTTATAAAGTATGCGGAGATGTAGACTTTTCCTCTGTTGTATTATATGCAGGTATTTCAAATATAACATCAGATATTCAGCACATTGAATTTAAGGAATTTTTTGCATCTTTTGGATTTAAGTACACATATAATGACTCTTCGATGAATCTTTATCTTTCAGCATCTCTCGGTGATGGTGACGGAATAATGTTAACTGTAGGTACAGGTGCGAGTGCACACTGTATTATTGATGGTATGTATACAAGCATAGGTGGAAGAGGGTACCTTCTTTCAAATTCCGGTGGGATGTATAACATTGGTCGTGATGGTTTAAATGCATATTTTTCCGAATGTGACGGAATAGGAGAAAAGACTATTATAACTGAAATGATAAGAAGTGACTATGGTAACGAAATTAAAACTGTCTATGAAGATATTTATTACAATGGAAGACATAATATAGAGAAGTTTGCGGAATATGTTTTTGATGCCGCAGAAAACGGAGATAATGTCGCCAAAGAAATCATTAAACGAAATATGTCTGAAACAGTAAAGTTCGTTGAGGTTTTGGCAAAAAATTTCGGCGACAGAAAAATCCCCATTGTTTTATTGGCTATAGGAATGGACAAGGACTGCAGACTCGACTATTTAAAAAATGAATTCAAAACTCCGGAAAAATATGATATTTCGTTTTTTAACGGCGATCCGACAATGGGTGCGGTATTACTTGCAAAGAAGGAATACGAAAAAATGTTTCCTGAAGAAAACTGATTATAATTAAAATTTATATATAACAAAAGTTAAGGAAGTGTATGAAAATGAATAACAATAATTCGATTGAATGGATATGCTATCTTATGATAAGCAATCATATGTGGGATGATGAGTTTACTCCTCCCAGATACCATAATATGCCCCCGAGATATAATCCCGAAAATATCAATGATATGTCTTTCTGGGATGAAATTATAAAGTTCCTTGCAGAACGTAAGTATACTGCAGTATTTATCGAAGTTGGTGACGGTGTGGTGCTTGATAAGCATCCTGAAATTGCCGCCCCCAATGCATGGTCAAAGGCACAGCTTAAAGAAGTTCTTAAAAAGTTCCACGATGTTGGTATCAAGACTTGGCCACGTATGGACTTCTCAACAGCTCACGATACATGGACAAAGGAATACAGATACAAGCTTTGCTCTCCCGAATATTATCAGTTCGTTGGCGATGTAATTGATGAAATCTGTGAAATTTTTGAAACTCCTTATTGCTTCGATATCGTAATGGACGAAGAAAACTATGCAAATCAGGTTTACCGTGGAATGGCACGTATCAGACACGAGCACCTTTATTGGCACGATGTACACTTTATGATTGACAGAGTGGAGAAGAACGGTGTAAGAGCGTCGATGGCGGCTGACTATTTCTGGCATCACGAAGAAGAATTTGCAAGAAATGTTCCCAAAACAGTTCTTGTAAGAAACTGGTACTATGAGCATTTCCGTGACTGGCCCGAAGATGATTATAACTATCCCGGTATGCACGCATACAGAAAGCTTGAAGTGCTTGGCTACGATCAGCTTTGCGCTTGTTCAACATGGCTCCGTAATGAAAATCCCGAGGAGACTGTTGTAAATGTATCCAAAACAGTTGCTCCCGAAAGACTTAAAGGTTTTGTAACTCTTTTGTGGTGTCATATGGATTGGGATAATGAGTATTATCTTAAGAACGACATTCATCAGCTTTACCTTGCGAGAAAGAAACACTATCCCGAAACGTTGAATTAAAATAAAACGGAGGAGAAAGAAATGAAATTTTCAAAATTAGCAGCTATTATGACTGCAGGCGTTCTTGCATTCAATATCTGCGCGATGAGTGTATCAGCAAATGAAAAAATAACTTTCGGAGAAATGGTTGCCGAAACAAATGACGGAACTACCACAGTAACCGTTACTGCGGATAAAGTATCCGCAGGACAGGATGTGTGCCTCGTTGCGGCATATTTTGACGAATCGGGCAAGATTCTTTCAATCGGTTCATCGGTAAACTCTCTTGCAACAGACGGAGATACTCTTACAGTTTCTCTCACAGACAAGAGTGCAGAGGGCGGTGAACTTCGTTATTTCCTCTGGGACAGTCTTGCAGGACAGATTCCGCTTCGTAACGGTGCACCTGCATCCCCGGAAAATGTGGTGGTAACTGAAACTACATTTTCATCGGCATCTTTATCATGGGATGCGGCAGAAGATGACTATAACAGTGCCCAAACCTATAATATTTACGACGAAGGAATTCTTCTTGCGGAAGGCGTGTCGACCACTGAAAAAACAGTTGATGGACTTTTGTGGGGAACAAAGTATAATTTTGAGGTTAAGGCTGTTGATGAAGAGGGGGCAGAGTCAGCCTACGGCACAACTACACCTTTTTTCACAGAAAGCATTATGACCTCTGTGACGGAAGGGAGCAAAATCGAAAACAGTTCAGAATTTGTATTCCAAGGTAAGATGGGAAATGACTATTGGCTTGGAACCTATATAGAAACAAGTGCGGCAGGACTTCCTTGTGTTGCAAATACCACGCGAGTATATAGCAGCACTCCAACTTATCTTTGCTTTGCATATACTCCTGAAAAGCTTGCAGAGTTAAGTGGTGTAAAGGACTACGTTCTTGAGCTTACATATTTTGACGACAACATAAACTACATTATGATTGAGTATAAGTACCTTGATGCTGCAGGTGCAGAAAAGCAGGGTAAAATTACCGGTCCGCAAAAGACAGGAACCAATACATGGAAAGTAGCAAGAATGAATGTAACTTTAGCGGGATCGCCTACTGCAAGTACTGCAAACCATGATGGTGCATACACTTTCAGATTTTATGAAAATATCAGCGGAACTACGGGAAACGTTATTGGAAGTGTTGATGGTTATGATATTGGATTAAGAGTGCACAGATTATCAGCAATGCCGAAGAGTGAATATTCTCCCAAAAATGCTTATTTCGTAGCAGAAAAGGTTAACTTTGCCTGCAATATGGATGCAGTAGATATGCAGCTTCTTACCTCGGAAACAGTAGATGACCGCAGGGCAATAAAGACCAACCGCTTTGAGGCGACTGTAACAGACACTATTGTTACAGGGGGAAGCAATAAATACATAGAAGTTAATTATTACGCACCTGAAGAGGGTACAATCATCTCTGTCGGTGATGATGTAAGAGAAGTCGTATCCGACAGATGGCAGAAGGTAGTATTTAATTCAGACGATGTTTCAGATATAGTTATTGAAGCAAATAAAGAAATTTATATACATTCTGTACGGTTAGTTGCAGAATAATATACCGAGGAGGGCTTTAACATGAAAAATAGAATATTTAATAAAGCCTTCACAGCATCATTGGTATGTATTTTCGTTCTTATTGTATCGGCAATGGTTTCCTTTGCTTCCCAGGATGATGACTGGAGGACAGGTCAGATTGCCGTAACAGGCCCTGATATTCCGAAAGATGGAAATGCATATGTTATCTTCTCAGAAGTGGCCGAGGAGAAGGGGATGGAATACATCAAACCCAACGGTGCGGGAAGGTATACTGATTTATACAGTGAACAGACCGTGTGGAACGGTGTGCAGTCACGTCAGGTATACGTTGAGAACTATCTATACTTCAAGCTTGACGAAGGCTTTGCCGATGCAGAAGACAGAGTTTTTGAAATTACGCTTGATTACTGGGACTACGGCGGAGGCGGTTATTTCTATGTGGAATATCTTACTCCCGGCAGTAATGAAGTAGTAAATGCCAGAGTGTATAAGCTCGGTCTTGATGCAAACGGTGTAAAAACGGCCGGTACATGGTTTAGGGCAAAAGTTTATATCGACAATGCAGATTTCACCGGCAGAATGGATAACGGTGCATCATTCCGTATAAGGTCAGGTGCATACAACTCATTTTCAAAGGTTGAGGTGCGTAACCTCAGTAAAACTGCAACTGCCGATGAAGATTTCGGAGTATATAACATCAAAAAAGCAAACTCGCTTCACACACTTCGACTTTTTGAAGGTTTTGAAGGTGATGTTAATGAAAAGGGTGAGTTTAATCCCGATTTAACCCGTGTGCTTACAAAGGAAGAGGCGATTGTGCAGTTTATAAAGAGCTATAATCTTGAAGAAAAAGCTCTTTCCGAAAAGCACATTTCTACATTTACGGATGTAAGTGAAGATGTGAAATATTATGTAGGTCTTATGCAGCATATGGGGCTTATCGGAAGTGGTACAATCCTTGGAGCAAATGAGCCCCTTAAGCAGAAAGAAGCGGTAGAATGGTATCTTAAAATCCTTGATATAGATACAAAGGATAAGGATATTTATCAGGTGGCTTTTGATAAAGGCATTATAAGTAAAGGCTCAATGATTTTCCAACCTGAAAAAAATCTTACTGTGGATAACTTTGTAGTACTTGCCACAAACGTCCTTGCAATGAGTAACGAAAAGACGGGCTTTAACCTATTTACGGATATGTTTGAAAAAGGCATTTATAACGAGCAGGACATCAAGGATGCCAATGACTCAAATATAACAAATTGGCTTCTTGAAAATTCTTTTAAGCTTGAACCTATCCATCATACAGACCCTTATTCGGGAAGAGAATATTATTCACTCAGCTTCCTTGGAAGTTCGGCAATAAAGGACTACTATACGCAGAACTGTATGTCTATGGATATGAAAAAGCTCTATTTCCGTACAGAAGACCTTAATCTTTTTGAGTATGATATGGAAACGGGTGAGTGTAAATATATAGGCACCTTAATGGAAGCCTGGAATTATATGGTGACACCGCTTAACAATTTATGGTATCTCAACAAAAAAGGGCAGATTATAAAGGTTAACCTTGAAACCTATGAACAGACGGTGGAAGGGGAATTGCCCGAGTTCCAAAAAAGACGAGGCGCGTCAATGCTTCAGGTAAATAATGATGAAAGCAAGCTTTCCTTTGAGTGGTCAGATGCAAGTGGTCAGATTGATGTTACAAAGGAGCAGAGAATTCCTATTTACGATATAGTAAACAAAGAATGGGATTTAAGTCACAAATGGGGCTTCATAACTCCCTGGCATAATCCCAACCATATGTGTATCAATCCCAATCCCGCATATTCAAACTATGTATTTTTCGCTCACGAAGGTAACTCCGTTGATATGGTCTTCGGAAACCAGCGTGCAGACGGACAGACACCACAGTATGACAGAGTATGGGCAGTAAATACAGATACTGACGAATATTACAATGTTTATGTGCAAAAGTATTTTGTGGAACCCGACCCCGATATACCGGGTAGCGGCTACACGGGGCAAAGCTCCGTTCACGAAGCTTGGTCAAATGACGGTGAATGGCTCTTTGTTGTAAAAAATGCCAAGAACACCGATAATATCACCCGTGAAATCAGGGAAGCAGGATGCGTTATGATGCGTCCTGACGGAAGCGATAAAAAGTATATTCCCACGCCGTATAATTTTACTCATGATAACGGCTATCCGGGATCAAGAATGGTTCACGGAATGGTAAGTAATAATAACCGATGGGTAGCAGGTGATACAACCTATTCATCATCACACGGTTATTCTGACCTTTATCTTTTTGACACATGGACAGGCAAGGAATATTTTCTTGCAAGAATTAACGAAACCGGTAATAACTTCGGTCACGTACATCCGCAGTTCAGCCCTGATGACAATATGGTAATTTTCGGCTTGTGGAGCGACGACAACTCTCATCCCCAGGTTGGTTGGATAGACGTTTCCGATATTGTGAATGCTCCTATTGAAGGTGGCGAGTACAAACTTTCTGAAAGTTGCCGTACATTCGGTTATTCCGATTGTGAGCATTACATAATTCCGCAGTACGATGAAAATGAAGAAATAACAAGCTTTAAAGTTCCTGCAGGAAACAAGTTGTATGTAGATGTCAACAAGACGGTTGTTGAAAAAGACAACACTCCTGCAACAATTACAATAACCTACAAGGATGATACGAATATGCCGATTAAATTCACTTACTACACATGGGAAGTGAACGGCAGAAAAGGAACCAACAGATTCAAAGAGCACACCGAGTATATTAACCGTAAGGGTACGGGCAAAGTGCTTACAAAGACATATACCTTTGAAGATATATGCCTTGGAAATATGGAACTTTTCGGTTCCGACTTTAATTTATCTGCAGTAGGGGCAGACGCTGAAATTATCTCCGTTGATGTTTCGGTACCTGCCGGAAAGGAATAACGCCAATGAGAAAAAATTTATTAATATTCACATTGATAATTGCTTTGCTATTATCGGCATGCAGCCTGAACGCAGGTGCGGAAGCTCCCTTCAGTCTTGATGCAAAGCTTGTTTACGGCGAGGATACAGTTAATCTTGAAATTTCGGGAAATACCTCGGCCCGCTACGGCCAGATTATAAGTGTAGTTGTTTATGAAATTGAATCTCCCGATAATGCACTTACCGTGACTCCTGCAGCGGATTATCCTCTGGCGGATATTACAAAGATTGTCAGAATGGACGAAATCACTGCAGCTTATAACGGCGATTATGAAGCGGCACTTTCTTTTGAAGGTGTTGATGATGCAAAGTATTTTGTAATTCAGGTAACCGGTGGAGGTTACAAGAGAGGAAGCACTTCTGCATCAAAGCTTATCTACTACGAAAATCAGGAAACAATTGATTCTGTGACACTTCCCGCATTCAAGAATGCAAGCACAGAAGAACTTGATACTCTTCTTAAAGCAAAACAGCTCCTTCTCGGATATTACTGCGACAGTGATTATGAGGAAGGGAAGGAAGATATCGCATCACTTTTCGTAACAATCAGAGATGAGGACTATCCCGAAAACTTCACCACAATAAACGATGTTCAGGACGTTCTTGCGACTGTTGAAGTTCTCCGTGAAATCCGCACAAATCCCGCGCCTTCTGAAATGCAGTTGCTTGCAGAAGCAAACAGTGAAGACCTCGCTTATGATTTTGCAGATTCCGACTATACGGAAAACAAGGAAGGCATTTTTGAAATGGCAGAAACAATTATGTCAGACAGTAAAAACCTTCCCGATTCTATGACAGATGTGAAAAGAATTCTTCGTCAGTCAACAGGTATGGTGCTTCTTAACGATATGGATGCCACACAGATGACAGACACCGTTAAAAAGTATGCCGATGTATTCGGAATTGATGTAGAAGACTACGAAGAAGCCTGCGAAGAATACGGCGAAAACAATGTAAATATGGCTTTCGTTGAAAGAAACTTCACAGACCCTGCAAAAGTTCTTGAAGCTTATGAGGAATGCACAGACATTCTTAAAGAAGATGAAGAAGAATCTTCAGGCGGTAGCGGTGGCTCCGGTGGTGGAGACTCCGGCGGCGGTGGTGGTGGAAGCTTCGGCGGTGGCGGAAGCAGTACCATCACAAAAGCTGAAATTGACAACGACATCATTGATGCAGGTAACGAAGAAATCGCAGAAAAGGTAAACGTAACTTTCGGCGATCTTGACGAAAACCATTGGGCGTATGAGCCTGTAGCATATCTTGCTGAAAAAGGCATTCTCAATGGTATGGGAGACGGCAGTTTTGCTCCGGACAGTGCAGTTACCCGTGAGCAGTTTGTAAAGATTATCGTGGAAGCTTTTAATGTTGAAGGTGTAACAACCAATGCTTTCACTGACGTTGAAAAGGGCAGATGGTCAGAAAAGTACATCCTTGCGGCATTTGAAAACGGTATTGCAGGTGGTATGGGTAACGGAATTTTCGCTCCTGAAAAACCTGTAACACGTCAGGATGCGGCAGTTATGCTTAAGAGAGTTTGCGACAAGTACGGCATTGAGCTTACAAACACTGAAAAGGCATTTTCAGATGATGATAAAATCGCTTCATATGCAAAGGATAGTGTAAAAGCGCTTTCAGGTGCAGGTGTTATAAACGGTTTTGAAGACGGTACTTTCCGTCCCGAAAACACTTTGACACGTGCACAGGCGGCAAAGATGATTTACGGATTGATTAAATGAGGAGGAGAATGAATATGAAATTTAATAAAAAAATATGTTCTCTGCTTATGGCGTTGATTCTTATGTTGTCAGTTGTTCCTGCCTTTGCAGAAGATACCGCGGAAACCGTGAATACTCCTTCCGAAAGATATTATAAAGATGTGGAAATTCTCACATCTCTCGGAATTTACAGCTTTGGCGACAGAGCATTTGACAGCACCGTTACCCGTGGCGAATTTGCAAAAATGGTTGCAGACCTCATTGGTGCAGATACTGCAGGAGCAGATTGTAACTGCTTTAGTGACGTAACTGCGGAAACTAAAAACCGCGGTGCAATTCATGCAGTTTCATCAATGGGTCTTATGAACGGTATGGGTGATTCCACTTTCAGACCTGACGACAGTATTACATATATGCAGGCAATCAAGGTGCTTGTAAGTGCACTCGGCTACAAGCCTCTTGCAGATGCAGAGGGTGGCTACTATAACGGCTACCTTAAATGTGCACAGAATATCGGCTTGTATGTAAATAAAGCTACCGATTACAACAGTGCACTTACCTTTGAAAATGCGGCGGAACTTATTATAAAAACTGCTGAAACAGAAATCTTTGATATTGTTTCCGTAAGCGACAAAAGCTCTGTTTTTGAAGCTGTTGAAGGAAATACAGTGCTTAGTGTTTATCACAACATTTACTTCGGTGAAGGCAGAATGACTGACAACGGAATTACCGCTCTTAATGGTACAACTGCCTTAAGCACAGAAAGTGTGAAAATCGGAAATAACGTTTTTGCAAAAGCCGATGAAAAGGCAAAGGATTATCTTGGTTATAACCTTGAATATTACTACAGAGATAATGGCGGAGTTTACACGCTTCTTTACGCAGGTGTTGATGAAAGAAAGAACGACAATGTAACAATTAACGCCGATGAGCTTCTTACAGATGACAACTCATTTTCAAAAACTTGCATAGTTGCAGAAGGCGGTTCAAAGAAAAAAGAGTACAAAATTTACCGTTATGCAACTCTTATTTATAACGGAGTTTATGATGCAACATTTACATCTGCTTCTCTTAAAATAAATCAGGGTTCAATAACTCTTATTGACTGCGATAATAACAGCGAATACGAAACAGTTATTGTTAATGAATACACAGACCTTGTTGTAAGCAGTTGTCAGGCAGAAAATGAAAAATTGATTGCTAAAAAATCTGTTGATACAGATTATATGACAATCAACTACGGTGAATATAAGTTTGCAATCTTTGAAAACGAAAAAGGTGAGAAGATTGATCCCTCAACAGTAAAAGCGGACAATGTGATTTCTGCATTTCTCAGTAAAGACAAATCAAAGGCAAAATTCATTGTGTCGGCAATTACCGATGAAATCACAGTCGGAACTATTGACAATGAAGAAGAAACAATAGCTTATGACGGTGAAAAAGCCTATGTAATTTCTCCCGATTATGAAAGAGAGTCTCTTTCGGGGAGTTTGCAATATCCTGGAATAACACTTGGTGAAACATATAAGATTTACCTTAACTTTGAAGGAAAAATAGCGGCGGCAGAAAAAACTGACGGTCGTATGCAGTATGCATATTATATGGGACTTTCAAAAGGTACGGGTCTTTCTTCAAATGATATTTATGTAAAGCTCTTCCTTGAATCAAATGATTGTGTATATGCCAAGGCAAGTAAAAAAATTGAGGTAAACTGTGTAAAAAAGCAGTCACCTTCAATGCTTTATGATGAAAATACAAAGCTTGTAGATGCGGAGGGGAATATGAAACCGCAACTTGTAAGAATTATCCTTAACTCAAAGGGTGAGCTTACAATGATTGAAACCGCACAGAATGATGAAGCGTATCTTAATAAGAATTATTCTGCCGCAACAACGGCACCAACAATTTACAGTATTGACCTTGACAGATTTACACTTAATTATCAGGATATGCAGACTACAAACGCCTCGGCACCTGCAAGTACTGCGGCAAATGTGAAAATTGTTGCAGGTGGCTTTGCAGTTGACAGAGAAACCAAATATTTTATCATAAGAAACACAAGCGACTCTTTTACAACAACAGATGAACAAGAGCTTGAAGTGGTTGATTACGATACCTTCGGAAAACTTTACGGTAAAGCTCATATGAAGCTTTATGATGCTGATGCAACATGGATTTGCGGTGCAGCGCTTCTTTCACTTCCAACATCTTTAAATAACCGTTTCTTCACAGTTGCAGAAAGTCCAAGAATGGTTATGCGAGATGGTATGACAATTATGCAATTAAGCGGTTATTTTAAGAATAACTATTGGAACTTCTACGAATCCGAAGAGAATATATTTTCCAATGCCGTAAAGGATGCAGGATATAGTGACGGCAGTGTAAAAAAAGGCGACGTTTTCCAGATTGCTTTTGACACAGACACTATAAGTATAATAAGTGCACGTCTGGTATATTCGCCTTTAAGACATAACAAGGGAAGCTTTTATACACCGGTGTGGTCTGCTTCTATTAATGGTTCAAATGATGAATTCTGGATGCTCGGAACAGTAATGTCATATAACAATGGAACTTTTGGCATCTATTCTGAAAATAAGCTGGGTCAGGCGGCAGATAACTACTGGATGAAGCCACTTAATGCAGAAAGTAGTTATACATATTCTCCCATATTCTTGCCTAACTATCTTATAACGGCTCCCACCGTACTTCAGTTTGACTGTGCTACAAAGGAGCTTACAAGAGTAACTCCTGATGATATTCCCGTTGGTGCAACAATAAATGCAACAGGCGATGGATTTGACATCATCGATATAAACACAATGGTATTTGTAGGCAGAGCAAGAGCCGTGGTTTCGGACGTGTTAATTATCACAAATCTTGATGCGGTAAACTGATATCAGTAAGTAGTAAATGATTTTAAGCAATAATGCTTGAAATATAAAATTTGAAAGGAGAACAAAAAGATGAAAGGTAATCTCAAAAAACTTTTGTCAGTAACAGTAGCTATTGCTATTGTTATGACGGTATGTCCCTTATGGGGATACGCAACTGATGTGTTAAAGGCGGAAAATTTCCTTGGAGATCAGGTTTCGACTGCAGTTACATCTGATTTCATTGTACCGACCGGATACACATGGACAACAAGTAATGATGCCCTGACAATTAATCAGGAAACAGGGGAGGTAACAGTTAACAAACTTCCTTTCGAGGATAGATTTGTCACTCTTACCGCAAATGGCGAAAAAAGCTTTGACCTCATCGTAAAATCCCAGACAACAAAGGTTGAGCAGTATGCAAATTACACAAATGAGGAAAGTATCTGGATTCCCATGAAAGGTTCAGCGAACAATGCATCTATAGCAGTAGAGGATGACGGAAACTACTATCTTTCGCTTAACTACGCAGGAGATGCATGGAGTGCATATCCGATGGGTGTTCAACTTAATGAAATGACAGGGAATTTCACAGTTTCGTTTGATTTTAAACTCGACTGGCTTTCAGAAGCACCTGAAGGAAACACTACAGTAACTGCTTCCGGTTATGAAAAAATTGCAATTGATTTTATGACTGCACCTAATGAAACAGGGGCAGCAGCTCAGGCAACAGCGGACCTTAAAGCAAGAGCGCTTGTTATTTACAAGGATGAAATTGCACAGATTGGTAAAACTGCAGTTACAGATATTGAAACATTTGATAATGCAAAGTGGTCAAATGTTACTTTTGAAGTAAATCCTCTTACAACACAGGTAAGAATTCTTCTTCCTGACGGAGAGTGGTCTTCTTGGTACGATATGCTTTCTTCTGCAGAGAAGACGAATTATCTCGGAGGTAAACTTACCCATGTAGGAACATCAAGAACCTACGGAAAAGGCTATGTGGGAACACTTAAGGTGGATAACTTCTCTGTTTCTACACAGTCTGTTGAGAATATGACTTCAGATGAAAAAATAGTGTACTATAATGGTATTATTAATTTATCTGACCTTACAAGTGAAACAAAAGGTGCAATTACAGGCAATATCACTCTGAACACTTATGATGGTGCGGTGGTTTGGGAATCCAGCAACCCGGATGTAATTGATAACGAAGGCAATGTTAAACAACCTGAAAGAGATATACTTTCTGCGGTAAAACTTTCTGCGAAGCTTGCAGAAACAGATGAGGTTATAAAGAGCTTCTATCTTGCAGTAGCACCCAAAAACACAACAACAAATGTTGCGGTTGACACTACAACAAAAATCCTCACAGATGACTTTGAAAAAGGTACAGCTGGTACAATTATCACAGACGCACAGTCATCTTACTCGGCTGCAAACAAGTGGGGATACGTTGATGCACCCACAGCGGAAATGAGCTTTGCTTATGCGATGGATGAAACACGCGGTAAGGTAGCGGAGCTTGACTATTCAGGAACTGATAAAGCAAGGGTTTCATATTTTGTAGGAGGATATGTAAAAGCAATCAACCACAGATACAGTGCAGGTTTTGATTTTAAGTATATTCCAAGTGAAGACGCTTCCAATATATTCAGATTTGAATTTGCCGGCGCCGGTGCTTTGAATTGTCTTGTTTTTGACTATGCACAGGACAAACTTTATTGCTACAGACAGGGCACCACAATAGCAGATACTTACAAAATATCTTCATTTGCTACAGAAGACGGATGGGTTCGTGTTGATGTTGATAACAACAATGTATCAAGAACACAACAGGTTTATATAAATGGTGTTGCACTCACCCAGCACCCTTCTCCTAATACTTTGTATAATACCGCAAGTGATAACTTCCCTATGAGAAGTATATCTTTCCAACTTTACGGAAAGGGAAGTGTACTTATTGATAATGTAGCAGTTGTAAGACATACAGATACTGACCTTACAATGGCAGATGCTGCTATTGAAGCTGTAAGAATGCACTACGGATATTTTGATAAACAGAGCTACCTTCAGGGAGAAACAATACTTCCTTCAAATGGTCCCTCTGACAGAAACAATCCTTCTGACAGAAGCGATACGACAGTCTTCCCCGCAGACGTAAATGGTGCAAAACTTACATGGGCAGGCAAAGGTGTAACAGAGAATGAAGGGGTATACTACTTTATCCCTGCAACACCCGGAGCATATGAACTTACAGTAACAGCTACATATAACGGAAAATCATTGACTGAAAAAATTAATGTAATTGGACAGTTGGTCAATATTACCGAAAAAGATGGTGTAGTTAGTGCATCCGGAAAGGTAACAGAAGGAAGACTTATTATTGCTAAATATGCAGACGAGAACATGGAAAAAATTGAGGAGGTTAAGCTTGTTGAAGGAACAACTTATACTGTAACAGAAAGTGGAACATATAAAGCTTTTTGGATCAATATGTCAACGCTTTTCCCCTATGCATTAGATGTTAAATTTACCAAATAAATGACCTAAACAGTAACAACTATGAGGGTGATCTTAAAAATCACCCTCATGGTATATATAAGGATTAATTATGGAAAATTACTTTGAAAATTCTATCTTAAAAGATTGTAAATCAAATATGGAAATAATCAAAAAAGTGTATGATAATGCACTTGAAAACCGTCCTGTTTCCCGTGTTTTATACAGACCTCTGACAAAATTTCCATTCATAGATATGATAAACAAACCCGGTGCAAATCTTAAAGCGATATATCCTGAATCAAAGGCGGGGGACTATGCTTATATTACAAGTTGTATGGACGGACTTTTTGAAAGAGAAATGGTTATTAATCTCCGTAACTGTAAAAATCCGGAGGTATGGTTTAATGGCGAAAAAGTTGAAGTAACAAAGGCAGAAAAGCCTTCCGGCACGCTTGATGCAAAAGTGTTTTTCAAAAAAGGAAGGAACAGTCTTGTTATACGTGTCAGTGCGGAGGACGAGGGATTTGAAGTGGTGGCAGTTCCCTTTATCCCTGAACTTCGTATGATTCCCTATGATTATGTGTACTGCACATGGCAGTATATTTTAAAAGAGGGTTTCAGACTTCAGGATGGAGTTGAAATTTCACGACTTTATAAGAAGAATGAAGTTCCTCCGTCTATAGAAAATATTGAATGGGTATTTCCTAAAATGCCAAAGCAAACTGACGTTAAGACGTTTGACTTCTATAAGCTTTGTGAATCGGGAAATAGTGCCTATGTGTACACCAATGTATGCGGAAAAATCAGAATCACTCACCAAAGTCCCATAAAAATATGTAATGATAAAGAGTGTATATATTCTGCAGAAAAAGGTGTGTTTGAAACAGAATTTAATAGCTTTTCAGAGCTTTTTATAAAGAGTATAAGAAATGGAGATATATGGGGTTTTTATGCAGAAACAGAAGGTGAACACAGCCTCTCTTTTGTTGATGGAGCCGACTGTAGTGACCTTCAATGGATGTGGATCGGTCCTTTCGGGAAAGATACAGACCCCGCAAACCATCCTTATGCTCCTGAATTCAGGCTTCAGTTTGACGAACCGTATCCTACGGCGTGCGGACCGGTGTACTGGAATTTCTATCGTGAGAATACTGTTCTGATTCAAAGAAATCACAGTATTTTTTACGGACAGTGGTTTTATCCTTTTATGGTAGGCATGTACGGAATGAAGCAGGCAGCAGAATGTCTTGAAGATGATGCCTTCTACGATTACTATATGGGTGGAATAGGGGCATTGTGTAATCATCGTAATTATTCGCCTTTTGATACGGCTCGTGGTGGCTACAGTACCTATCTGCCTGTAAGCCGTGAATTCAATAACCTTGATTCAATCGGTACTATGGGGATAAATATTGCCGAATATTTTATGATGACGGGTGATTGTAAAGCGGAATATATGCTTGAACTGCTTTCAAATTCAATTCTTCATAACATTCCCAGATTTTCTGACGAAACATTTAATCGCAGAAAAACTATGTGGACAGATGATATGTATATGTCGCTGCCGTTCCTTGTGCGACTTGGAGTTATAAAAGGTGAAAAGAAGTATTTTGACGAAATTATCACTCAGGTGAGAGGATTTAAAGAACGTCTTTATATGGAGGACCAGCACATCTTTTCTCACATTTTCTTCGTTGAGGAAGATAAAGCTAACCGCGTTCCCTGGGGTCGAGGAAACGGATGGGTACTTCTTGCCCTTTCCGAGGTGCTTCTTCTGATGCCCGAAACTTACGAAGGATATGACGAAATCCTTGCGTTGTATCGTGATTTTGCAAAAGGGATTTTGTCTTTCCGTGACAGGGAAAAAGGTTTCTGGCATCAGGTAATAAATAATCCTGAAAGCTATATGGAAACAAGCGGTAGTGCTATGTTTATAACAGCACTTTCACGCGGTGTGCGTAAAGGTTGGATTGAGAACATGTACTTTAAGGATATTCTTGAAGCATGGAATGGTCTTTGTGAAAATTGTATTGACTCTGACGGAAATGTTTATGGCGTATGCGAGGGGTCAGGATGCAATATGGAGGAAAAATATTATCTTGAGCTTGGTACAATCGTTAATGATGATCATGGTGTGGGAATTGTGCTTGGTACAGGTGCTGAAATTATAAATATGACAGGGAGGTAAAGTAATGAATAATAAAATGTGGGCAGTATTTGTGATGCTTTCCCATAATATGTGGTGGACAAAATATAACTCACTTAAAAGTAGATTTGACGAAGATGCGTATCACGGCATTCTCAAGGAAATGTCGGAGAAAGGCTTTAATACGGTAGTTCTTGATGTCGGTGATGGCGTTAAATATACATCTCATCCTGAAATAAGTCTTCCCGATGCGTGGGACAGAAAAAAAGTAAGTGAGGAAATAAAAAGAGCAGCAGACCTCGGTATAAAAATTATTCCCAAGCTTAACTTTTCCACAACTCACGATGCATGGCTCGGTGAATATGAAAGAATGATTTCCACAAAGATTTACTATAATCTTTGCCGTGACCTTATAGAAGAAATTTATGAGATTTTTGAAGGTCCCGAGTACATACATCTGGGTATGGATGAGGAAACAGAGTACAACGGACACAGTCTTGATTATATAGTTTTAAGAAAACGTGAACTTATTTGGCACGACATTAATTTCTACCTTGATTGTGCCGGAAAGGCGGGTGCAACTCCGTGGATTTGGGCAGATTACCTTTTTGATTATCCCAAGGAATTCAGGGAACATATAAAACCCGAGAATCTTCTTCTTTCTCCCTGGCAGTATGCTTCGATGTACGAGGAACATTTTACTCCCATTGCAAACAATCAGCGTGATATTGACTATTATTGGAACGGCAGATATAAAGGATGCGGATTCAAATATGTTGAGGATGAGCCTCTTTGCAGAAAGTACAGAGAAGAAGCCGTTCCCGGTATGATTGATGGCTATAGTTATGTGCCGACAGTTTCAAACAATCTAAGTAATAAATATAATACTTTCGATACGCTTCGCTGGTTTAAGGAAAAGGGTGTTGATGATAAACTCACAGGCTTTATGACAGCACCCTGGGTTGACGTGGATAACCGTAAGGAGTTTTCTCTCTGTATGAATTATCTGGCTGAAGCAAGAGAGCTTTATTATTCTGAAAATTAAGAGGAGAAGACTATGAGCAGATACATAATTGAAAAAGAAAGAAAAACCATAATAAAAGACTCCTGTGATGTATTTGTTGCAGGTGGTGGAATAGCAGGTGTTACTGCGGCACTTGCTGCGGCAAGAGAGGGTGCAAGAGTTATTATTGCTGACAAGCAGTGTATACTTGGCGGACTTGCAACATCGGGGCTTATCACGTTCTTCCTTGCTATCTGTGATGGCAAGGGAAGGCAGGTAACCTTTGGTATGACAGAGGAGCTTTTAAGGCTCTCTGTAAAACGTGGTCCTCAGGGAATTTACCCCGAGGCGTGGCTTCACGGCGGAACTCTTGAAGAAAAAATCGCACTTCGCTTTGAAACACAGTTCAATGCATCATCCTATGCAATTGAACTTGAGCAGATGCTTCTTGATGCAGGCGTGAAAATCCTTTATGACACTCGTGTTTGCGATGTGAATGTGGATGGCGACAAAATCAATGCCGTTGTTGTTGAAAATAAATCAGGCAGAATTGCCTATAGCGTTAAAAGTGTTGTTGATGCGACCGGTGATGCTGATATTTATCAGATGACTGAATGTGAAACTGAAATGCACAAAATCGGTAATGTCCTTTGTGCGTGGAACTACGGAATAAAGGACGGCAAGGTAAAAATAAATATGCAGGGATGGGCAGACATTCCCAATATGGATAAAGGTACAGAAGAGAGAATCCTTCTTACAAGCAGAAAGTTTACAGGACTTGACGGTGAGGAAATCAGCGAGATGCTTACTCTTTCTCATGCAGAAATGCTTAAAACCTACGAAAAAGAAAAAGCTGAGGACAATTCCTATGAAATGAATATGATTCCAACAATCCCACAGCTTCGAATGACAAGAAAAATCGTGGGGGCATATATAATGGATTATTCTGAAATGCATAAGGAATTTTATGATAGTATCGGTATGGTGTCTGACTGGAGAAAGCCGGGACCCGTATTTGAAATCCCTTTCAGAACACTTTACGGAGAAAAAATCAAAAATCTTATTTCTGCAGGTCGCTGTACAAGTGTAACCGACAGTATGTGGGACGTTACAAGATGTATTCCATGCTGTACCGTTACAGGCCAGGCGGCAGGTGTTGCAGCGGCAATGACAGATTCATTCCCGACACTTGATGTTAAAAGGCTTCAGGAAAGACTTACAAAAGCAGGCGTTGTGCTTCACGAGAAAGATTTAGCGTAAACAGAGGTTTATTATGTTAGAAAATGCCAAATGGGTTGGTTTTTACGGTGATGAATCACCAAAAATCCGTACCGAAATTGAAATTAAAGATGAAATTGAATCTGCAAAAATTGAAATATGCGGACTTGGACTTTTCCATTTCTATATTAACAGCAGTCGTGTGAATGGGGAAGAATTCACAATGCTATGGTCGGACTTTCATAAACGTGAAATTACCGATATGCTTTATGGCGTAGAACACGATGCAACGTACAGAATTTATATACCGAGCTATGATGTTACAGACCGACTTGAAAATGGTACAAATACCATAGCGTTTCTTCTTGGAAACGGATGGTACAATCAGTATGAAAGAGTTATAGAAGGAAAAATGCGCTACGGCTCGCCGATTTTGTGCTATCGTCTTGATGTGACTTATAAAAACGGGGAGAAGGATGTATTCATTTCAGATGAAAGTTTGAAGTGGAACAAAAGCCATATTCTCTATAACAATATCTTTTTTGGTGAAAAGCACGATATGAGGCTGTTTGATAATGCTTGGCTTTATAACGGATTTGATGATTCTGTTTGGAAAAACGCCGAATTAAAAGGTCGCCCCGATGCAATATTAACTCCTGCAGTATGCCCTGGTGACAAAGTGGTAAAAACTTTGATTCCTGACTTGGTTTCTGAAAAGGACGGAAAAAAGATATACGCCCTTGCTGAAAATATCAGCGGCAGAGTAAAGTTAAGGTTGAAAGGAAGATGCGGAGATACGATTGTAACCGAATTTTCAGAGGAACTTTCCGATGATGGCAGTCTTGACTTCTTTTCAAGCGGTATGGAAAATCAGATTCAGCGTGATATTTACATCTGTTCGGGAAATGAAGATGTGGTTTATCCCATATTCACTTGGCACGCATTCAGGTACTTTTCCGTAGAAGGTGATGCAGTGCCGGAAGTTTGCGAAGTAATCCACACTCCCGTAGAATCAAGAACAGAATTTTATTGCGATAATGATGTTCTTAATTGGCTTTATGATGCTTTCAAAAGAACACAGCTTAACAATATGCATATGGGCGTTCCCTCTGACTGTCCTCACAGAGAAAGACTCGGCTATACGGGTGACGGACAGATTGCATCAAATGCGGCAATGCATATTTTTGACTGTGAACAGTTCTATAAAAAATGGATTAGAGATATTCAGGATTGTCAGCACAGACAAAGCGGAAGAGTTCAGCATACTGCACCTTTTTACGGTGGTGGCGGTGGAATAGGCGGTTGGGGCGGTGCAATTGTAATTGTCCCGTATATGTATTGCAAACACTTTTTTGATGTTGATCTGCTTAAGGAAAGCTATCCGTATATGGAAAAGTGGGCACGCTACCTTCTTACACAGACGGAAAATAATCTTATAATGTATGAGGAACAAGATGCCCTTGTAAACCCGGCTTACTGGAATCTTGGTGAATGGTTTACACCTGAAGAAGTAAAGCTTCCCAAGGAATTTGTAAATACATATTATTTTATCAAAGCACTTGCTTATATGTCGGAAATTGCACAGATAATAGGTGTTCCTTTCGACTACAATATGGAAATTGAACGTTTTAAAACTGCGTGGAAAAATAAGTATTTCAATCCCGAAACCCACACCTTCTTAAATTCGGTGCAGGGAGCAGACGCTTTTGCAATCGACCTTGGTTTAGGTGATGAAATAACTCTTAAGAAACTTGTGGAAAAATACTCTGTTGCAGACGGCTTTGACACGGGTATCTTCGGCACATATATTCTTACTGATGTGCTTTTCAAAAACGGGTATTGCGATGTTGCTCTCCGTCTTATGACAATGGAAAGCGGTCGTTCGTTTTCAAATATGATGAAGCAGGGTGCGACCACTCTCTGGGAAAGCTGGGACGGAATCTCTTCCCATGACCATCCTATGTTCGGTGCATCGACGGTGCATATTTTCAGATATATAATTGGTGTATGTTATGAGGCTGAGAACAGGATTGTAATAAAACCCTGTAATACAGAATTATTGCACCATATAAAGGCAAAGGTGAAGACAAAAACAGGAACGATAAGATTTGAATATCATCGTGACAAGGATAAGCGAAACTTTAAAATTTCAAAACAATGTGGGGAAGATGTAGAGTTTGTATTTGGCGGAAAAACTCTTGGGGTTTCGGATAATATTTCTCTTGAATTTTAACACCGGATGGAGGTTATGATGTGTTGAAACCTGAAAAAAATTACGCATTCAGAATGCGAATGCTTGACATTCACGAAAAGAATATAATAGACAAGTGTATCGCAAAAAAGGAAAACGAGTTTGAAATCAAAGATGGTTTCAGTATCTTTTTACCTGAAAATTGTGGTGATGTCGTAATGACTGCTGCAAAGGATTTCTTGGATTATTTATTTACATCGATGGGAATATCTGCTCTTTTAAAATATGGTGAAAGCCAAGACGATAACAAGATTGTGATTAAGAAAAATTTCAGCACAGAGGACGAACTCGGTGAAGCCTTTGGTTATCGTGGCTATCGTATAGATACAGATGAAAATGGCATTACTGTATACGGATTTGATGAAAGAGGTATTGCGCAGGCACTTTACTCTCTTGAAGATGCTATGAGTATGAGAAAAGCTCCTTATCTTGAATGCGGTACAGTGAAAAGAAAACCTCTTTACTCACCGCAAATGATTCATTCCGGATACGGACTTGATGAATATCCCAACGAATATTTGTCCCGCATAGCACATGAAGGTCGTGATGCAATACTTTTATTTGTAAAAGATTTGAACATAACACCTTTTGGTTATCTTGATTTTAATGAATTAATTTACAGAGCAGAAAAATATGGTATTGATGTGTATGCTTACAGTTATATGCTTAGTGAAAAGCATCCGGATGACCCAACTGCGGAAGCCTACTATGAAAATACATATGGCAAGCTTTTCAGGGAATGTCCCGGGCTTAAAGGTGTTGTGCTGGTTGGTGAATCAGTGGAATTTCCAAGCCGTGATCCGCACGTTGCCAAACCGGGGACAGGTGGTCAATTAGTTGAAGGAATTCCTACCGGAAAACCAAGACCCGGGTGGTATCCTTGTGAGGACTATTCATCCTGGATTATTATGGTGAAAAATATAATCAGAAGGTATAAAAAGGATGCGGATATAGTTTTCTGGACATACAATTGGGGAAGCGAAGAAAAGAAAGCAAGGATAAAACTTATAAATTCACTTCCGACAGATATTTCTCTTTTGGCAACATTTGAAATGCATGAGAGCTATAAACTTGGAGATATTAGCAGTCGCTGTGCTGATTATACATTGTCATTTGAAGGCTACGGAAATTATTTTAAAAGCGAAGCTGAAGCGGCAAAAAAGAGAGGTATTCGCCTCTATTCAATGACAAATACAGGTGGACAAACATGGGATTTCGGTGTTATTCCTTATGAGCCGTTTCCATATCAGTGGATAAAGAGATATAATAGAATGAAAGAAGCCAATGAAAAATGGGGACTCTGCGGCATAATGGAGAGTCATCATTACGGATTTTATCCTTCATTTATCAGTAAACTTTCAAAATATGTATTTAACGAGAATGAAAAAAATCCCGAAGAAATTCTTGTGTGGATTTTGAAGGGAGAATACGGAAATTCTGTATGGGAGAAAGTGAATGCAGCTCTCCGACTGTGGAGTGAGGCTATCACTTACTACATTCCCAGTAATGCAGACCAGTATGGGGCTTTTAGAGTAGGACCTTCGTATCCGTTTTGTTTGGACAGAGTGACAAACCTGATTGCGGCACCTTACAGTGTATTCGGTTCAGGAATTTGCAGACCTGTATATAATGCAAGTAGTGACGGTAGATTATCTGTAACTTCTATGCGTATGAAAGAAGAAATAAAATCTCTTAAAATAATGAGAGAAAAAATAGAGCAAGGTCTAGAAATTCTTAATAAAATTGAAGATAAGAGCGAAAAACTTATTTATCTCATAAATTTGGGTAAATTTATTCTCAAAAGTGTAATTACAGGTATACATGCGAAAAAATGGCATATTCTGAAGTCAACACTTCACTATGAAGAAAGAAAAGAGGTTCTCATAGATGTCATTTCAGAAATGGAAGAACTTTTGAGAAATGAAATAAAAAATGCAGAAGAAACAATTGAATTAGTACAGCTTGATTCTCGCCTTGGATGGGAACCAAGTATGGAATATATGACAGATGAGAAACATCTGCAATGGAAAATAAAACAGCTTAATTATGTGATTGACGTCGAACTTAATGAAAATAAGAAGTCTTTAAGATTGTAAAAGGAGTGAAAAATGTGAGTTTTATACTTGGATGTAATTATTGGGCATCAAATGCAGGTGCAGAAATGTGGCGTGATTTTGATATAAACGCAGTGGAAAAGGATATGAAAATTCTAGCCGAGCATGGAGTAACTCATATCAGAGTTTTTCCTAATTGGAGAGATTTCCAACCAGTTATACCTGTCTACACTGATGCAGGCTCACTTGCAGAATACCGTCTTGAAGGTGGCTGCAAAAGTGAAAACGAATATTATCTTGACGAAGTAATGCTCGGGCGATTTTCTGACTTACTTGATGTATGCGAAAAGCACTCAGTCAAAGTAATTGTGGGTCTTATCACGGGATGGATGAGTGGCAGACTTTTCGTTCCTCCTGCGCTTTATAGTAAAAATATAATCACAGACCATTTATCGCAGTATTTTCAGCAGTTATTTATTCGTGGATTTATAGAAAGATTCAAAGACAGAGAGAGCATCATCGCATGGGACCTCGGTAACGAATGTAACGGGATGAGTCCCGTGGAAGAACGTTTTCAGGCAGCAAACTGGACAAGTATCGTATCAAATGCTATCCGCAGTGCAGACCCGAGCCGCCCTGTGATTTCAGGTATGCATGGCCTTTATGCAAATGGTAAATGGATGATAAAAGATCAGGCAATGTTTACAGATATGCTTACCACTCATCCGTATCCCTATTGGTCAGAGCATACCCGTGTTGATAAAAACCTTTCATTCAGAACGTCTCTTCATCCCACCGCGCAGACAAAATACTATGCGGAAATAGGCGGTAAGCCTTGTATGGCAGAGGAAACAGGTACTATGGGACCGATGCTCTGCAGTAATGAAAAGGCAGCTGACTTTATCAGAGTCAATATGTTCTCACTCTGGGCAAACGGCTCTACCGGTTATATGTGGTGGTGTGCCAACGATCAGGACCACCTTATGACCTTCCCTTATACAGCACAGATGGTTGAAACAGAGCTTGGTATGATTGAGAAAGACGGAACTGTGAAACCCGTTCTTAAGGAAATGAAAAAATTCTCCGGATTTCTTGAAAGCTTCAAGGGAGAACTTGCTCCTGCAAGAACCGATGCCGTTTGTATCGTATCACAGACACAAAATCAGTGGGGAGTAGGGTATATTACATATCTTCTTTTCCGCAAAGCAGGACTGAATTGCAAATTTGCATATAGCGAGGATAAAATTCCCGAATCAAAATTGTATTTACTGCCATCGGTAAATAGTTTTCGTGTTATGCCTAAAGAAAATTATCTTGAGCTTAAAAAACGTGTATACGATGGTGCTGATTTATATATTTCCATGGATGACGGCATTCTGTCAGGATTTGAAGAATTAACCGGACTGAAGGTAGTCGATTCGTATCTGAATCATGAAAATGGAGAGCTTGTACTGGATGGAGAAAAGATTAAGTTTTCAAGAAATTTTAATCTGATTTGTGAGAACACTAAAGCAGAAATTCTGGCAAAAGATAATGAAGGCAATCCAATTATCACATTAAACCGCTACGGGAAAGGTAGAGTTTTCTTTGTGGCATATCCTCTTGAAAACAATCTTGTAGACGAACACGATGCCTTTTCAAAGAACTATGCTTGTATCTATAAAGCTCTTTTTAAAGAGCATACAGAAGATTATCCCGTCCGTGTAAATAATGATAATGTTGTATTAACCTGCCACAATGATGGAGAAAATTATGTTCTCGTTTTGTTAAATCATTCTGATAAAAGAACAGTGCTTGATTTAAGCATAAAAGATAATTTTTATATTGCCGAAGTAGTTTATGGCAGTGAGGATGTTATAGAAGCTTTTGATGCGTGTATCTTTAAAATAACGCATAAGTAGAAACGAGTAAGTTAAAATGGAAATCTTGAAATTAAAACCGATATACAAAGATTACATATGGGGTGGAGAAAAGCTTCGTTCCATATATGGCAAAAATACTGAAATAACTCCCCTTGCGGAAAGTTGGGAGCTTAGCTGTCATTCTGATGGACAAAGCACTATTGTTGGAGGAGAATACGATGGAAAAGTCCTTGAAGAGTACATAAAAGAAAACAAGGGTTGCCTCGGTACTCTTTGCAAATCTGATGAGCTTCCTATTCTTATTAAACTAATTGATGCACATGATAATTTGAGCGTTCAGGTACATCCCGATGCCAAGATGGCTAAAGAAATGGAAGGACAGAACGGCAAAACTGAAATGTGGTATGTTGTTCAGGCTGATAAGGGTGCAAAAATGACCTACGGGATGAAACAGGATACTGCAAAGGAAGAAATGGAAAACGCAATAAAGAATAATACTGTTGAGGAACTTTTGAATACCGTTTCATCTAAAAAAGGTGATGTGTTCTTTGTGGAGGCAGGTACAATTCACGCTATTGGAAAAGGAAATGTTATTGCGGAAATTCAGCAGAACAGTAATGTTACATACCGTCTTTATGATTACGGCAGAATCGGAAAAGACGGAAACCCCCGTGAGCTTCATATTGAAAAAGGGGTAAAAGCATCTAATTGTAAAAAGAATAAAGAGAGAAAAATTCCAACTTGCTCTGACGGTACAAGGCTTTTGGGAAGTTGTGAATACTTTGCAGTAAAGGAAATAAAGCTTTCGGGCAGTAAGAGCTTTGTTGCTGACAAAAAAAGCTACCACGCACTTATGGTTGTAGATGGAGAAACAGTGCTTACAACAAAAGATGATGCACAGAAAATTAGTCTTGGAGAAACAGTATTTATACCTGCAGGAATGGGTGAATATACCCTTACGGGAAAAGCTACAATTCTCCTTACAACAAATCAGCATGAGTATTATGTAGGAATTGACCTCGGCGGAACAAATATAGCTGCCGCAGTTGTTGATGAATATGGAGTAATATACGGCAGAAGCACACGCAAAACAAATGCACCAAGAGCCTATGAAGAGATTTTCTCCGATATGGCAGAATGTGCAAAGGATGCCGCAAAGGAAAGCGGAATCAGCTTTAGCGATATAATATCAGTAGGAATTGGTTGCCCGGGTGCAATAGATAAAGAAAACGGAAATATAGAGTTTTCAAATAACCTTGATTTTTATGATGTGCCTATTGTATCATATATGGAAAATCATCTCGGTAAAAAGGTTTATGTTGAAAACGATGCCAATGCCGCTGCATGGGGAGAATTTCTTGTAGGTAGTGGTAAGGGTACTAATAGTATGGTGATGATAACCCTCGGAACAGGGGTAGGTAGTGGTATTATAGATAACGGGCATCTTTTGACCGGTGCATACGGCAAAGGTGCAGAGATTGGCCATATAACACTTATTGCAGGTGGGGAAAAATGCACTTGCGGAAGATGTGGCTGTTTTGAGGCTTATGCGTCCGCAACTGCTCTTATCACTCAAACAAAAAAAGCTATGAAAGAAAATCCCGACAGTGAAATGTGGAAAATTGCAAAAACACTTTTCAAAGTTGAAGGGAAAACAGCTTTTGCGGCAAAGGATAAAACGGCAAAAGAAGTAATAAAAAATTATCTTGGATATCTTTCAGAAGGTGTTGTAAACATCGTCAATATTTTTCAACCTGAAATCATCTGTATAGGTGGCGGTGTAAGTAACGCGGGAGAAAAAATCCTGAAACCTGTTAGAAAGAATGTAGAAAAATACGCCTTTTCACGATTCGGAAAAGAACAAACAGAAGTTAAGATAGCTACACTTGGTAATAATGCTGGGATAATTGGTGCGGCATTATTATGGAAAAATGAGGTGCAAAAATGAGTCAATTTAACGAAATAAAAGAAATTTATACATCACTCGGTGTCGACGTAGAAAAAGCACTTGAAACAGTAAAGAACATCCCCATTTCAATGCATTGCTGGCAGGGGGATGATGTAATCGGTTTTGACAGTTTTGGTGAACTTACGGGCGGAATTCAGACAACAGGTAACTACCCCGGCAGAGCAAGAAATCTCGAGGAACTTATGGCAGACCTTGACAAAGCAATGTCACTCGTCCCCGGTAAGAAAAAGGTTAATGTTCACGCCTGCTACGCTGTATTTAACGGCAATAAGGCAGACCGTGATGCTCTTAAACAGGAACACTTCAAAGCTTGGGTAGACTTTGCAAAGGAAAGAGGAATGGGTCTTGACTTTAACCCCACATTCTTCTCACACTCTATGGTAAAGGATAATCTTACACTTTCATCACCTGATGAAGACGTTAGAAAGTTCTGGGTAGAACACGGTAAAAGATGTGTTGAAATATCACAGTATTTTGCAGAAGAAACAGGTATCCCCTGCGTAATGAATATATGGATTCCCGACGGTTACAAGGATATTCCTGCAGATAGACTCGGACCAAGAGAAAGATTCAAGAAATCCCTTGATGAAATTCTTTCAATTCCTTATGACAAGGAAAAGGTTTATGTATGCCTTGAATCAAAGGTGTTCGGTATCGGTATGGAATCTTACACAGTAGGAAGTGCAGAATTCTGTCTTAACTATGTAAATCAGAAGGGTATTACCCCCCTTATGGATAACGGTCATTATCATCCCACAGAAGTAGTTTCCGATAAGATTGCATCAATGCTTCCGTTCCACGAGAAGATTGCGCTTCACGTAACACGTGGCGTAAGATGGGATAGCGACCACGTTGTACTCTTTGACGATGAAACAAAGGAAATTGCAAAGGAAATCGTACATCATAATGCAACTGACCGAGTATTCATCGCAACAGACTACTTTGATGCATCAATAAACAGAATTTCAGCTTGGGTAACAGGTATGAGAAGCGTGCAGAAAGCACTCTTAAATGCACTCCTTCAGCCGGTAGATACACTTAAATCACTTCAGAACGAAGGAAGACTTACCGAGCTTATGGTGCTTCAGGAAGAGCTTAAGACAGCACCCTTTGGTGATGTTTGGACAGAGTATCTTAACCGAGAACATGTAAATGCAAACTACATTGATGAAGTGTTAAAATACGAGAAAGAAGTATTACTTCAAAGATAACTTCAGCAACAAGCTTTTCGAAGCTTTTGCACAACAACTCCGGTTTTCCTCTACATAATCAAACTTGCCATGAGTTTTTCATAAAGCCGGAGTTGTTGTTATATATAAGGTATAAACTTTGCCATGAGTTTATATACATAGTGTTGGGCGTTGCGGAGATTTTCCGGGCGCCCTTCCTCGTAATACAGAAATATAAATACTTCGCTTGGGGAATGAAAACAAATTTGACATCTTTTTTGACATCTACTATATTAAAAAAGCGTAATTATATATAAAAGCAGGTAACAAAGAAAACTCTATTATATTGGGGATTGTACAGAATTTGGAACTTAATGAACTTCACGTTTTTACAGCTTTTAATCAAGTTGTCAACGAAGTCTTTTCGGAATTAATATATTAATCAGGGTGGTTAGAGTATGAGTAAAGGATACGAAAAAGCAAAAAATATATATCAATCTGCTTCAGAAGAAAGCAGAAGTGAAAATAAAGATTGGGATTCATACTTTGACGAACTAGAAGATAGTGACTTCAAGCAATTTTACATAAACAATTCTAAGGAAAAAAGTTATCTTCGAAAAAAAGTTGATGGTAAAGATTTAAAAAGTTTTGCATCAAGAAAATTTTTATTAGTAGATATTTGGAAATGTTTATATATAGAAGCATATTTGAAAAATTTTGGCGTAAAAAGAGAAGTTTTCGAGAGTGAAGTGCTGAAATATGGAAACAAAAAAAGTTCTAAAAGAATTTCTGAAAAAAGTGATGAATACAAATTAAACAAGTATGCATTAAAATATATCAAGGACTCCATTGATTCTATTACTGACGAAGGTGAAAAAATTTTCCCTGAATTTGAAAGTTTTAAAAGAGTAAAACTAAAAGATCTGACTGCCATTTTCGAATACGCCTTCGACGATCCTGATATAATGGAAAAATTAAAGAAGGGCAGACATTGTAATTTTGATCCGGTTGAAGCGATGCTTATATTTTTTATTTTGGATGATAAATACAAGAAAGAAATTAAGCATATACGATATAATGAGGGTCATCTGGTAAAACGAAGATATATGAACGGTCTTAAAAGATATGCAACTGCAATTGATAATAAGAGAAATTTATCACATGGGAGTATTGAAAACAACATAACTGACATTTATGAAAAAAGGGTAGAAGTATTGGAATCTGATTTACCTACAATTCATAATCTGATTGAGGATGCCATAGCCGAGTATAAAAAAGGTGATATTGAAAAAGTTATAGAAATATCAAAAAAATGCATAAAGAAATTAAAGAAATTTATTAAAAGAAATGAAAAATCAACACAAAGCACTATCCAAAACGTTGATCAAACAAAACTAAACAATTAAAAGAAAACTTTCTCATGGAACAGCTACAAACTGCGGTTTGTAGCTGTTTATTCGTTTTGGACGAAAATATGTCGTCTGCCGTATTTGTATACTTTAAAGTTTGTGTTTGTTGTTAGATAATAACATTTCTTGGTGAATAAAAAATTTTGAATCTTCACTAGTTTTAAAAAAATATGATTGGTATAATCAGAGATGTCCTGGCCGGGAAAAGTATTTATTAAATGAAAGGAGATTGTAAAGATATGATTCTTACTGAAAATACTATTAAAGAGGAACATATCTCTTGCAACGATGAGAACTTATCATTGCAAGAAAGGGAATTCTATAATATGGAATTCACCGAAGAAATCTACAATGCTGCATTAGAACACATGGATACAGCACTCAGATATTTGCGTTCTGCAGAAATGTACTTAATGGAAGATGATAATCTTGCGGCATTAGGGTATTTGAAATATGGTATGATACATACCGCAAGAGCCTTGCTGAAGCTATATGACCCGGAAGACAAGAGTATTGATGTTATGAACCGTTTTGACAGAACATATGTAAAAACAGGTATTGTCTATTCCGATAATTTCTTTTATTGGTATGACCTGGGTTTTTTATTAAAAGTTTTAGCATTTGATGCATGCTTTGAAGTTTCCGAGGATCAGGTTATCGAAGCTTTGGAATATGCGGATGCATTTTTCGAAGATGTAGACTATATCTTGTCGGAGTGCGCAGTGTGTGTAGAAGATGAACAGGAGGAATATGTATTATGAGTAATGTGCATTATAATGCGAATGGGTCTGACTATATGTCAGACCCAAGAAATCAAAATGTAGTCGGCAAGAGTATTTGTGCCGAAGGAAGAGAGTCAGTTGCAAAGGCAACCGCGGGAGAAAGTACATTTTATAATGAAACTTTACCTCTGGATATTGTCAATCAATTTTGTGGGGTGAAGTTTTCCGAACAACAATATGCTTCTGCAAAATGCAGAATAGATATCGCAAAATCACATTTATATTCTGCAAAGAAGCACTTTAAAAAAAGAGACTATATCGCTATGCAGAGTTATATGCATTGCTCAATGAATCATGCATTAAGAGCGTTGCTGGAACTCAAGGAAGAATGTGATGAAAAACACATTGATATTATGTCGACCTTTGAAAGAAAGTATATCCATACTAAACTTTTTAGTGAAAACAACTTCCTTTTTTGGCAAAAGATATCTTATGTGTTTGAAAAAATAGTTCGTGGGGATTTTTTCAGTTGGCCAAGAGAGCGTTTTAATGAGGCATTGACTAGAGTATCCATATTTTTAGAAGATGCTGAAGAAGTCTTATCATATTACTATATGTGTACTGATAAGGAAACTGAAAAATCAACAGGGGGAAATGATTATGAGTAAATTTGAATTTATGAATTATACTGAACAGTCTTCGGTGGAAAACGCCGATGAAAAGGAACTACAGGGTGGTTCTCCAAACTTTATGGAAGATGTGTTTTGTCAAAGCAAAAAGGTCAAAAAGCTCTTTAAAAAGGACAAAAAGACTAAAAAAGCTCTTTCTAAACAAGGCAAGCAAATAAAGAAAGTAGCTTCTTTTGGCAAAGAGATTGGCAAAAAAGTAGAAGTTATCAGTGAAGAGGTAAAAGACGTTAAGCGAGATGTCGCTAAATTCAAAAAGACAACGCGTGACAGTCTTTTTAAAGAACTCGTTTACTGCGAGGATGCCTCTGAAAGAAAACGTCTAATCGCGGAAATTCAGAGCACAGAGGTGACTATATGAGTACTGAACTACTATATCGTTCGGACACCACGGGGGGGACAACCCTCCGTGGTGAAAGTGAGACAACTATAGCTAATTTTTATCCTGTGGTGAAAAAAGTGGCTAAGTATAAGTGCGGAGATAAAGTGCAAAAGAAATATGTAGTGGAGTTCTATGACCCATACTATATAGGAAAAGTTGAAATTGATTCAAAAAGCTTGGAAAAATTTGATTACTCCAGTGTGGATGATGCTTTGCAATTAAACCCTACTATATCTACTGCCGGAAAAGAAATGGCATATTATATAAGAGACCAGGCCAAAAGCGTAGAGGTAGAGGAAAAACTCCTGTTAGACACTCTAGGGTGGCATAATTGTAGTGATAATCATGTCTATTGCGCAGGTAACATGGTAATAGGAGAAATTTCTCAGAAAGACTATGTTATATCAGATTGTTTATCCAAATATCGTCTTGATATTGATGTAACTCTCAGCGAAAAAGACGCTGCAGTTCATACGATGAAACTGATGGATATAGCTCCCGGTAGCAGTTGTTTGGTTTTTGCTTCAGGTCTGCTGGGGCCATTACGACAAATTATCCTTGATGCCGGTTTACGACCGCCATGTATTCCTTATGTAGAAGGAGAATCTCAATGTAAAAAGACAACGCTTGTTAAACTATGTACGATTATGTACAATAGAAGTGAACTGCAGAACGACAGCGATATAGCCTGCAAGAGAGTAAGTAGTTCAGAGTTCAAACTTGAAGAAATTATATCAGAGCTTAAAGATACCACTTTTTTGCTTGATGATCTTTTCAAGGCAGACAACAAGATGAAGAAAATTTATGAAGGTCGTATCGAAAATGCAATCAGGAATTTTGCTGATAACTCTACAAGATCAACCGCCAGAAGTGCATTTAAGAACAATTCAAATATTATCATTACAGCAGAATATCTGATAGAAAGTAAAACTGATGTTGGGAGGCTTTTCTTGATATGTATCGGACAAGATGATGTAGATGTTGATAAACTCTCTGAATGTCAGAAAAATCCACTCGCACTTTCTACTTTTTATTGTTATTTCATAAGGCATTTATCACTGCATTATGATGCAATTGTAGAGCGACTTAAAAAGGAATATTCTGCTTTCAGGTGCTCAGCATATGACCATGAAAGTAAATTCGGGAGATTATATGAACAGTTCTTTCTTATTGATTTTGCGTTTTCGTTATATCTGGAGTATGCAGTAAGTGTTGGACTAAATATAAATAAGGAGCTTGTTAAAAATAATTTCCAAAACTATGTACGGCAAGCCTTGAAGAAGCAGAATGGAATACTCATTTCTCTCGATAGGAAAGAAGTGAAATCTGTAAATTTCTCGAAAGAACTTGTTACTATGATTAGTGATGGTTCTGTAACCTTGTTAAAAAAAGGTTCAGAATGTTTTGAGAAGGGTGGATTTATCTATATAACCACCAGGTACTTTAATTCAAAGCTACGAGAAAAATACGAAAGAGATTTTTCCGCGAGAAGCATTACTTCGTATTTCAGAGACCGGTACATATCAGAGGTAGACGCAGATAACCGTCAAAAGAAATATAAAGGGAGACGCTACCTTAAATTAAATAAAAAAGAATTAATGAAAGACGCCTATGATACCGGTTATGAAATCAATAATCTGTTTTATAACTAAAACGGATTATCTCCCTCTATAATTTTACCGTAGGGGGAATGTATCCCCCTATGGTAAAATTATAGAGGGATAATAAGACAACAAGCTCTATTGGGCAAGAAGAATATTACCTATCCTTCACGGGAAATATTCAGAATAAGTGAAGATATAATATCGAAGGAGGGATTGATGCTGGATGAATAAACAGCAAATGAAATTGACTAAATTCTGTGAAGAATTCGATGTCCCGCGTAGTACAGCACTCAAATGGGTGCACTCTCAGGGATTCCCGGCATATAACCTTTGTGGACACTGGTACATCGATTTGCCGGAATATTATAGGTGGAGAGAGAATCAACACCATATATCGTATAAATATGCTTAATATATTATAAACAACAAATCCGGAACAGTATGGAGAGGACACTTACTGTTCCGGAAGAAAGGAGAATGTTTATTGAAAAAAAGAGCAGACGGAAGATATTGTAAGCAGATATTTATTGGCTATAAGCCTGATGGTACAAGAAGAATGAAGACCATTTACGGAAAAACTATCAGAGAAGTAGAGAAGAAAGAATCCGAAATCAAGGGGCAGATGGAGCAGGGAATAAATGTGTCTGAAAACCTGACAGTGGCAGAGTGGGCAGACATCTGGCTTAAAACATTTAAGACGGATATCGCCAACAACACCTATGTGAGATATGCAGGCATAGTCAGGAATCAGATTATTCCGCTGCTTGGCAATGTCTTGATTCCGAATATAAGACTTAATATGTTGCAAAAACTGATAAATGATATGGCGGAGAAATATGCTCCGGCAACAGTTAAGAAAACAAAGGATGTTCTGCATCAAATGTTTCAGCAAGCGGTAAGGTCACAATATATCGCCGTAAATCCTGCTGAAAGCATAGTGACACCTAAATTTCATCAGAATGACAGAGAGCCACTTTCAACAGAGCATGTAAGAAATATAGAAGAGTTCTGTAGGAACTATAAACACGGAGCGTTTGTAATGGCATTACTATATACCGGAGTCAGAAGGGGAGAACTACTTGCATTGCAGGTTAAGGATGTGGACTTTGAGAACGGTTATATAACCATTAATAAGTCGGTTGAGTTTTTATGTAACTCTCCCAACCTGAAAACTCCGAAAACTCCGAAAAGCAACCGCTTGATACCGATACTCAAACCATTGATTCCATATCTGCAAAGGGCTGTTGACGGCAAAGAAAGCACAGACTTTATATTTACCGGGTACGACGGAAATCTACACACAAAGTCAGCGGTTCAAAGGTTGTTTAAAGCTTTTAACAGAGATTATAACCGCTACATAAACAGATTCAGAACAGAGGATGAGTACGAAAGCGTTCATTTTACGATGCATCAGTTCAGACACACCTTTTGTACGATGATGTATGATGCAGGAGTTGATGTGAAAACGGCGCAGGAAATATTAGGACATAGTAGTATTAATGTAACTCTTGATATATATACGCATCTCAGTCAATACAAAAAGAAAATCAATATTGATAAGATGAACGCATATATTGAAAGCCAATTCAAACCAGAATAAAGCACAGTGAATTTCTTTATGATTCACTGTGCTTTATTTTTCCGCCAAAAAACTTGTATATATTGACAAAGAACATATCATAGTATATAATATAGATGTTATCAAATGATAGGTGGCGGTAAAATGAAAAGCTTAATTAAAAATATACGAATCTCTGCTAATATGAGTCAGGAGCAATTTGCTGATTGTATCGGAACTACCGTGCTTTCTGTTAACAGATGGGAAAACGGTAAAACTGAACCTAATAAAATGGCTCAAAAGCAACTATACCAATTTTGTAAGGATAATAATATTGATTTAGCAAAAATTATTGTAGAATCAAAAGAATATGAAAATATTGAGAATAAGCTGGTTTTATATCATGGCTCTAAAAAAGGTATAAATGGGGATATTGCACCCATTAGTCGTGGAGAGTGCGATTTTGGTAAGGGGTTCTATATGGGAACAAGTACTTTGCAACCCCTTACTTTGGTGTGTGCAGAAGAAAAACCTAAATTTTATACTGTTGAACTGGATTTGACGGGTCTTAAAGTTCTCAATGTTGAAATCGGTCTTGAATGGGCACTCTTGATAGCATATTACCGCAAGGAAATGGAGTCTGCCATAGGTACGGAAATCTATGAAAAGTATGCTAATTTTGCAAGTGGTTATGATGTTATAGTAGGTTATATTGCAAATGATCGTATGTATACTGAATTATCTCGTTTCTTCAATAAAACTTTAACTGACACGGCATTAATACATTGCTTATCTGCACTTGATCTTGGCAAGCAGTATGTTGCAATTACAGAAAAAGCGTGTAGGCAAATCAAAGTCCTGAAAGAAGAAAGTTTATCTCAGCTTGAACTTGCAATTCTTCGTGATATGAGTGTAGAACGCAGAAAAGAAGGAATAGCTCTTGCTGATGAAATTGAAGTGAAATATCGCCGTGAAGGAAAGTTTTTTGATGAGATTCTGGGAGGAAAATGATTATGAATAAATCCTTACTATTAACTCTTTGTGATACTCAAGGTAAATTATTTGAGTTGTCAGGAAAGCGTGGCTATGACAGCGAAGCCTTTATTAAGACGTTTATGACTACTGATATTTCAAAGGATATGGACAAGGAGTTTCACCATGTCCAGTGGGCAGGGAAGGAATATATTATGTCTCGTATGGAAGATGAGAATTCTGATGCTATAATCGGTAACGGAATTGTTTACGATAACGAAACATTGTACTGGATAGGTTATATCTATAGATACTGGAATATATACACGGGAGAATCAAGCAAAGACATTTACAAGCAAGCACCGGTAAAGACTATGCAAACTGTTTATTTAATGTATCATACCATGAGCCCTGAACTTGCAATAGACAGACTAAAAGAGTCTTACAAAGATAGCAAGTGATTTGGATTTCATTTGTTCGGCGCATATCAAATTTTGATAATAATGTATTTTATAACAAAAGGTGACAATATAATGAGAACTACGAATTTAAAAATGCCAGAGGGATATATATCGATGCTTTCAAATTTAGCCGCTATAACTTCCCAACACGGAGAACTTGTTAAATTTAATGATGAAAGTTATCGTAGATTGGTAGACAATCTTTCGAGCAAATTAATAAAGAATAGCGTAATAAATGATATTGTACAAAAACAATCAAGGATGTTACAGTCGTTTAATTACTCGCTATATTCCGGTAATATTGGCATTCAAGCATTAACATCGCAATGGAATACTATGGCTCGAATAGCAGAATCGTTCCAAACGCCTGAAATCAAGATGTTGAAGGATTCTTTAATACGAAATGAAATTTCAGCAGTTAGCACGTTTGTTGACTCTATAAAAGGCATGCGTATAGAAGCGGCCAATATTGCATTTTTGAAAATGGCACCAATTTTTGAGAGTGTATCACTCCCTAAAGGAATGAAAAGTGTCATTAAAGATATTCATGTAGATACTGCAAGACGATTATCTACAGCTAAAAACATTAGTTTTGATAGTGATAAAAAATTATTCTACGTCGAATATCAACCGAAAGACACAGCAACAGTTTCTGAAACAAATATTCTTTGTTCGTCATTGCATCTTCTGTCAGATATAGATGAAGCAGATTTAATTTCGTTTATGAATTACTTGGGAAATCACCTTCCCTTTGCTAGCACTCATCGTACCGGAAAAAGAATAAATGAAATAATATCAAAGTGGAATGAATTTTCTGATTTTGATTGTGATTATTACTACCATGCTCGGGCTCTTCCAGAGGGCAAGGAACCTTATACAGAGCAAGAACTTCGTCAAGCTCCATATGGGTTAACCTGGCAAGGACGCTATAATTACACGGGTGAAAGTCACTATTACTTTTCAAATGTGCCCAAAGGTGCTCTTATGGAGGTCGCAAAACACACAAAGGAAAAAAGAGTCCAAATTGCGAAATTAAGACCGACAAGAAGCATACGTATGATAGATTTGTCACAAGAAATTACAACACAGAATAAATTCTTAGAATACTGTAGATTGAAACCTCAACCAGGAGATTATCCAAATATTAAAAGAGAGTATTTGCTACCCTGTTATGTTGCCAATTGTTGTGAACTAAATGGCATAGAAGGAATAAAGTATCATGGTAGCAAAGAATATAAGAATTATGTTTCTTGGGAAGATACATATTTTGATTTTGTGGATTCGGAAATACAAAATAACATATAACAAAATAGAGCTTCTTTGGATTGGAGAGATATTGTGAAATTTGAGAGGATTACAATAAAGAATTTTAGAAACTTTGAAGATATTACACTTGATTTATCAAATAAAAATATTTTCTTTGGATTAAATGATGTGGGAAAAACTAATTTCTTATATGCAATGAGGTATTTGTTCGATAAGGATGTTCGAAAACACAATCTTATTGATTCAGATTTTCATAATAAACAATTAGATCTGCCAATCGAAATAGTCGTGACATTAGATATTAGTGACACAGACAATGTTGATTGTAAAAAGTTGCGTGCAAGATTAAAAGGAGCACTGCGTAGCGAACATACAAAAGTATATATTAAGTTATTAGCTCAATATAATAAAGGCGAATTGATTGCTATGCCAATTTTGTTTTGGGGTGGCGATATGGGACATCTTCAAGAAATGAAACAAAGAGGATATTTATACGAAATTGATTATGTGTTTAATGTGATTTATATTGACTCGTATGTCGATTTGCATTTGTTGTTTAAAAAGAATGTTGGACAGCTTGTGAAGAATGAAAAAGAAGAAGATAAAGAAGTGCTGAACAATATTCAGTTAAATGTAAATGAATTGAATAAAAACATTTCTTCATTATCAGGAATTAAAGAGTTTGAAGAAAAGATTACCCCTGAGTATAAAAAGTTTAGGAATGAAGGGATTTCTGTAACTGTAAAGTCTGAAATAGCGGTAAAAGGACTATATTCTAATATCGTACCATATATAAAACAAGATAATGATGATAACTTATATCCAACTGCCGGAGAAGGAAGAAAGAAATTACTAGCATATTCCATTTTTGATATTCTTTCAGATGAGTCAACTGAAAAGAAAATCAATTTATTTCTTATAGAAGAACCTGAAAATCATTTACATAAATCTATGCAAATAGCGTTATCTCAAATTCTTTTTTCTAACGATAAATACTCATATCTTTTTGTTACAACTCATTCTCCGTTTGTTCTTTATGAAATGGACAATGTTAATTTGGTGCGTATTTATAGTGAACGACATATTGATAGCAAGAGTGTGTTTTACACTGTTCCTTCTGAGTTTGAGAAAAACAAAAAGATGTTAAACCAACAATTATCAGAAGCAATATTTGCTGACAGAGTTTTACTGGTAGAAGGTCCATCCGAAAAAATGTTATTTTGTAAAGTTTTATATGTTATCAATCCATTTTATGAAGTTGAAGGCGTATATGTTCTGCCAGTAGATGGTATAGGCTTTAGAAAATATATTGACATATTAGATGATTTGAACATTCACAATATAATTAAAACCGATAATGATTTGCGTGCGGTTAAAAAAGGTGGACCATATAGTACATTAGGTTTTTCACGATGCAATAACTATATTGGTGAAGATATCCTACCAACAGATCAAATAGCTGAAAAAACAATAAAATCAAAAAGAGATTTATATGAAGCTAATAAGGAAACTCTCAATTCTATTCGCAAGGAGTATTCGATATATTTATCAAAAGTGGATTTAGAAAACGACTTAGATGAATGTATGCATGAAAGATTGGTGTCTTTGTTAGGTGTTGATGATCCGGTAGACCATTTGCAAGATTCAAAACATTACAATATGGTTGAATTAATAGGAAAGTTAAGCGATGAAGATTGTAGAAACATTTACAATCATTACAATTTTGCATGTTTGAAGGAGGTTGTTGAATGAATCTATCTCCAGTTCAAGAGAAAATAGTTAGTACGCAAGGTAATTTAATTGTAAGAGCAAGCGCAGGTACCGGTAAGACACACACAATGGTTAATAAGATTGCTAAAGAAACTACCGACAATCGCTCACACAAGGTTGTTGCAGCCATTACTTTTACAATAAAAGCAGCTCAAGAAATTAAAGAACGTTTGGTTATTGATACTAATCAGCATTTTATCGGAACTAATAATAGCTTTGCAATAGAAGAAATTATAAAACCATTCATGAAGGACGTATATGGCGAAGAATATAATATTGATATGGGTACAGATTATGCATTAAAAGTAAATACATATCAAGAAGGATTAGATAAGATAAAAAATGAACATACTCTTTGCTCATATCAAAACACTAAAGAGAATTTTATATTTGAATTAGCTTACAATATAGTATTAAAATCCAGAGCTTGTCAATTGTATCTTAAGGCAAAGTATTTCAAAATATATATAGATGAATATCAGGATTGCGACAGAACTATGCATGATTTTTTCATGTATCTATGTGATGAACTAAAAATAGACACTTTTGTTGTTGGTGATGAAAAGCAATCCATTTATATTTGGAGAGGAGCTTATCCAGAAGCATTCAAAAGTATTTGGGAAAAAGAAAATTTTGAGAAAATATTTATGGGAGATAACTTTCGCTCTTCGCAACAAATTCAAAATTATTCTAATCTTTTATGCGAAGAAACAAGGGAACTATATAAAGCAACAGAAACCGCAGATAATATAATATGGATATCTCCTGATAGAGTGAATTATGCAAATGAAATATTGTCATACATTGATCCTAATAAAAGTTCAGCATTGTTAAGGTTTTCAAATGATAATGCAAAAAAATGTGCCGAAGCATTAACATCTGCTGGTTTAGAATATATTTATATACCTCAAACACCTATTGCCGATATTTCAACTGAAACAGCGTGGTTATATACATCAATAGCAAAATATATAATCTTAACAAAATATTCGGTTTACGACTTGATTTCGGAAATACCTGTTGAAGGCGATGAGAGTATTAAAGCAGTATCAAAAATAGATGGACTGCTCATTAAGTGCAATGAAAATTCGAAGAATGAAATGCTTTTTAAGGATAGTGTAAATAAATTGGCGAAGCATCTTGGATACGAAACAAGAGACGAAGATCTGAAAAAATTATATCAGACTATTTCGGATGAGAAATACTATCCCGCTTATGATACGGAAAGCTATAAACATATATCAATTACTTTTCATTCTTCAAAAGGGCTAGAATTTGAACAGATCATTGTTTTTGCGGAAGATTATCGGTTATCAGATATGCCAAGTATATATAACCACTATGTTGCAGTAACTAGAGCAAAAAGCAAACTAATAATAGTAAAATCAACTGATTACAATGCAAATTGTTTTCAAGTCAACCTGCAAAAAATATTTAAACAAAGTTCTGTTGAATTGATCGATATTATCACATTTAGATGACAAAAAAGAAGCTTTTCTTGTAAAGCTTCTTTTTTGAAATTCTTTATAATTCATTGTGCTTTATTTTTTGTCATAGGAGAAAGGATGCACCTATTTATGTCTGTAATGTATAGTAACAGTCAGACAAATGTTAGTCAAATGTTAGTCAAAATGGTTAAAATCACTATATGGAAGAAAATGTAAAAACGGCTCAACCCTATTGGTTAAGCCGTTTTCTGATGGTGACCCCACGGGGAATCGAACCCCGGTCTTCGCCGTGAGAGGGCGACGTCCTAGGCCGCTAGACTATGGGGCCATTTCGATCACTTGCTTATTATAATACGAAAAGCATAAGTTGTCAATAATTTTTTTCGTAAAATGAAAAAAATCTGCCACTTTCCTTGACTAAATGCGGATTTTGGTGTAAATTATATATTGGTATGTTGTGAAAATTCCGACGAGTCGGAATTGAAGTTTAAAAAGCTGTTTTATAACGAAAAAATGATATACATACAGAAAGGATGATACGAAATGGCAGAGGCTATAAATGCTGTAGAAATAAAAAATCTCGTTAAGCTTTACGGCAAGAATAAGGCACTCAAAGACATTTCTTTCAGTGTTAAACGTGGTGAGATAATGGGATTTCTCGGACCAAACGGTGCCGGAAAAAGTACAACAATGAATATTATTTGCGGATGTATAAGTGCTAATGAGGGCAGTGCATCTGTGTGCGGATACGATGTTCTGGAAAATCCTCGACTTGTGAAAAGTAAGATAGGTTATTTGCCGGAACAACCTCCGCTTTATGTTGATATGACGGTTGTTGAGTATCTCGGATTTGTATACGAGCTCAAGAAGGTTAAGCTTAATAAGAAAAAGCATATTGAAGAGATTATGGAGCTTGTAAAAATTGATAATATAAAAAATCGTATGATAAGAAACCTTTCAAAAGGTTATAAGCAGAGAGTTGGTCTTGCACAGGCACTTATAGGGGATCCGGAGGTTCTTATCCTTGACGAGCCTACTGTAGGTCTTGATCCAAAGCAGATTCTTGAAATCCGTAAGGTTATCAAGCAACTCGGTAAAAACAAGACAATTATTCTCAGTACACATATTCTTCAGGAAGTTGAAGCAGTATGTGATAGTGTAACTATCATATCAAATGGTAAGATAGTTGCAAAGAATTCTCTTAAAGGTCTTGTTGAAAATTCAGGTGGAAAGGACAAATATGTAATCAGCCTTCTCGGAAATGCACAGGAGGCACAGTATGCACTCAATTCCGTACCTGAAATTGTAAGCGTGAAACCTCTTAAACTTGGAAAGGGTACAGGTGAATTCCTTATTGAACAGATGCCCGGTTTTGATTTGAGAGTAATTCTTACAAAGCGTATGGCAGATGCAGGATTTGCCATTGCAGAATTGAGAAGTGGCTCTCTTACCCTTGAAGAAATGTTTATCAAGCTTACAAATGAGGCTTATACAGAAGTTGAAGAAGATGAAGGTAAAAACAAAAAACAGATGGGAGGAAGAAATAATGTTAGCAGTATTTAAAAAAGAATTCAGAACATACTTTATGTCTCCCATAGGTTACATTTTTGTTGGTGCTATTCTGTTTATTTCATCAATATTCTTTGTGCAGGGTGTGGTTAATACACAGCGTGCTGATATTGGTGTTGTATTTTCCAACATTAATGCAATTTATCTTTTCCTTGCGGCACTTCTTACTATGAGACTTTTTGCAGAGGAAAAGAATAAGCGTACGGACCAGTTGCTTCTTTCTGCGCCTGTGCGTATCACGGAAATAGTTCTTGGTAAATATCTTGCAGCAATGTCGGTGCTTGGTGTATCTCTTGTATTTACTCTTGCGTTTCCTGTTATTATGTGTACATATGCAAAGCCGGCAGTAAGTGAAATAATTGGTTCTTACATAGGATTCGTTCTTTTGTGGGGATCGTTTATATCAATAGGTGTATTTATATCATCTCTTACTGAAAGCCAGGTAATCGCAGGTGTGCTTACATTTGCGTCGCTTCTTATAATTTCTTATATTCCGGAACTTATGCTCAACATAAATATAGAAATATTCAATAAAATTCTCGGAGTGGTTTCTCTGTATGACAGATATTCCGAGTTTATGAACGGAATTCTGAATGTTGAGAGCATCATTTACTATTTGAGCTTTATATTCGTATTTCTTTTCCTTACGGTAAGAATTATTGATAAGAGAAGATATAGTTAAGGAGGAGATTACAATGAAGAAAATAAAAATGAAAATGAGTATAGCATCTGTAATTATTACTGCTGTTGTAATCGCCTGCGTAATATTCGTAAATGCTATTATTGGGGTTTTCACAGATTCCTATCCTTTGAAAATCGACCTTACAAAGGATAAAATTTATGAGTTTTCAAATCAGACAAAAGATATTATGAAAAATCTTGATGTTGAAGTAAGAGCGTATGCAGTACTTCCCGAAGGTTTTTCGTATGAGTACACAGACTATATTAAGCCCTATCTTGAAAAGTACAGTTCACTCAATAAAAATTTCAAGGTTGAGTACATTGACCCGTATGAAAATACCGAGTTTCTGAGTAAGTATACAAGTACAAATCAGCAGATAGATATTGGTACAATTATCATTGAAAGCGGAGAAAATCATGAGATTATTCCCCTGAGTGAAATGTATACACAGAGCTATTTTGAAGCTGTGGAAAGCATTGATATGGAAAGAAAGATTACTAATGCTATTATGCTTGTAACAGGTAAGCTTTCGGAGGCAAATATCTATTTTGATATAAATCACACTACTCCCGGTCTGCAAATCACGGAAGGACTTGAAATCGGAGCGTGTATGAATGCATTCCTGTCAAGCGAAGGTAATAAGTGCGGATATGTAAATATCAATACCGATGGTATTCCTGAAGATGCGGATATTATTATCAGCCTTATGCCCATGGTAGATTTTACCGAGGAGGAAATTAAAGCACTTGATTCTTTCCTTGAAGGTGGTGGCAGATTCCTTGTTTTTGCTGACAACAGTATGTCGCCTTTGAAAAATCTTGATGCATTTCTTCTTGAATGGGGTCTCAAAATTAACTATGACTATGTAATTGACCTTGAATCCAACTTAAGTATGCCTGATGGTAATGGTGTTCCTGTTCCTGCGGCAAAAATGTCTGCAGAGCACTCCATTACTGAAAAACTCGCGTATTCAGCGCTTCCTCTTGCTCTTCCGGGGACAATCAGTATTACCACGCAGAAGAGTGTGAACGGTGCCGATACAGATAAGATTCTCCTTACTTCTGAGGCGGCTTATTCAAAGGGAGAGGATGCAACCACTCTTGAAAAAGAAGCAGGAGATGCTACAGGTCCTCTTTGTACTGCTGCGGCAGCCGTTAACTGGGAAGGTGAAACCTCGGTTGTTATGGTAGTAGGCTCTGTGCAGGGATTTGAGTATCTGGGATACATCGGTGACGGTAACTATCTTAATGCAGACTTTCTCTTGAATGCAATCAGTTATCTTAGTGGTAACGACTATTCAAGTGATATCAGAGCGAAGCAGATAACTCCCGAAACAATGGTTATGTCACAGAAGCAGGCAAAAAACATAAATCTGATTCTTGTATGGGTTATTCCCGGTGCAATAATTCTTGCCGGTCTTGTTATCTGGCTCAGAAGAAGATTCAAGTAAACTGATTAAAGGAATTGATACATCTTGAAACGAAATATTAAAACAATTATAGCGGTTGGCGTTTTGCTTGTTGTTCTCATTGGTGCCTATTTTGGTGTGACTAAGTTAAAAAAGAAAACAGCACCGCCGGCGCAGACTGCACTTCCCGAGGTGCATTATATCATTACTGAAAAAATTGAAGATATTCTTTATATTCAGTATAATGCCGGTGAGGTAAACTATACAATTTACAATGAAGAAACTCCCACAATAGAGGGATATAAAAGTCATATAATTGACACTTCTATTCTGAAAAGTGCATTGTCCTCCGCAGTAGGAAGTACATTTGACCGTGAAATGGGAGTGAAGGAGGACCTTTCAAAATTCGGTCTTGATACAGAAGATAAGTTCATATTATTCAAGACTAAAGACGGCAAGGAATACAAACTCATAATAGGTAATCCTACTTATATAGGTAATGAGCACTATGCGAGAATGGTTGATTCGAACGAGGTGTACACTATTTCTTCCGCTGTATCAAATCTTCTCCTTTGTCATCCGGAGAATTACCGTAGCTATACTGTGTGTAACGTAGAGGGTGAAATTAAAGAATTTTCTGTAGGACAGAACGGCAGAAAAGTCCTTGAAGTTTTGATGGACGCAGAATATGCAAGAGCAAACGGATTCACTCAGTCTAACTATATTATAAAGTACCCCTACAGCGATGTTGAAGCAAATCAGGACGTTATAGGTGTTTTGCTTGAATCTGTCAGCTCTGTTGTAGCGACAGAAATCGTTGAGGAAGACCCGAAGAATCTGTCAAAGTACGGTCTTGACAAACCTAATTCCTTTACCTGCTATGACGGAAAAACAACTTCAACTGTTAAGATGGGTTCATACACTCCAGACGGACTTGTGTATGTAATGAAGGATGACATCCCGGTTGTATTCACTGCATATTGTTCTTTTTATGAATCAATCAGAAATCTTAATGCCGATGAATTTTTGGCACGATATATTCATTTGTTTAATATTAAAAAAGTGAAAAATGTTTTGATTGAAAATGCAGATGAGTCGCACACTATGTCAATTACTCCCAAATCCGGAGATACTTATGAATATCGTATTGACGGAAACATCAAGGTTGAAGAAAACTTTACCAAGGCATATGAAGTAGTAATCAAACCTATTGCAAGCAGACTTGCAAGCGGTGAAAGCATTACAGGTGAAGAAAAGTGCAAGATTACATTTACAATGACAGATGGTTCTGTAAAGACCTTTGTATATCATGCATATGATGATTCTCATTATATTGTAAAGGCAAGTAACGGTTTGGTGTGTATTGTAAAGAAAGAAAGTATTGACGAAATTTTCAGTACGCTTTAAGTGAATGGAAGGGTGAAAGTTATGTTTAAAATCGGAATGGTCGGTGCAGGTGCAATTGGCAGATCTCACAAAAGAGCTATTGCGGAAAATGACAAGTGCGAACTTGTTGCAGTATGTGACATTAATAAGGAAAATGCTCTTATGGTGTCCGAAGATACAGATGCACGTGTGTATTCGGATTACAAGGAAATGGCAGAAAAGGAAGAACTTGACGTTGTAATCATAAATCTTCCGCATTTCCTTCATAAAGATGTTTCTGTGTTTTTCCTTGAAAAAGGAATAAATGTGCTTGTGGAAAAGCCAATGGCAAATACAAAAGAAGAATGTGATGCTATGGTAGCTGCGGCAGAAAAGAGTGGGGCACACCTTGTTGTAGGTCACGTTCAGAAGTATCACGATTGCTACAGAGTTCTTCGTGATATGATTAAAGAAGGCAGATTCGGTAAACTGTGCTCTGTTACAGAGTCAAGAAATCAGGACTATTTCCCCAATCGTCCTGCGTGGTTCCTCGATAAAAAACAGTCAGGTGGCGGAATAATTACTAACTTCGGTGCACATACTCTTGATAAGGTTATGTATACTGCAGACCTTGATATTGAAGATATCTATGCTGTGGGAAATAACTTTATGACTGACCACGATGTTGCGGCAAGTGTACAGCTTCTTGTTAAGTTTTCAGGCGGTGTAAGCGGTGCTTTTACATATTGCGGCACACATGTCAGAGCACTTTATGAAACAAACTTTTATTTCACAGACGGTATAGCACAGATAAGAAATGGTCAGGAACTCTGGATAAGCGAAAATAAGGAAGACTATGTAAAGGTTGAAGGACTTAATACTGCGGCGGTACTTATCAAGTCACAGCTCGCAGAGCTTGTTAAGCTTCTTGAAGGAAAAGAAACAGAAATCGTGATGCCTGACTATGCAATACAGATTGTAGATGCGTTGGAGAAAGCCGTTAATATGATGTAATAAAAAATGTGGTATAAAGAAAACTGAGTTTTCTTTATACCACATTTTTGTGTAAATTAAAAGTGTCAGATAATTATAGAAAATGCTTTTGGCAGATTTTCAATCTTTACGGAATCCATTTCGCCACCGTACTCTCCGTCAATAGTCCAGGGAACTGAAGGATTCGATTCAAAAGTTAATTTTGACGCCTTGAAACAAAGAATATCATCTGTCTTGTCAGTGCTTTGCGAAAGAAATGCAGAGATAATATTCTGATAACCGACAGCGGTTTGAGGCTTTTTAACAAGCAACACCTCGAACATACCGTCATTCAGCGAAATTGCCGTGCCAAGACTGAACTTTATTCCGCCAACCTGAAGTGAATTGGTAACCATTCCTAAAATAAAATCGTCCTCAATAACAAAATTATCCGAAGTTATTTTCATATGAATTGGTTTAATATTGGGAAGTTGACGTATACCTTCAAGAACATAAGCAAAATGTCCGAAAACATTTTTGAAATCTTGAGATGTATCGTAAGAAACAGACGTAAAAGCACCAAAAGCGGCAACATAAGCAAAATAACTGTCGTTGATTTTTCCTGCATCGCAGAAAAACGGCTTTCCGTCAACTGACATTTTCGCCGCATGGCGTACATTTAAAGGAAGCCCTACAGTCCCTGCAAAATCATTTGTGCTTCCTGCAGGAAGATAGGCGAGAGATGGTCTCTTTGCAACATCAACAGACATAAGACCGCTGACTGCTTCGTTAAGCATTCCATCGCCACCGCAAACGGAAATAACATCATATTCTGTCGCGTGGTCTTTTATATACTCATAACCATCTTTCTGACACTTTGTAGGATGAACGGTGACAGAATAATCATTCATTGAGTATATATCTATAATATCTGCAAGCAATGTGCGTATTTGTGCTTTTCCACTTACGGGATTGTAAATCAGCAATAACTTTTTTTCCATTAAATCACATCCTTATATAAAATTAAGGAACCGATAATTATATTATACGCCAAATCAACATATTTTCAATACATAAATTGAAAATTATTTGTTAAATTCTGCTCTGTATTCTGTGGGAGTGGTGTTACAGTATTTTTTGAACATACGCGAAAAATATGATGTATCATTGACACCGACTTGTTGAGCGATATTTTCTATCGATAAATTTGTTTGTGCAAGAAGACCCATAGCCGTATGAATTTTCATTCGGTTAAAGTAAGCCAGAGGGGGCAGACTATAGCTTTCACGGAACTTTTTTACGAAATATGTGGGTTGCATACAAGCTATGTTTGCTAAATCGTTAATTTTCACCGTAGAGCTTATGTTTTCAGTCATATAGGCAAGAACAGGCTTGAAAATCTTTGAGACCGATGACGCAAGTTTTTGTCTTTCTTTTGCATATAACTGAATAATATTTAAAATATTTGAGCACCACGCAACGTCGTAAAGAGGGTTTTTAAAAAGTTCTTTTCTGTGCGAGCTTTCAAATAATTCACTCATTTTTTCTCTGTTTTCAATATCTACAACAAAATTATCATCTGTAAGTCCGAGCATCTCCATCAGATTATCACCATTTGCAGTTGCATCAAATGTCATTTCGTACATTGAGAATCGGGGAGATGCGTGAGTATAGGCTCTCATTTTGCCTTTAGGAAGGAAAGCAAGTTGCCCGGGGCGTATAATGTAGTTTTGATTGTCAATCCTTAAAAAGCATTCTCCTTCAATCACCCAGAAAAACAAATCTTTTTCGCCAATATGTCCAATACTGTCACCCTTCCATACAATAGGGGGAACGTATAAAAATATGTTGTTGGGGCGCAGGGTAAGCTCCTTAAGGTCAAATAATCGGTTTGTCATATAATTAACTCCTTAAAATCGTGCTGTAAATAATAAAAAAGTCCTGTAAAATGAAATAGATGGCTATATTAAAGCAAATATATATAGCTTCAAAGTATAAAATCGTACTTAAAAACATAATATTGTCGCTTTACAAGTTGATGATAACACAATATAATATAACTGTCAACTAAATTCAATCAGGAGATGATAGTCAGTGAAAAAATACGTTCAGGTAGGTTGCGGTACACGTGGTATAGAAACCTATGCAGTACCGATTGTGAAAAGTTATTCCGACTGTGCCACTCTTTCAGGTGTTTATGATGTTAACCCGAAGCGTGCGGCACTTGTCAGCAAATATACAGGAACAGACATTCCCGTTTTTGATGATTTTGACAAAATGCTTGATGAAGTTAAGCCTGACACGGTGATTATTACGCCCAAGGATTGCGACCACGACTATTATGCAATAAAGGCTATGCGTGCAGGGTGCGATGTGATTGTTGAAAAACCTCTTACAACAACCTTTGAAAAGGCTCTTGAAATCAAAAAAGTTCAGGAAGAAACAGGGAAAGAGGTAATTGTAACATTCAACCTCCGTTTTCATCCCTTTTACAGACGTGTTAAGGAAATTATTTCAACGGGAATTCTCGGAAAAATATTAAGTCTTCATTATGAATGGCTTCTTGATACAAGTCACGGTGCGGATTATTTCAGACGTTGGCACAGACAGAGGAAAAATTCAGGTTCTCTTCTTGTACATAAGTCGACGCATCACTTTGACCTTGCAAACTGGTATCTCGGGGAAGACCCCGTAGCGGTCAATGCATTCGGCACACGCCGTTTTTATGGCCCGACCCGTGAGGAGAGAAGTGAAAGGTGCATTACCTGTCCTTATAAAGACAAGTGTGAGTTTTATTATGATATAGAGAAAAATGATTACATCCGTGAAATTTTCCGTGAATGCGAAGATGCCGACGGATACTACCGCGACAGATGCGTATTTTCCGATGAAATTGATATTGAGGATAGCTTAAGCGTCAATGTGCAGTATTCAGGCGGTGCAATAATGAGCTATTCTCTTACGGCTCATTCTCCTTATGAAGGGATGAGGCTTGTTCTTAACGGTGCTGACGGCAGAATGGAAATTTCCACAAAATATAAGGAAAGCACAGGATTTGATATTCAGGCAAAGCATTCTATAAAAATCTTCAACCGCCTTGGTGAAGAAATAACCATTGATGTGCCTGCGGAAACATCTGTAGGTCATGGTGGTGCAGATGATAAGCTTCGTGACAGACTTTTCCGTGATAAGACATTGCCGGATCCTCTCGGACAGATGGCGGATGTGAGAGCAGGTATGATGTCTATCGGCATAGGTATGGCTGCTAATTTATCAATGAAAGAATCAAGACAGGTAAGCCTTGATGAGTTTTATAAGAATTTATAAATTTTGAAGTACAACTCCGCTTTAGGACAGATGCTTTTAAAATAATAAAAGTGGTTGTAAAAGCGGTGTTCGCATAGGGATGAATTGGTTTTAGAATGCTCTTTTCGGTTAATACTTCACAAAAAAATCGCGTAATACGCACAGTATTACGCGATTTTTATTGCTATGTCTTAACTCAAAAACATCTATTCTAAAACTGCTTTGCACCCCAAAAATCATAAGTTCGGATGGAGAACAAGGCGAAAATGCGAAGTCATCCTGTCGGATTGCAAGCATTTTCAACAAAGTTATCCGCCGAAATCCTGGTTTTTGGGCAAATAATCCCTATGTGAACACCGCTAAGAAACCAAGTTTCTTTACAACCACTTTTTTAATCAGTACGCGAAATGGGTAAAGCAGCATGCTTTAGTTGTTTATAAAGTTTATGTTTTCAATTCCTTCAAAGCCGGATGAAATAGAAATAAGTTTTTCTTTCACTCTTTCAAATTCATCGCCGGAGAGGGGCATAGGCTGATAATTGTTTCTTGTAGTTACAGAGGAGATGGAGCAGGGAATAACAGATACGTTTTCCTCTGCGAGAAGCTCGCCATCCTTGAAACTGAATACCTGATTGAAAATCATACTGTCTTTATCACTTGGATTCTTATTTCCGCCGAAACAGAAATTGCCAAGGCTGTATACTATGTACTTTCCGTTGTATTTTTCAATTCCCTGAAGAACGTGCGGATGATGACCGAGTACAAGGTCAGCACCATTATCAATAGCAAGATGTGCATATTCTGTCTGTGTGGCGGTGGGGACATAATCGCGCTCAATTCCCCAATGGAAGCTTGCCACGATAATATCAGGCTCAAGAGCCTTTAATTCTTCCATACGGCTTACAAAATCGTCCTTGCTTACATAATTGAGAAGATTTGTACCGATTAATCCTATTTTGATGCCTTTTACTTCGGCAATCTCGTAGGTTGTTCCCTCAAATCTGTATATTCCGTTTTCTGACAGAATATCTTTTGTATCGGTGAATGAAATCTCACCATAATCGCGGGAGTGGTTGTTTGCAAGATTTGCCGCCTCAACAGAAGAAGACGTCAGCACGTTTACATACTCGGGAGTGCCGCGGAATGCAAATTTTTTGTCCGCACGCGCACCCTGAAGTGAAAGCGTTCCTTCAAAATTGACTATTGTAAGGTCGTCGTTTTCGAAATACGGCTTAACCAGCTTCAAAAAGTAGGCGTAATCATTTTCCTGATTTGCTGCTTCCCAGTCAAAAGAGCCGCTTCCCACAGAATTGATATCAGTACCAAAAGTGCAGTCGCCCGCAGCGGAAACAGAGATACGGATAATTCCGTCATCCACCGCTGTAACCGCGGGAGTTGCAATTTCTTTGTTTGCATTTTTTGCAGGAAATATGTTGTCATAAAATTTTGCTGTCAGAACGCCCGAAACAACTGCAACGAGCATAATGCAGGTTATAAGAATTTTGTTTTTCATAAAAATATTCCTTTATCAGAATTTGAAACAATTATATCATACTAAAAATATTTTATCAATAGATAAGAATGGGATATTTTGACAAATACAAAAAACAGTTTCACCACATAAAGATGAAACTGTTTTTTTGAAAATATTTAAGTTAACACGGAATATCAGGAAATCAAATCCCAACCTGAATAATCTTCTGTCATTGTTCTGGAAGTTGTGTAAACGATTGTTCCGTCTTTTTTCATACCTATAATGATGTTGTAACCTATACAGATTTCAGAAATGTCGGTCCAGGCAGCGAGTTCGCTTAAGCAATACTCTCCGTCTTTGTCACCGCACGCAACTACAGTTCCGTCGGACTTAAGACCGACTGTAACGGAAAGACCGGCATCAATTGCGACAATATCGGTCCAACCGGAAACATTGCATTCACCGTTAGCGGAGCGTCCCGTTGCAACTACAGTTCCGTCAGATTTAAGACCAACAGAATGCAAGCCGCCTGCCGCAATGGCTTTTATATCAGTCCACTCTGTAACATTTGCCTGACCTTCTTCAAAAAGACCACTGCTTGAAGCAACACAAGTGCCATCATTTTTAAGACCGATAACGTGATAGAATGAACAATCAATTGCCGCAATATCACTCCACTCGCTGTAACCCTCCGCGTTGGGGATTGTTGAAACAACCTGTACAGTACCGTCGGATTTAAGACCTACAGGGAATCCTGTTGATGTAGAGGTAATGTCTATAATGTCTGTCCATTTAGATACTTCATCCTTGATTTCGGATTTTACACCATTTGAAGCAACAACAGTACCATCTACCTTTAAACCGATAACATCGGAAGAAACAGGGGTGAGATCTGTGATGCCTGTCCACTCAACAACTTCGGGGAAAAGAGTGTCGGAGGCAAACACGGTTCCGTTGTCTTTCAATCCGAATGTGGAGATGTATGACACAATCTTCGGTTCAACTGTGATGGGAATGATTTCTTCAGTTGATGCCGTAACAGGGGTAACTTTATCCTTTGTCTGCTTCTTACCGCAAGATGCAAAGGATAAACAAAGAGCAATTGTCAATATTAACGATAAAATTTTCTTCATATCTGATTCCTCACATTACATTAAGCAAAATTCACCGCAGACTTTCTGCGGTGAATTCAGTCGTTTTCTTAATTGTCGTGCAGATTACTTGCTAGCTTCTTCGATAGCAACAGCACAAGCAACGCTCATACCAACCATGGGGTTGTTACCTGCGCCGATAAGTCCCATCATTTCAACGTGAGCGGGAACTGATGATGAACCTGCGAACTGTGCGTCAGAATGCATACGACCCATAGTATCTGTCATACCGTAGGAAGCAGGACCTGCAGCCATGTTGTCGGGATGAAGTGTACGTCCTGTACCGCCACCTGAAGCAACTGAGAAGTACTTCTTACCGAGTTCAACACATTCCTTCTTGTAAGTACCTGCAACGGGATGCTGGAAACGTGTGGGGTTAGTTGAGTTACCTGTGATAGAAACGTCAACCTTTTCCTGATGCATGATAGCAACACCTTCACGAACGTCGTCTGCACCGTAGCAACGAACCTTAGCTCTGGGGCCATTTGAATAAGCCTTTTCGCTAACGATTTCAAGCTTACCTGTCATATAGTCAAACTTTGTTTCAACAAATGTGAAACCATTGATTCTTGAAATAATCTGAGCAGCGTCCTTACCAAGACCGTTAAGGATAACCTGGAGGGGTTCCTTTCTAACCTTGTTAGCGCTGTTTGCGATACCGATAGCACCTTCAGCAGCAGCGAATGACTCGTGACCTGCAAGGAATGCAAAGCACTTTGTTTCTTCGCGGAGAAGCATAGCTGCAAGGTTACCGTGACCAAGACCAACCTTTCTGTCATCAGCAACACTGCCGGGAATACAGAATGCCTGAAGACCCTCACCGATTGCTTCTGCAGCGTCAGCAGCCTTTGTGCAACCCTTCTTAATTGCGATTGCTGTACCTGTGATGTAAGCCCAGCAAGCGTTTTCGAAACAGATGGGCTGAATACCCTTTATAAGGTTGTAAACGTCGATACCCTTATCGTCGCAAATCTTCTTTGCTTCTTCAAGAGAGGCAATGCCATACTTGTTAAGAGCTGCGTTTACCTGATTAATTCTTCTTTCGTAGCTTTCAAATAATGCCATTTTAAAATCCCCCTCTCTTATTCTTCACGCGGATCGATAACTTTAACCGCGTCGTCAAATCTGCCGTACTGACCTGTAGCTTTTTCAAGAGCTTCGTTAGCATCCATACCCTTACGGATAGATTCCATCATCTTTCCGAGGTGTACGAACTTGTAACCGATAACCTGATTGTCAGCGTCAAGAGCCATCTTTGTTATGTAACCTTCAGCAAGCTCAAGGTATCTGGGACCCTTCGCCTTTGTGCTGAAAAGAGTACCAACCTGGCTTCTAAGACCTTTACCAAGGTCTTCAAGACCTGCACCAACGGGAAGACCGCCTTCAGAGAAAGCTGTCTGTGTTCTACCGTAAACGATCTGTAAGAAAAGTTCACGCATAGCTGTGTTGATAGCATCACAAACGAGGTCAGTATTGAGAGCCTCGAGAAGTGTCTTGCCGGGAAGAATTTCTGATGCCATAGCAGCAGAATGTGTCATACCTGAGCAGCCCAGGGTTTCAACGAGAGCTTCCTCGATGATACCGTTCTTAACGTTAAGAGTAAGCTTACATGCACCCTGCTGGGGAGCACACCAGCCTACACCGTGTGTAAGACCGCTGATGTCTGTAATCTGAGTGGAATGTGTCCATGTGCCTTCCTGGGGAATAGGAGCACACTTGTGACCCACGCCCTTTGCAACAACGCACATGTTTTCAACTTCATGTGAATAATTCATTGTTCTGAACTCCTTTCGAAATTTAGCCTTTTGCCAGGCGTTTATAAAGAAAACACAAGACCGTACTTTTCCTTATAAACACCTAGCCTATACAGTATATCACTATTTCATTATCGAATCAAGAAAAATTTCGGGAAATTTCGTATTTTTTGTGTTTTTGAATGAAAGATGCTATTTGTTGAGAATTGAAGTATATATTTATTAGGAAAAAACGGCTCAATCCAACTTGGATTGAGCCGTTTAACATCTCCATTACTTTCTGAAATTTACTGCATTAATAATCAAATCAACCGTGCCGTCAATTCCCATAACACTACTGTCGATACACAGGTGATATGTTGCCGCTTTACCCCATATGCCGTCAGTGTAATATGAATAGTATTTTGAACGCTTTTTATCAATTTTTTCGATATGGTTTTCAATCTCTCTGTCGCTCTTTCCGGGGAGGAGAGGGCGTTTACGCTCAATCTTATCTTTCATGGGTGCGGTGATGAATACGTTGAAGCAATCGGGGTTATCTTCAAGCACATAATCGGCACATCTACCTACGATTACACAGCTTTCTTTTTCTGCAATTTCGCGGATAACGTCAGCCTGTGCGATATAGATGCGGTCACTCATAGGCATCTGATAAATTTCAAACAAGTTTGATGCATGAAAACCCGGGAAGGCGTGCTTCTCATCATATTTTTCAACGATGCTTTTTTCAAGCTTGGTCTTTTTTGCAGTTGCAAGAATCAATTCCTTATCGTAAAAGGGAATACCGAGCTTTTCGGCAACCTTCATACCGATTTCTCTGCCGCCGCTTCCGAATTCACGACCAATGGTGATAACAACTTTTTTCATAAAAAAAACCTCCTTGAAATTGTATTGCTTTATATAATTTTAGCACAAAATTGTTACAAAGTAAAGACAGTACGGGAAATAAAGAAAAAACTTGATTATTAATATAACATATGATATAATAACTCTAATATTGCCAAAGAGAAAAGTGGTGAGAGAATGTACCTTAAACGAATAGAACTGCAGGGCTTTAAATCCTTTGCTGATAAAACGGTTATTGAAGTTCATCAGGGCGTAACTGCCATTGTAGGACCTAACGGAAGCGGTAAGAGTAATATTTCCGACGCTGTAAGATGGGTTATGGGTGAGCAGAGTGCGAAAACCCTCCGTGGCGGTAAGATGGAGGACGTTATTTTTGCAGGAACGCAGAAGCGTAAGCCTCTCGGCTATGCGGAAGTTTCGCTTGTTCTTGATAACTCCACGCATTTCCTTCCGTGCGACTATAACGAGGTGGAAATTACCCGTCGTGTGTTCCGTAGTGGTGAAAGTGAATATATGATTAACCGTACTGCCTGCAGACTTAAGGACATTAATGAACTTTTTATGGATACAGGTCTCGGACGTGACGGTTATTCAATCGTCGGTCAGGGTAAAATTGCGGAAATTGTTTCGTCAAAGGGTGACGACCGCCGTCAGATTTTTGAAGAGGCGGCAGGTATTTCAAAATACCGTTACAGAAAGAACGAGGCGGAGCGTAAGCTTAGTCATACAGACGACAACCTTACTCGTGTAAAGGATATTCTGAGTGAGCTTACTGACCGTGTTGAGCCTCTCCGTAAACAGAGTGAAAAGGCTATCAAGTACCTCGATTTACGCGAACAGCTCAAAGGTATTGAAGTAAGTGCACTTCTTGAAATCACCGATGCGAAACGCGCAGAGGCTGTAAAGACTAACGAGCTTTTTGAGAATGTTTCCCGTGAGTTTGAGGAGGCAAAGACGCTTCTTGACGAAAATAATGAAAAGAGTGACCGCCTTTATAACGAAATAAAGGAAACAGACTCCGAAATAGATATTCAGCGTGAAAGACTCGCTGAACTTGAAGCTGAATCTGCATCCATAGAAAATGAACGTGCAATTATCAAAAATAATATAGAAAACCACAAGGTCAACATCCTCCGTATCGAGGGTGAGCTTGCAGGCTGGTCAAAAAGGGAAGAAGAATTCCGTAATCAGCTTTCGGAGCTTGAGGAAAAGAAAAAGTCGGAAAATGTACGTTTCCTCACCCTTGCGGACGAGCTTGAGGCACTTGAAGATGAGGACAAGACTATCGGGGAAGAAATTTCCCGCAGAGTTAAGGCTCTTGAGGCGGCAAGGGAAGAAGTAATCAACCTCCGTGCGAAAAAGAGTGAGGCACAGTCCCGCCTTGACAGTATTGACCTTATTACACAGAATATTGAAACACGCCGTTTCTCTATCGAGGTTGATCTTGCATCTGCATCTGACGATATTAACCGTCTTAATGCAAAGTGCAGTGAACTTGCAAAAAAAGAAATCGACGCACAGGCGGAGTTTGACAAGCTTTCAGATGAAGTTTTCGACATTAACAGAAAATATCACGAAACAAACCGCGAATGTGGTGAACTGAAAACAAAGTATAATGAAGTTGTAGCAAAGCTTGGTGAAAAGCAGGGCCGTCGTATTATGCTTGAAGAAATGGAAAAAGGTCTTGAAGGATATGCAAGAAGTGTCCGCGACCTTCTCAAAGCTAAAGAGGACGGAAAGTATAACGGCAGACTTATAGGCGTATTAAGTAAGCTTATCGAGGTTGACAAGAAATATACCACAGCTGTTGAAACTGCTCTCGGTAACGCGATGCAGAATATCGTTGTGGATACGGAAGAAGATGCAAAGCGTGCAATCAACTTCCTTAAAGACAACCGTATGGGCAGGGTTACATTCCTTCCCGTATCCAGTCAGGAAGGCAGGCGTCTTGATAACGAGGACCGCGTTATGTCAAACGACGGTGCGGTAGCCGTTGCAAGCGATGTTGTTGAATGTGATTCCTCAATTAAAAATGTGATTGAGGCACTTCTCGGCAGAACTGTTATTATGGAAGATATGGATAGTGCCGTTAAACTTGCCAAAGCTACACATTATAAATTCAAGATTGTTACCCTTCAGGGCGAACTTCTTCAGCCGGGCGGTAGTATCACAGGCGGTAGCGTGAATAAGACACAGGCACTTCTCGGAAGAAAAGACGAGATTGAGAAGCTTACCATTGAGTGTGAAAAGCTCCAAAAAGAAACGGAAGACCTTGAAGACAAGATTGATGACCTTTCAGAACTTGCGGAGGATTGCCGTGATAAGGAAGCAGAAAAGCGAGAAAAGCTTTCCGAAAGTGAAAACAGCCTTATGAAAATCAAGGCGGAGGCTGATGCGAAGAAGAGTCTTCTTGAAATGGCAAACAACCGTCTTGAAAAGCTCAATAATGAAAAAACGCAGATTTCTTCGCAACAGACAGATACTGTTGAAACGAAGAAAAAGCTTCGTGAAGTGCTTGAAGGTTCTGACGGACTTATTGAAAAGGCGGAGGAAATTGTCCGCACAAAGCAGGAAGCTGTACGTGAATACACTATCAAGCGTGAGGAACATTCCGTTAAGGTTATTGATAAGAAGATGGAAATCAACTCCGCACAGAAGGATGTTGAAGTTGCACAGCAGAGAATTGATGATGTCAAGCACAGCATTATGAATTCGCAGTCTGACTATAAAGACCGCCTTGACGAGAAAAAGGCACAGGAGGATATGATAGTAACTCTTGAAAAGCAGATTGAAGATAACCTGATGCATCATAAACAGCATACGATTATGACAGATGCTTTGAAAGAGGAAATCAAATCACGTGTTTCAGGAAAGAGCGGTACTGATACAGAGCTTGAAAAGCTCCGTGAAGATATCCGTACTCTTAATGAAAGAATTCTCGTTCTACAGGGTGAGGTTGTCCGCGTTGAAACCAAGAAAAACAAAATTGATGAGGATATTGAGCACGCAGCAAAACGTTTGTGGGACGATTACGAGCTTACTTATAACACCGCACTTGAACTTAAGAAGGACATCGGTTCGCTTGCAGAAGCACAGAAAACCATTGCTTCTCTTAAAGGTTCTATCCGTGCCCTCGGTAATATCAACGTGGATGCTATTGAGGAATATAAGGAAGTTAAAGAGCGTTACGAGTTCCTGACAAATCAGGTTAATGATATGGAAAAGGCGAAGGCTGACCTTGAAAAGCTTATCGGTGAAATGATGGCTGTAATGCGTGAGCAGTTCGCAGAAAAGTTCCTGGTTATAAACGAACTTTTCGGTAAGAGCTTTGTGGAGCTTTTCGGTGGCGGTAAGGCAGAGGTTAAGCTTCTTAACCCCCTTGACACTCTTGAAAGTCCCATTGAAATTGAAGTTCAGCCCCCGGGAAAGAAGCTACAGAGTATTACACTTCTTTCCGGTGGTGAGCACGCACTTACTGCGATTGCACTTCTTTTTGCACTGCTTCAGGTATCTCCGGCACCGTTCCTTGTCCTTGACGAGATTGAGGCGGCACTTGACGATGAAAACGTATATCGTTTCGCAGATTATATCCGTAACTACGGTAATAACACACAGTTTGTCGTTATTACTCACAGACGCGGTACAATGGAAGCGGCAGATATTCTCTACGGTGTAACAATGCAGGAGAGAGGCGTAAGCAGACTTCTTTCAATGAAACTTGAAGATGTTGCTTTCGAAGAATAAGAAAGGGTTAGTATAATGGAATTTAAAGAAAAGAAAGGCCTTTTTGCAAGACTTAAGGAAGGTCTCGGAAAAACAAGAAATTCTTTTACAGAAAAGATTGATAACGTTTTTTCCGTATTCAAAAAACTTGATGAGGATTTGTATGACGAGCTTGAGGAAGCACTTATTATGGCTGATATCGGCGGTATGACTTCCTGCGAAATCGTTGAGGAGCTTCGTGAAAGAGTAAAGGAAAAACATATTACGGATGGTGAAGTGGCAAAGGCAGAGCTTAAGGCGATTATTGCAGAAATCTTAAGTTCAAAGGATTACAAAATGCACCTTGATACAAAGCCATCTGTAGTTCTTGTTATCGGTGTTAACGGCGTGGGTAAGACTACCACAATCGGTAAGCTTACAAATAAACTTAAAAATGAAGGTAAGGATGTTGTTTTAGCTGCGGCAGATACTTTCCGTGCGGCAGCGGCAGACCAGCTTGAAATCTGGGCTGAAAGAAACGATGTTCCCCTTGTGCGTCTTGACGAAGGTGCAGACCCTGCGGCAGTTGTGTTTGATGCCTGCAACAAGGCGAAAAACCGTAATGCGGATGTGTGCATCTGCGATACGGCAGGCAGACTTCATAACAAGAAAAACCTTATGGATGAGCTTGGTAAGATTTACAGAGTAATTGACCGTGAACTTCCCGATGCTACAAAGGAAGTCCTTCTTGTGCTTGATGCAACAACAGGTCAGAATGCTGTAAATCAGGCGGAAGAATTTGATAAGGTTGCAAATATCACAGGTATTGTCCTTACAAAGCTTGACGGTACTGCAAAGGGCGGCATTGTGGTTAATATCTGTAAAAAGCTTGGTGTGCCCGTTAAATTTGTGGGTGTGGGTGAGGGTATTGACGACCTTCAGGAATTCGACCCCGAAAGCTTTGCAGCGGCACTTTTCGGTGACGAATAATGTGAAATTTTGAGATAAAAACTGCGGGTTTTCCGCAGTTTTTTGCTTTTTATTCACCAATTTATACCAAAATATCAGTTTGCAATTGACAGAAGTAAGGGGAAAGTGTAAACTTATGTAAAAGGGGTAGTGCTATGAAAAACAATTTTGAATGCAGAAGAATATTGGTTGAAAATACTGCAAACAGCAGAGAGAAGCTTCTTATCAGAAAAAAGAAGCTTTATAATTATGACCTTCATTGGCACGACTGCTTTGAAATTGAGCTTGTGCTTAAAGGTAATGCCTCGCAGGTTCTTAACGGTGAAAGCTATGAAATGTCACGCGGTGTTCTCTACATGCTCAATCCCACGGATTTTCACAGTATAAAAAGCGACGGGGCAGAGGTTTATAACATAATGTTCAGCGATGAGCTTCTGGACGAGGATGTTTTGCAGAAAATTCTCAGTATTGAAAAGAACATTCTGTTCAGGCTTGAAGAGCGTGAGATTTTGAGAGTGCAGTTTTTAATGTCGCAAATGCTTTATGAGTTTGAAAACAACAGCGATTTTTCAGACCTTATGATAAAGAACTATATGGAATGTCTGTTTATGATTATAATGCGCAAATGCGAATTCGGAGAGGTTGAGAGTCGTAAATCAGAAAATGATTCCATAAGAAAGGCACTTCTTTACATACATAGCAGATTTCGTGAGAATCCGTCTCTTGTTCAGGTGGCAGAGGTTGCAGGATTCAACAAAAATTATTTCAGCGGTCTTTTCCATCAGGCAACGGGTAAGACATACAAGGAATATATTAATGCATTGAAGCTTGAGCACGCGAAAAAGCTTGTTCTTACAAGTAATATTTCAATTACGGAAGTTTGCTACGCATCGGGATACAGTTCCCTTACAAACTTTTTAAGAGTTTTCAAAGAAAATTACGGAGTATCTCCGGCGGCTATGCGAAAGGCTCATAAAAACAAATAAATAAAGCACTGAAAACGTTTGTTTTCAGTGCTTTTTATTATTCGGTATCGGAAAGAAGAATATCTCCGATTTTATAAACATCGCCGGCACCCATTGTAAGAACAATGTCGCCCTTTTTAGCTTGTGCTTTAATAAAGTTTGCCGCTTCATCAAAGGTTTTTTTGAAAACGGCATTAGGGATTGCATTTGCAAGCTGTTGTGCCGATACAAGGCCGGTATCCTTTTCGCGTGCAGCGTATATATCGGTAATAATGATATTCACACCGCTTTCGGTAAGAACTTTCACAAAGTCGTCAAACAAAGTTTTTGTTCTTGTATAGGTATGAGGCTGGAAAACACACCATACATTATTATACTTCATATCGCGTACGGTGGAAAGTGTTGCCTTAATTTCTGTAGGATGGTGCGAATAGTCATCAACTACCACAACTCCGCCCATAATGCCGCGTGTTTCAAATCTTCTGTGTGTGCCACCGAAGTGATGAAGGGAATCGCAGATATCTTCGGGGTCTATACCAAGATAATCAGCTGTGGCAAACGCGGCAAGTGCATCATAAACATTGTGAATACCCGGTACTGAAAGACGTATCTCGCCTGCAGGAGTACCTTTCTTGCAAACGGTGAAAGTATAGTGATTGTATCCGTTGTGAGTAAGGTTTGTAAATGAGTAATCAAAGTCGCCGTTTGCACCAAATGTAATAATTCTGCGGTTAATTCCTGAAATTGCCTTTCTGATATTTTCATCCTCGCCGTTTACAATAACTGCACCGTCTTCGGGAGTGAGAAGGGCAAGACCGCGGAAGGTTTCAATAATGTGGTCAAGGTCTTTGAAATAATCAAGGTGGTCTGCCTCAATATTTGTGATAACAGATACCTTGGGGAAGAAACGAAGGAAACTCTGATGATATTCACAGGCCTCGGCAATAAAGAAGTTTTTGTCTCCTATATGGACATTGCCGTGAATGATATCAAGTTCGCCACCGACTGTAATAGTGGGATTTTTTCCGCATTCAACGAAAACGTGTGAAAGCATACCCGTTGTAGTTGTTTTGCCGTGGGTACCGCTTATTGCAATAGGACAGTCGTAACCCTTCATAATGATGCCAAGCATTTCAGCACGGTCAATCTGCATGATTCCAAGCTCGTTCGCGCGGACTCTTTCGGGATTGTCGTTTCCGATTGCGGCACTATATACTACAAGGTCGATAGTATCATCAATATTTTCAGCATTGTGTCCGATGTGAATTTTTGCACCAAGCTCTGAAAGCTTATCGGTAAGAGGGGAAGAAGCTCTGTCAGAACCGCTGACAATGCATCCATCCTTAAGAAGCATCTGTGCAATACCTGACATACTTATGCCACCGATGCCGATTAAATATATGCTCATACCATTTTTTACGGTAATATTGCTCAAAAAAATCACTCGCCTTTACAAAATATAGTAAAAATAAGAAAAATTTTTAATTTTTATGTTGAAATACCTTACAATATTTGATATTATACATATTAGGTAGAAAAATCAATAGAAAAATAAAAAAAATTGATTTTTGGAGGGAAAAAAGTATGCAGATTACAGACATTAAGGTGAGAAAGGTTTCTCAGGAAGGAAAAATGAAGGCAGTAGTCTCCGTTACCTTTGACAATGTTTTTGTAGTGCATGACATCAAAGTTATTGAAGGAAAGGAAAAACTCTTCGCAGCAATGCCCAGCAGAAAGTCTACGGACGGTACATACAGAGATATCGTACATCCCATCACAACAGAAATGCGTGAAGAGCTTCAGAATGCTATCCTGGCAAAATATGAAGAATTTCTTTCAACAGAACAAGAAGTGACAGAATAATAAAGCAGCATAGAGATACTCAGATTTAATTAGTCTGAGTATCTCGCTTGGACATTACATAATATGCACCGGAACAGTTATTTGTATAATGCGCCGGAGCTTATGATAAAATAAATTTATATACGGAGGAATTCAAATGATATCCCACGGCAACAACATCAAGTTATTCACAGGAAATTCAAACCCCAAACTTGCCGCAGAAATTGCAAAGCAGCTCAATCTTGAATTAGGTGAGGCAAGTGTAGGACTCTTCTCTGACGGAGAAATTTTTGTCAACCTTGGAGAGACTGTCAGAGGTAGCGACGTTTTCGTTGTACAGTCAACAAGTTCTCCCGTAAATGACAATCTTATGGAAATGCTTATTATGATTGACGCGCTTAAGAGAGCATCTGCAGGAAGAATTACTGCAGTTATTCCTTACTTCGGTTACGCACGTCAGGACAGAAAGGCAAAGGCAAGAGATCCGATCAGTGCAAAGCTTGTTGCAAATCTTCTTACAGAAGCAGGCGCAGACAGAGTTCTTACAATGGACCTTCATGCTGCACAGATTCAGGGATTCTTTGATATTCCCGTTGACCACCTTCTTGGTGGACCCATTCTTGCACCTTACTTCCTTGATAAGTTCAAGGATAGTCTTGAAGATACTGTTGTTGTATCTCCTGACTTTGGTAGTGTTACACGTGCGAGAAACTTTGCGCAGAAGCTTAATGTGCCGATTGCAATTATTGACAAGCGTCGTCCCAAGCCCAATGTAAGCGAAGTTATGAATATCATTGGTGAAGTTAAGGATAAGAGAGTTATCCTTGTTGACGATATGATTGATACTGCAGGTACTATCTGTCAGGCTGCACATGCACTTGTTGAAAAGGGCGGTGCGAAGGAAGTTTACGCTTGCTGTACACATCCCGTACTCAGCGGTCCTGCTATTGAAAGACTTGAAGCAAGCCCCATTAAAGAGCTTGTATGCCTTAACACAATTGAACTTCCTGCTGACAAGATTATGGAAAAGACAAAGATTCTCAGCGTAGCTCCCATGTTTGCTGAAGCAATCGAGCGCATCTATGAAGATGTTTCTGTAAGTCCTCTGTTTGTATAATAAATAGTTAAATAAACGATGCCGCCGCGAATCTCGTGGCGGCATTGTGAACGTTGTATGATTTTTGAAGGAGAAAAAATATGTATCTTATAGTTGGCCTCGGAAATCCCGGACGTGAATATGAAAAGACAAGACATAATGTAGGTTTTGTTGCAATAGACTATCTTGCACAGGAAATCGGTGCGTCTATCAGTAAAATCAAGTTTAAAGGTCTTGTAGGTGAGGGATATATCGGAAGTGAGAAGTGTATTCTTCTTAAACCGCAGACATATATGAATCTCAGCGGGGAAAGTGTACGTGAATGTGCGGAGTTTTATAAAGTGCCTGTTGAGAATATAATAGTAATATACGATGATATAAATCTTGAACCCGGCAAGGTGAGAATCCGTCCTTCGGGAAGTGCAGGCGGACATAATGGTATGAAAAGTATTATTTATCTTCTTAATTCCGACTCTTTTCCGAGAATCCGATTCGGTGTAGGGGCACCTCAGCACGATTTATCAAATCACGTGCTTGGTCATTTCAATGATGAGGATGGAGTAAGCGTTACAAAAGCAATAAAATGTATTGAAGATATTATCGGTACAATTATAAAAAAAGATATAAATGATGCGATGAGTAAATTTAATAACAGGATGTTGTAATATGAATGCAATTAACAGTTTACTTGACAATTCGAAAGAGTTTAAAGTAATTACCGATAAAGCAAAAAAAGGTCTTTATCCAATAAATATCAGCGGTAGTGCAGATGCACAGAAGGCACATCTCATAGACAGTATAGCGAGAAATCTTGGAAAAAAAGTGTTCTTGATTACGTATAATGATATTCAGGCAAGAAGGCTTCTTGACGACCTTTCTTTCTTTTCTGATGATGAATGTGTATACATTCCGCCGAAGGAAACCGTGCTTTATCAGGTAGAAGCATCGAATCACGAAATAGATAATAAGAGAGCCGCCGCAGTTGGTGAGCTTGCAAAAGGGGCAAATGCGATTGTGTCAATTGAGTCTTTGCTCCATTTTGTCGCGGATAAAAATGAGTTCAACTCTATGAATATGGAGTTTACCTATGGTGGAGTTACCAATGCTGATGAAATTAGTGAAAAGCTTGTAAAAATGGGATATACCCGTGTCGATATAGTCAATCTGAAAGGTCAGTTTGCAATCCGGGGCGGTATTGTTGATATTTATTCTCCCGACGCTCTTAATCCTATCCGTATGGAGCTTTTCGGTGATGATATTGATTCGCTTCGTTCTTTTGACTGTGATACTCAGATGAGTATAGAAAAAATTGACAGTGCAAGTATTATTCCCGTTAATATTGAAAATTCCAAGGCTACGATGCTTTCGTACCTTGATGATGAATATATAATTTTTATTGACGAACCTGCCCGCGTAAGTGAGGCGGCAAAAGCTGCCGAGTGGGAAATAGGCGAGAATATAAAAACTCTCGCTGAAAAAAGTGTAAAGACAAACATTTCCGAATGTATTGCAAGCTATAGTGAAATCATATATGCGATAGGGAAAAGAAATACGATTACTTTGTGTGCTATATCAAGTGAATGTCCCGACCTTGAAATCAGAGAAGAGCTTAAAATAACAGGTAAAGGTATTTCAAGCTACAGCGGAAATATTGAGTTTCTTGAATCGGATATCTTAAGGTGGAAAGATGAAGGTGTAAAGACAGTAATCCTCGGCGGAAGTACCTCCCGTGCGAAGAAAATTGCCGAAATGCTTGCGGACAGAGATATAAAAGCTTCGTATGAAGAAAATCCCAAGGAGCTTTCAGATAAATATGTCACAGTTATGCCGGGAAGCATTACAAGAGGTTTTGAGTATCCTCTTGAAGGTGTCGCGGTAGTAAGTGACAGGGAAATTTTTGCATCAGAGAAGAAAAAGCGACGTGTAAAGCGTGACGAAAATACTTCAAAAATACGAAGTGCCGACCAGCTTGATATAGGTGACTATGTTGTTCACAGAGTTCACGGTATCGGTAAATACCTCGGCATTACGAGAATGACAGTAAGCGGTATTACCAAAGATTATATAAAAATTGAATACCGTGGTGAGGATTATATCTATCTTCCGGTAGGTCAGCTTGATGTAGTAAGTAAATATACGGGTGCGGAAAATAAAGCCGTACGCCTGAACAGGCTTGGCTCACCGGAATGGGCAAACGCCAAGAGGAAGGTAAGGCAGTCTGTTGAAGAAATGGCACAGAAGCTTGTAAAGCTTTACGCAGAACGTGCACAGGCAGAGGGTGTGAAGTTTTCTCCCGACTCTCCGTGGCAGCATGATTTTGAAGGTGCGTTCCCTTATGAAGAAACAGAGGATCAGCTTCGCAGTACGGCAGAAATCAAAAAAGATATGGAGAGCAGTCGTCCTATGGACAGACTTCTTTGCGGTGATGTTGGCTACGGCAAGACAGAAGTTGCTATGAGGGCAGCGTTTAAGGCAGTTCTTGACGGATATCAGGTGGCATACCTTGTTCCTACTACGATTCTTGCATCACAGCATTATCATAATTTTGTTGAACGAATGAAGGACTATCCCATTACCGTAAGAATGCTTTCAAGATTTTCAACGCCTACCCAGACGAAGAAAACTCTTAAAATGCTTCAGAACGGCGAATGTGATATAGTTGTCGGAACGCATAAGCTTCTTTCCAAGAATGTTATATTCAAAAAACTCGGTTTTCTTATTGTAGACGAGGAACAGAGATTCGGTGTAACGCATAAAGAGAAGATTAAAGAAATGAAGAGCAATGTGGATGTTCTTACTTTGAGTGCGACTCCCATTCCGAGAACACTTCATATGGCGATGATAGGTATAAGGGATATGAGTGTGCTTTCTGCACCTCCAAGTGATCGCTATCCGGTACAGACCTACGTTCTTGAGTATAATGAGGCAGTAGTCAAAAATGCGATAGAGCGTGAAGTGGCGCGTGGTGGTCAGGCATACTATCTTCATAACAGAGTTGAGAGTATTTACGGTGTTGCGGAAAGACTACGAAGACTGATGCCTGATGTAAGAATAGGTGTTGCACATGGAAAAATGAGCGAGACCGAGCTTGACGATGTTATGATGCAGGTGGAAAACAAAGAAGTAGATGTTCTTGTTTGTACGACGATTATAGAAACAGGTCTTGATATTCCCAATGTGAATACCATTATAATTGAAAACGCTGATACGCTGGGATTAAGTCAGCTTTATCAGCTTCGCGGCAGAGTGGGAAGAACAAACCGTCTTGCTTATGCATATCTTACTTATAAGAAAAATAAAATTCTTGACGATGTTGCAGAAAAGAGGCTTCGTGCAATACGCGAGTTTACCGAATTCGGTTCAGGCTTCAGAATCGCAATGCGTGACCTTGAAATCAGGGGTGCGGGAAATGTTCTCGGTCCCGAGCAACACGGGTTTATGGCGAGTGTCGGTTATGATATGTATTGTTCAATCCTTGAAGATGCAGTAAATGAGGCTATGGGTAAACCGAAGGTGGAGGAAAAGCCTGAGGCTGTGATTGACCTTGAAATCAATGCATTTATTCCTGAAAGCTACATTCCTACTTCAAACCTCAGAATTGAGGCGTATAAACAAATTGCCGGTATTGAAAATATTGGTGACCGTTACGGGGTAGAGGAAAGCTTTGAAGACCGTTACGGTGAAATTCCGCAGGAAACGTACCACCTTCTTGAAATACAGATGCTTCGTGTGAATGCACAGAATGTCGGTATAAAGGAGATTGCCCATGCGGAAGCGGGAATAATATTCAAAATTCAGTCAATAACGCCTGTGCTTCTTGACAGGATATCAGTTCTCGCATCGAAGAATAAAGGTAAAATACTTTTTGGCGCAGGTGACAATCCGTACATTCTTTTAAGAGAAAAGAATCTTAAAGGTGATAATCTTATTGAACGGATAAACAATGTGCTTGAATGTTTAAAAGAAGAATAAACGGAGGATATTATGAAAAGAACATTATTAATTTTATTGTCAGTTATTTTATGTGCATCAGTTTTGTTGACGGGCTGTAAAAAAAGCGAAAACAAAACTCTTGAAGAAAAACTTGAAGAGCAGAAAAGAGCAGAAATGCAGGCGTATCTCAAAGAGCATCCGGATGTAGTTTCTGTTGCTGAAGATACAGATATAACTTTTTCAGACTACAATCTTATGTATAAAAGCAATTATGACAGCATGTTGCAGTATCAGACCTATTATGGTGAAGATTGGTTCAATACCGAAATTGACGATGATGGTACAACCATAGGAGAATACATCAAGACAACTACCATGGAAAGTCTTCTTGACATGATTGCAGTTGAAAAGCTTGCAAAAGAAAATGGTATTACTGTTGAAAGTGTAAGTGAAAACGTTGAGGCAGAAAGACTCCGTATGATTGAATCACAAGGCGGTGAAGAAGGGTATAATCAGTTCCTTTCTGATTACAAAACAACTGACGAAGCCGTTAAAAAGTATTTTACAAGAATGGAGCTTTACAATAAGCTTGTAGAAAAATTAACTGCAGAGGGCGGAAAAGCTTATGTCAGTGAGGACCAGATGCTCAATGAATTCGGTAAAAAGTATATGAGAGTTCAGCATATACTGATATCTTTCGATACAAGAAGCAAGGAAGAGGCGCTCAATATTGCCAATACTGTATTGGATGAGCTTGAAAGCGGAGCAGATTTTGACGCGCTGATAAATAAATATAACGAAGACCCGGGTATGACATCAGGAAACTATTATATTTTTACTGATGGTGATATGGTTGCAGAGTTTGAAGATGCATCAAAAAATCTCGAAGTTGACAGTTATACTACTGAACCTGTGGAAACAGAGTACGGATATCATATTATTAAAAAATATGCAGTACAGGCGGATTGTGCAGAGTATGAATCATTTAAACAGTCAACTACAAGTGAAATGGTGCTGAAAATTATAGACGATAAGAAGAATTCGTTTATTATTGAAACAAATACTCCTGCTCTTGACAATCACCTTGAAGACTGGCTCTCGGAATTGGGAGTTAAACTGTTCTGATAAATTTAAATAATATGTAAAAACACTTGCAATATGGAAGAAAATAATATATAATTTATTGGAACAAATAAGAGAGGATGAAATATAATGAAAAAGATATTAGCACTTATCTGTGCAATCGTTTTATGCACATCGCTTTTTGTTACGGGATGCAGCGATTCTGAACAGAAGCTTAACGATACCGTTGTAGCTACAATCGGCGGTGTTACTGTATCGCAGGCAGACTATAACCTTATGTACAAGAGTAATTATGACAATATGGCACAGTACTCACAGTACTACGGAGATGCATGGTATAATACTGCTCTTGATGCGAGTGGTACTACAATCGGTTCATACCTTAAAACAACAACAATGGATGCGCTTGTTGAAATGATAACAGTTGCAAAGCTTGCTGAAGAAAACGGTATTACTGTTGAAAGCATCAAGAGTGAAGTTGAAGAGGCAAGAAGAGGTGTTATCGAAAATCAGGGCGGCAGCAGCGCTTATGAGACATTTCTTGAAGATTACAGGACTACAGATAAGGCTGTAAGAACATATCTTGAGAGAGAAATCCTTTACTCTAAACTTGTAGAAAAGCTTTCTGCAGAAGGTGGTGTAGCACACGTTTCCGAAGATGATGTGGTTGCTGAGTTTACAGACAAATATCTCAGAGTTCAGCATATTCTTATTATGAATGAAAGCAGAAGCGATGAGGAAGCACTTAAGCTTGCAAATGAAGTTATATCAAAGCTCAAGAATGGCGCAGACTTTGACGCTCTCATAAGTGAGTATAACGAGGATCCCGGTATGACATCAGGAAACTATTATACATTCACAGACGGAACAATGGTTGCAGAGTTTGAAGAAGCTTCAAAGAACCTTGAAGTTGGCAAATACACTCTTGAACCTGTAAAGACAGATTATGGTTATCACATCATAAAGAAATATGAAACTACAACAGAATGTTCAGAATTTGAAACTTTCAGAACAGACATTGTTGGTGAAAAGGTAATGGAACTTATCAATCAGAAGAAAGACACTCTGAAGATTGAGAAGAAGGATGATGTTATCAACAAGTATCTTGATAAGTGGCTTAAGGATCTCGGTGTTGATACAAAGGCAGTTCCTGTTCCTGAAGCAACAAACTGAAATTGAATAATATCTTCGGGGTTGGGTGAAATTCCCTATCGGCGGTATAGTCCGCGAGCGTTAAGCATGACACGGTGTGATTCCGTGACCGACGGTATAGTCCGGATGAAAGAAGAGCTTTAAAAGTGATTTTTAAAAGAGCAGACCCCGTGCGTGGTCTGCTCTTTTCATATTTGTTTTTAATTAAAAGGAGTATAAGAATGAATTCAGGAAAAACAAATTATATTATTAAAGTAGGATTACTTTCTGCAATAGCTTTTATCCTGCAGGTGATAGGCAGTATGATGCAACTCAAGGTTGCAGGCTTCCTTGAAATTGAATTTTCGGATTTTCCTGCAATAATAGGGGCACTTTCTTTAGGTCCGATTGCAGGTGTAGTGATTGAACTGATAAAAAATCTGCTTCATTTAACAATATCGTCCACCGGGTTTGTAGGTGAATTTGCAAACTTTGCCGTAAACGGAAGTTTTGTGCTTGTGATAGGTCTTTTTTATAAATTTAACAAAACAAAGAAGGGTGCAGTCATCGCGCTGATACTGGGATGTATCATTATGCCGTTGATAGCCGCATTGGTTAACTATTTTATAATGTTGCCTCTTTATATGCCTGATGCAAGCCATACTTTTAAACTGAATCTCGTGCTTACAACTATTACACCGTTTAATTTTGCAAGGGCAATAGTTCTTTCTGTTATAACTGTATTCTGTTATAAACGTCTTTCGCCGATTTTGCACAAATAATTTCTGTTTATTTCTTATTAACAGCTGATTTTTGCATTTCATATTTAAGTTTGGTTGCCTGACCTCCACGGATATGGCGTTCAGCCTTGTTTTTGTCAAGAATTTCTTTGACTTCGTGGGCAAGTAACGGATCAAAAACGGAAAGTCTGGCAGTTACATCTTTATGTACACTTGATTTTGAAAAGCCGAAAAATTTTGCGGTAGAACGGACAGTTGCATTATGTTCTATGATGTAATCAGCGAGCATTAAAGCACGCTTTTCAATATAGTCTTTCAAAATAAAAGACCCCCTTTTCACTCTAACTTATGAGGAAAAGGGGGTCTTTATGCTTCTTTTGAAAATTTTATTTTTCGTCTACTTTTCCGTAGAGATTAAGTCTGAAAAGACGGCTTTCATCATCTTCATTTTCGCATTCAATTGTTGCATGGCTGAGACTGCCACCCTGAACGATGCTCATAAGACCAACCACACGGCAGAATGAAGACATAAGATTAATCTTATCGCCATCGTCAGTTGTCATCCAAACCTGGCCTTTACAGTTTCCAAGCTCTTTTACAAAAGCTGCTACATCAAGATCATGAATTTCAAATTTACTCATAATAATTACCTCCTGAATATGTTTTATTACTAACAGAATAATCCATTAAATGACGATTGTCAATACGTGTAATCTAATTTTAACCTATTTAACATATTTTTTACTGCTGTTGCTTTTTGATTCTGTTTGCTTCTTTTGCACGAAGATCGGTATCGAGAATTCTCTTTCTGATACGAAGGAAGTTGGGTGTAACTTCAAGAAGCTCATCATCTGCAAGGAAATCAAGACTTTCTTCAAGACTGAGAAGCTTGGGAGGAGTGAGGCGGAGAGCCTCATCACTACCTGCGGCACGCATATTTGTAGCCTGCTTACGCTTACATACGTTTACAACAATATCTTCAAGTCTGCTGCATTCACCGACAACCATACCCTGATAAACCTTTTCGCCGGGTCCTATGAACATAAGACCTCTGTCCTGTGAATTGAAAAGGCCATAGGCAACAGATTCACCTGCTTCATAAGCAACAAGACTGCCTCTTGAACGAGTGGTGAATTCTCCCGGGATAACAGGCTCGTAGCTGTCGAACACGCTGTTTATGACGCCCGTACCCTTTGTCTGCGTGAGAAGCTCACCACGATAACCGATAAGACCTCTTGAAGGAATTCTGAATTCGAGCTTTGTATAACCTGCTGCACCGGGAGCCATATTAGTAAGAGAACCTTTTCTTGCACCGATACCTTCCATTATAACACCGGTGTATTCATCGGGAACATCAATTGTAAGAACTTCCACCGGTTCACACATAATACCGTCAATTTCCTTATTAATGGTCTTGGGCTTACTTACCTGGAATTCATACCCCTCACGGCGCATATTTTCAATAAGAACGGAAAGGTGAAGTTCACCACGTCCTGATACGATGAAGCTGTCGGGAGAATCGGTTTCAGTAACCTTGAGGGCAATATTACTTTCAAGCTCTTTCATAAGTCGGTCACGGAGATGACGGCTTGTGACGTAGTCACCGTCCTGACCTGCAAAGGGACTGTTGTTTACGCTGAAGGTCATTGAAAGCACCGGTTCATCAACAGGTGTAAAGGGAAGAGGCTCTACAATTCCGTTTGCACAGATTGTATCGCCGATGTTGATTTTTTCGACACCGCTTATTGCAACGATTTCGCCTGCACTTGCCTCATCAATAACCTGCTTTTCAAGGTCCTTGTATGAATAAAGCTTCGAAACTCTTGAATTATAGGAATTCATACCCTCGCGGCTGATTGTAATGGGCATATTTGTCTTAACTGTACCCCTGTTGATTCTTCCTACGGCAATTCTGCCTGTAAATGTGTCGTAGTCGATATTTGATACAAGCATCTGGAATTCACCGTCACGGGTATCTTCGGGAGAAGGAATATGTGATACGATAAGGTCAAAAAGAACCTTAAGGTCATCGGGGTGGTTATCGGGAGAAAGACTTGCCCAACCGTCACGACCCGATACGTATACAACGGGAGAATCAAGCTGGTCATCGGTAGCTTCAAGGTCGATGAAAAGTTCAAGAAGCTCATCTGTAACCTCGTAGGGGCGGGCATTTGGTCTGTCTGCCTTATTTACTACCATTATGATGGAAAGATTAAGTTCAAGTGCTTTCTTAAGAACGAATCGTGTCTGGGGCATACAACCCTCAAATGCATCTACAAGCAAAAGTACACCGTCTGCCATTTTAAGACCACGTTCAACCTCTCCGCCAAAATCGGCATGCCCGGGGGTGTCGATGATGTTGATTTTAACATCGTTGTACATAAGTGAGGTGTTTTTTGCAAGAATTGTGATACCACGTTCTTTTTCTATATCGTTTGAGTCCATTACGCGCTCTTCAACCTGTGCATTTTCGCGGAAAACACCGCTCTGTCTTAAAAGAGCATCTACAAGTGTTGTTTTACCGTGGTCAACGTGAGCAATAATGGCAATATTACGTATATTCTTTGGTTCTGTCATAAAAAATCTCCTTTCAGTTCTTTTCTGTTACGAAAGTACTCCAGGTATCTGCATACTGCAGAAGTAACAGCAGGGGAGTCTCCTTTGTTGCTACAGACTTATTGTCATCAACATACTGTCCGTCGTGATACATAATCGCCTGAACTTCACATTCGGAAAGCTTTATATAAGGTGATGCGAGGTAAAGACTGCGAAGCGGTACACTCATATAAACAAGCGAATTGTTTATACTGTAGGGGATGGACGGACCATAGCCGTACTGTTTCTGACGGGGTGTAGGCTCATTAGGTATATACATGGGATTTCCGGGCATACCTGCCTTGCCGAGGTCGTGAATAAGAGCTGTGATAACACAGCTTTCCTCGTCAATTTCAGGGGCGAGAGCCGCACGTACCTTAAGCATATTTTCTGCAACATTTACACTATGCTCCAGAAGTCCCTGCTCCTTACACAGGTGATAGCGTGTGCTGGCAGGACTTGTAAGATATGCTGTTTCATTTTCTACAAAGTTCATAAGACGCAAGAACTCATCTTTGCGGTTTACAACTTTTGATTTTAAGTTTTCGTAACGTTCCTGTATTGTCATAAGAAAAACTCCTTCAAAAACTTTTCAATCTATTATATAACAAAATCCGTATCATTTCAACAAATATTTTAAACTAATTAAAAATGAAAAAATTAACGTGCACTTTTTTAGTATATAAAACTGTAACTTACTCATAATAAAAATGAAGGAGATGGTACAATGCGGAAAATGATGGGATTTGCAAAAGGCTTTATTGCAGGCTCAATTCTGGGCGGAGCAATCTGTATGATGATGGAGCCTCCGAACACTCAGAAAATCAAGAAGGCATACAAAAAAACAAACAGAGCTCTCAAAACAGTAGGGTATGCATTTGAAGATCTTATATCAAACAAGTAAATAAAAGCCGTCTTATGACGGCTTTTATTTATTAAAATAATCTGTAAACACCAACAACCTTACCGAGAATTGACACACTATCAACAATGATTGGCTCCATAAAGTCGTTTTCCGGCTGAAGGCGGAAATGACCGTTTTCTTTATAGAATGTTTTAACGGTTGCACTATCCTCAACAAGGGCAACTACCATTTCACCGTTATGGGCAACTTCACACTTTTCAACGATTACATAGTCACCGTCAAGAATACCTGCATTAATCATACTTTCACCGCGTACACGGAGCATATAGATGTCGTTTTTCTTGGCAAAATCCATAGGAAGGGGAAAAGTTCTTTCCAGATTTTCCTCTGCAAGAATGGGAAGACCTGCACTGACTCTGCCTATAACGGGAACCTCAAGATATTCTTTTTCCATAGAAGAAATATTGGTAGGGACATTTGCAAGACGAATCCCTCTTGAATTACCGTTATCTTTTATAATATGACCGTTTTTCTCAAGGCGTTTAAGATAACCGTGCACCGTTGCAGGAGAGTTAAGTCCTACCGCCTCGCAGATTTCACGAACAGTAGGTGGATAGCCCTTTTCTGTGAGCTGTCTTTCTATAAAACTGAGAATCTGTTGCTGCTTATCGATGTTAGCTGACATAAAAAAATCCTCCCGAAAAATTTCTATATCCTTATTATAACACACTAAAAATAAAAAATCAAACATTTGTTCGTAAAATTTGAAAAATTTTTCAAAATAATATGACCACCCGTAACGGATGGTCATATTTAAAAGTTTTATTTTACTGTTGCTTCTTCAAATTTTTCAGCTATTCTTTCAAAGTCGCTATATTTCCAGCTAAGAATATTTTGGTTTTTACCGTCTTTTGTTTTAACGTCAACTCCATTTTTAAGAGTGAATTCAACTTTAGCGTGGCACTCAACGGGAACTTCAGTTTCGGTGTAGGAGTGGTATTCGCTCATTTCAGAAACGGAGTCATAGCTGTAGTAGTCACAAAGCCATTCTTCAAAATCGTGATCGGCAACATCCCATGTATATCTGCTGCTTGTATTGTACCATGAATAATATGATGAGTATGAAGAAGAGTAGTAGCTGTAGTATACATATTCAAGATAATCATCACGATAGTAACTATATTCTTCGTTAAGCCAGCTTTCATATGCGTAAGGATCATATTCACTTTCATATCCTACATCATCCCACTCGTTGTCTACGGTGAAGCTGAAGCCGTCTTTCTTTGAACATTTGCCTTCGTAAGACATGCTGTCCTTTGTGGTATCCTTATCGCCGTCACCGTAATCATAGGTATACTTGCTGTCAATATCAAGCTCCCATTCTTCGTTATCAAAGTCCATCACAAATTCTAATGTTTCTTCGTCGCTTGAACGATAACTGTCTTCGCCATCGTAGTTCGTTTCGCTTTCACTTGATGCTGTAAGGGTGATGTTAATAACATCATCTGCATTTTTCTTGCGCTTTGTTGCCCAGTCTGAAACAAGAGTAATAGTTGCAGTTTCTTCGCCTTTAAAGTTGGTATAAGCATCTTCGTCCGTGTACTGTCTGTCAGATTCTGTTGTTGCTTCAATCACAAGTCCGTTGAGAAGAACTTTGCGGTCAGTTGTTTTTATTGTAATAACGATATCCCTGGTTTCGGTATAACTGTAGTTGTCGTTATAGTAAGAGTCGGAATCATATCTGTGTGAATAGTAATAGGAATCTCTGTATGTTTCCTCTATGGTGCAAGCTATAGAAACAGAAACAATCTTGTCCTTATACTCTATAAGCTTGATTGTGTAATCTGAATCAAGCTTGTATGATGTATCAGAGTCACCGTCTTCCATATTTTCAATGAACTTAAGCATCTGCTTATAATCTATTGAAGACTTGATTTTGTCGTTTTTACCAAGGTCATTATAGAGATTTTTCGTGTAATTCTTAAGAGCCTTTTCTGAAACAACGATTGTAATTTCATGTGCAGAAACAGACTTGTCATCAAATGCATAATCAATCTTTTCACGATTGCCGATTTCTGATTCCTTAAGTAATTTAATCAGATTAGAGGCTGTAATTTTATTGAGCTCTTTTGTTGTTTCCTTGTCTGTAGCGAAAGTCTGCATAAGGCTTGAATAGGAAAGATCAAGAGCAGAAAGCAAATCATAAGATTGCTTGTCGTTTTCTTTTACAGAACTGCTGAAATAACCGTTGGATGTTTTGAATTTCTGACCGAAATCTGCTGAAGGAACAGTAAGGTACTTGCCGTCTGTTCCGGGGAACATAACACCGATGTTTTCATCGTCGAGGAATGCATAAGCAGAAATCTTATTATATTCGTTCTCAATATTTCCGTATGCAACAATCTTGTTGTCAGCGGGATTGTTTGCAATGCTGAAATCACCTTTGTTTTCATCGTAAGCTGACTTGATGTCAAACTTAACAGCTGCAGTAAGAGCCTCATCTGCTTTAATATCAAAACCGAATACGTTTTCTTCAACACGGTCAAGTTCAAGTGTCAATTCTTTTGAAGTGTTCTCAATCAGATTTGCAACGTATGCTTCAGGCGCAACGGCAAAGAAAATAGTCCTTCCGAAAACGAGTGCTGTTGTAATAAGAAGAACAAGCACCGCCACGATGGGAAGAAGTATTTTAAGTGCCTTATGTTTCTTCTTCGGAGGTTCTTCGGGAATAGTTTCCTCAGAAGGCATTTCTGTTTCATCATAAACGCCCGGGATTTCCTCCGTAGCAATTGCACCGGATTCATAAGTTGTCTCCGTATCTGAACAGGGGACAGCATCTGCAGGATAGTTTGTTGACTGCACATTATCAGGGGTGTAGTCTGACTTCAGGATATTATCTGAAGGGTAGTTTGAACTCAATTCATTTCCTGAAGGATAGTTTGAATTAAGTTCGTTGCCTGAGGGTGTGTTCGGATTTGTGTTATTCTGAAGCAAATCCATATTATTTCCGCATTTAGGACAAAACTTACTTCCGTCATCTACGGAATAACCACAGTTGTTGCAAAACATTGTAAAACCTCCTAAAATATCTATTTTTAAGTCATTATATAATAAATTAACATAAATTACAAGCAATATCGAAAAAATAAAGGTAAAATGCAAAAATATATTTTACTTGACTTATTTTGATGCAATTGGTATTATATAATAAAGAATTACTACAAGAGAGGAAGTGCTTTTTTGAGTATAGAGAATGAAAAAATAAATAATCCTGAAGATATTTCTGAAGATGTTCAGAATGAAACTTACATAGCAGAAAATACAGGTACAGAGGAAGCTTCTGAAATTGTTGCAGAAGAAGCGGTATCAGATTCTGTAGCAGATAACAGTGTGGCGGAGGAGCCTTCAGAGGCAGTTTCTGATACTGTTGAAGAATCGGTTGAGGATGATGGTGTTATGGTTATACCTGAAAATGCTGTTCCCGATTCTGACTTCATTGAAGACTTTACTCCTACAATGATAAATATTCCTAACTATAATAAGGAAAAAGAGCAGAAAAAGAGAGAAAAGGCAAGTATTAAAGCAAAGAAAAGTAAAACGAAGAAGAGCAGAAGACGCAGACGTCTTATAAAGAAAATCATAAATATCACAAGAAATGTTGTGTTATTCATTCTTCTTCTTGCAATCAGTATAATTGTTGTGTCATCACTCATTGTAAGGGGTAATACTTCAAAGCTTGCTATTGAAGGTGCTATAAAGGATTATGGTCCCGAACGCATTTCGATTGGTGAGGTAGAGGATTACAGTAAAATGTCTCTGGCTGAAAGCTCGGAGTATGCAAGTGTTGCTGATATACTTAAGGACAATGCAGAAATTCCTGTTTCTTATGCTGAAATTGAGCAGAATGTTGAAAATTCAACATACCCCACATTTATTGCAGAAGTTGCAACAAGTGTAGTGAGATATTACGTTTTTGCGGATTATTATGAAAGAGTGACAAAAGCTGATATTTCGAAGATGCTTTATGATAATGCATCAAAGATTGAAATTCTTACAGGTAAGAAATTGTCAGAGAAAGATTGCAGTAAGCTTGCAGGGTATATTGTGAAGTCTTATGCATATAAGGAAATTGATACAAACGAGCTTAATCGCCAGAAAGCGGCAGGTCATACTCCTGTGACATCGGTGTTATTCTCTCTTCCTGTCCTTATTGGAATGGTAGTTGCGTTTATGCTCATAATTGTACTTATTGTCATGACCTGTAAAGGCTTTTCTCACAAGCTTATAGGATGGGCAATAATGATTTCCGGTATGGTTTCGGGAATATGGGGATTTGTTTTAAGACCTATGTTCAAAACTTCAAGTAAGTTTGTAAGCTGTATTATTGATGCGATAATGGATATGTTCAACAGAAATTCGCTTATATACGGTGCAGTAACAATTGTAGTCGGCTTGCTTGTTCTTCTCATCGGAAGTGCGATAATTGAACGCTCGGAAGACGAATATGATGAAGATGAACTTGAGTATATTGAAGAGTTGGAGCAGCTTTCAGAGAATGAAGAGCCTGTAGCAGAAAATTAAATAACAAAAGGAGGTGTAAAAGTTTTTTACACCTCCTTTTCAGGAAACAGAAACTATTGCTTGAAAGGAAAACAAGTATGATTATACCGATTTTTATTCCTCATGACGGTTGCCCCAACGACTGTGCTTTCTGTAATCAACGTACAATCAGCGGCAAAAGCTCGGCACCAACCTCGGAAGAAACAATCCGAACAATAGAAGATAATCTTCTGACTATGGGTGATAATGCAGAGCAGATTGCGTTTTTCGGAGGCAGCTTTACAGGTATACCCGAGAACAAGCAGAATGAATACCTTTCAATTGCATATGAATATGTGAAATCGGGTAAAGTTAAAGGAATCCGCCTTTCAACAAGACCCGATTATATTGACGATGAAACTGTAAAACGGCTTATATCTTATGGTGTAACAAATATTGAGCTTGGCGCACAATCAATGGATGAGGAAGTAATTATGCTTTCAAGAAGAGGGCATAGCGCCTTGGATGTTGAAAAGGCGGCTGAAATTATTACTTCAAACGGAGTTACTCTCGGACTTCAGATGATGACGGGACTTCCCGGTGATTCCGAGGAAAAATGCCTTTATACGGCAAACCGTTTTAAGGAATTGGGTGCTGAAGAGACCCGCATTTATCCGACTGTTGTGCTTAAGGGTACATATCTTGCAGAAATGTACAAAAACGGGATGTATATTCCGCAGACAACAGAAGAAGCAGTAGATATATGTGCAAAACTCTACCGCTTCTTTAAAGATAACAATATTAAAATTTTAAGGATGGGACTTGCAGACAGTATTGAGCTGAAGGAAAATTACATCGCAGGGGCTTATCATCCTGCCCTTGGAGAAATGATAATAAGCCGCGATATCCGTAATATTATTGAAAAGAACTCTGTCGGCAAAAATGTAATAAATGTCTTTGCAAACAGAAAATACGTTTCAAAAGTGACGGGCAATAAAAAGTGCAATACAGAATATTTTAAAGAGAAGGGAATAAACCTTGTTATAACGGAGGACAATCGTGTTGAAACCTATATAATCAGGGAAGAATCCTGACAACAGTACCTACCGTTGTAATGTCAAAGAGTGCCTCGATATCTTCGTTATACATTCTTATGCAGCCGTTTGACGCTGCAGTTCCTATTGATGAAGGGTCGTTCGTACCATGTATGCCGTAGCCTTTTGCAGAAAGACCAAGCCATCTTGTTCCGTAAGGTCCGCCGGGGTCTATTTCTTTGTTTATAATCTCGAAAATACCGACTGGGGTAGGTGTTGCAGGTTTTCCTGTAGCTACGATGTATTCGCGGTAAATAGAGCCATTTCGATATACTGTAAGGCGTTTTGCTTCTACATTGATTATTATTTCAAAAGGTGACGGGGATAGTGGAAGGCATATAATCTGTCCGATAACAAGGTCACGCGGATTGATGTCGGGATTGACAGCAAGAAGCTCCCGTACAGGGATTTCAAATGATGCGGCAATACTTCCGAGAGTGTCGCCTCGTCTTATAACGTAAAAATTACGGGAATCGCACATAGGCGGTTCCTTAAATTTTTCTGCAATACAAATTCTCTGTCCTACCTGAAGATTGTAAGGGTTTATATCGGGATTCGCCCGCAGAATTGCGTCAACATCAGTTCCGAAATTTTGTGCAATTGATTGCAGGGTGTCACCTCTGTTTATATTGTAAGGTAAGGTACCTAAAGGGCAGGTGATGGGCTGAAATGTTGCAGAAATAACACAGATGCGCCTGCCGGGAATAAGATTTGTTTCTTCAAGACCGTCATTAAGGCGGAGAATATTTGCAGGCGTGGTGTTGAATCTTTCAGCAATGGAAGATAGCGTATCGCCATCGCTGATAATGTAATATTGTGCACAAGCCATCAGAGTATTTCAACCTCCGTTCCTACCGTGACAAGGTTAAATACTTTGTCCATATCCTTGTCGGACAGTATTATATCTTTGTCAGAAATTTTTCCTGCACTATTGGTAATGGCAGAATCGGGAATAAGAAAATTAAGCCTCTTTTTACCACCTTCCGATGTATCAAGCTGCTTTTTGACAATGTTTGTAACCGCGGGAGATGCAAGATTGATACAAGGAAATGTCAATTCCTCTCCCGACTTGTACGAAAGAGTCAATATACTTTCTTTTATTTGCATACAGAGAACGGGCGGTGCAAGCGGAATACAAAGAATCATTCCATCGTACAGATTTTCAAGGTCTATACCGATGTTTGAATAAAGAAGCTGTGTGGTGCTGACACCGAAATACTTTGAAATCGACACGGCAGTATCACCGCCGCGTACGACATAGTAATTTGTTGTACGGCAAGCAGGAAAATATTGCAGGGGAAGAGGTATGCAGAGCTTCTGACCTGCATAAATGCAGTTCACATCTTCAATAGAATTGATTTCGGCAAGCCTCTCAACAGATGTTTCAAAGTTTTTTGCCAGAGCGTAAAGTGTATCGCCCTGACGGACAGTATAAGGAAAACTGCCTGCAGGACAGTTCCATTCGTAAGTACATTTCATAAAAAAACCACCTCACGAACATTATATTCGCGAGGTGGCTTTTTGTTTAATAAAATGTAGCAATTTCTGTTTCGGGAGCAGATGTAACTGCGAGGTCGTCTATGTGAATGACAGGACCTTTTCCCTTATAAAGCTTACAATATTCGTGCTTTATTGTACCTGTTACCATAAACCAGTCACGGCTTTTAACTGTATGTTTTTTAGAAGTTACACAAACTATCGGCATATATTCGACATCATCAATACAGCAAGTCATAACGTGACGTCCTGCAACAAACATTGTGTCGGGCATACGTTCGTCATAAGCGGTTATGCCTCTGAACTTAACAACTTTACCGTCATACTTTTCGGGTTCTTCAATAAGGTCTCTGTACCAGATAGCGTAATCAATGTCCTCAATTTTAATAACGGGAGCATCAATATCAAAAGGCAGAGGGTCTTCAATGTCATCATACTCAACACTACCGTCAGTGTATTCGTATGCGATATCTGCACGACGGCTTACACCGCGTACTATCTTGTGAAGCTCCATTTTGTCAATAGCCTTTGTCATACGGTTAAACACAACAAGTTCGCACACGCGGAGCTTGTCCACCGTCTGATTTCTCATATTAAGGTTATAGGTTATAAATGTTGATGCATCTGCAAACATCATACATTGAACAAGTGTAAAGCCTTTAGGGAATGAGCCGAGAAGTGCATCAACGGGCCACATTCCGTTATACTCAACAATAACTCTTTCTGCACCGCTTTCTTTCTGCATTGAAGAAAGGAGAGAAGGGGTGATTTCGTCAGGCGATTCAATTGTTTTAACGGAAACATTGCTTCCGGAGAATAAAGAAGGTTCGTATTCTTCAACACCTTCTTCGCAAACTATAAGAAGTGTCTTTTCACCGTTGTTGAATCTTATATCGCACAATGTATCCTGGATGAACTTTGTTTTTCCCGATTCAAGAAAACCGAGGAATAAATATACCGGAATATCTCTCATACAAATCTCTCCTTATGCTTCAAAAAGAGCACTTATAGCCTCTTCGTTAATTTTTGAACCAATTACGCATATTCTTCCTGTTGTAGCAGCACTTCCTGCGCGGATATCCGCTTCTCCGGGAACATAGTCAAAGTGAATCCAGCCGTCTTCTCCGCGTACAATTCCTTTTGCACGGAGGATTATGCCGTAGTTTTCTTCTTTTTCAAGCTCGGCGAGGATAGCTGTAAGCTTTTCTTCTGTATAGGTTTTTACAGTTTCGATTCCCCAGCTTGTAAATACTTCATCTGCGTGGTGATGATGGTGATGATGCTCGTGATCGTGACAATGGCACTCTTCATCGTGATGGTGCTCGTTGTCGTGGCAATGGCACTCTTCATCGTGATGGTGCTCGTGGTCGTGACAATGGCACTCTTCATCGTGATGGTGCTCGTGGTCGTGGCAATGGCACTCTTCATCGTGGTGATGCTCGTGCTCGTGACAATGGCACTCCTCATCGTGGTGATGCTCGTGGTCGTGACAATGGCACTCCTCATCGTGGTGATGTTCGTGGTCGTGACAATGACACTCCTCATCATGATGATGGTGGTGATGCTCCTTTTCCATTTGGTGAAGTTCGTTTTCAAGCGTATCACATTTTTCAATTACGTCAAGAATTGCTTTTCCGTCAATATCGGTCCAGGGAGTGGTGATAATCTGTGCCTCTGCATTATGTTCGCGGAGAAGTGCGACACACTCTGAAAGCTTTTCTGCAGCAAGTGAATCTGTATGGCTAAGGATGATAGCAGATGCATTTTCTATCTGGTTGTTGAAAAATTCACCGAAATTCTTCATATACATTCTGCATTTTTTTGCATCGGCAACGGCGCAATAACTGTTAAGAACAACATCCTCATTTATAACACCGCTTACGGCATTTATAACGTCGCTGAGCTTACCTACACCGGATGGCTCAATAAGAATTCTGTCGGGATTATACTCTGCAAGGACTTTGCCGAGGGCTTCGGAGAAATCACCTACAAGACTGCAACAAATACAACCTGAATTCATTTCTGTAACTTCAATTCCTGCATCCTGCATAAATCCGCCGTCGATACCTATTTCACCGAACTCGTTTTCGATAAGAACAAGCTTTTCTCCTTTATAGGCTTCCTTTATAAGCTTTTTGATGAGTGTGGTTTTACCTGCACCCAGAAAGCCTGAAAATATATCAATTTTAGTCATAATAACGACTTCCTTTCAAAAAAATATGCACTCTAACCATTATAAATCTTTTTTTGATTTTAGTCAATAATCTTGACAAAATAACACTAAGATAGTACAATATTTACTGCGAATATGAGAATGATTTTCAAATTCAGGTGATAATATGAAAAAAAATTTTGTTCTTTTCCTTTCGTTTGTACTGATTTTGCAGTTTGCAGGATGTACAAATTCAGGTAAGAGAGGAGATAAACTTCAGATAGTTACAACAGTCTTTCCGTTGTATGATTTTGCAAGGCAGGTTGCAGGAGATAAGGCAGACATTACTCTTTTGCTTCCTACGGGTACCGAGGCTCATTCTTACGAGCCGTCAATGAAAGACGTTATGAAAATCAAGGATTGTGATCTTTTTATACATCTCGGAATGGGTGCAGACCCGTGGACAGACAGTATAGTAAATGATGAATCTTTTGATAAAAATAATCTTCTTTCCGCTATGAAGTATTCTTCACTTAAAGAAAGCTCGCATTCTCACGGGGAACATTCGGAGTATGAATATGATGCTCATGTATGGACTTCGTTGAGAAATTCAAAGAAAATCGTAATGGCTATTGCGGAAATTCTGGCAAAAAAGGATAGTAAAAATGCAGATTATTACAAAGCCAATGCAGAAAAATACTGTAATGAGCTTGAATCCCTTGATAAAAAGTTTTCGGAGTTAACAAAGGATAATGACAAAACCATTGCCTTTGCAGATAGTTTTCCGTTCTTGTATTTTGCGGAAGATTACAATCTTGAGTACATTTCAGTATTTCCGACCTGCTCTGCAGAAGGCGGCCCAAGCGTTTCTGATATGAAAGAATTTATAGAAAAAATAGAAAGTGAAAATATATCTGTTGTTTTCTATACGGAAACATCAAACGGACAGATTCCCAACAGCGTATGCAGCAAAACCGGAGCTGAAAAACTTCTGTTCCATTCATGTCATACCGTGAATAAAGAGCAGTTTGAATCCGGGATAACTTACCTTGACTTGATGCAGAAGAATTACGATGCATTGAAAGAAGCAATTGCATAATAAAAGGGGTTGTAAAGAAACTCGGTTTCTTTACAACCCCTTTTTATTTCACATTCAGAATTTCATTCTCTTTTTCTTCGACAGCTTCATTATCTTCGTTATGTATAGCTCGTTTTTTCTCTGTATAACGATATATAGTTCCACCGACAATGGTGAAGACAGCAATTCCTGCATAAACAACAGCAAGCAAAATAAAGTTCTGCTCTGCAAATGCATCACCTGCCCACGTGGAAGACAGAACAGATGGAGTTCGTGCTATGCTTGAGAGAATGATAAAATCCCGTAGCTTGATTTTTGTGAGAGGAACGATGTATGTCAGTATATCTTTGGGCGTTCCGGGAATAAAGAAAAGGAAAAATACAAGTGCTTTAAGCTTTCTTTCATTCTGAAGAAATTTAAACCTTGTCATTGTTTTGCTTCCGGCAATTTTTTCTGAAAAATCACTTCCGAAATGTTTTACGGCAGTAAATATCAAAGACTGACCTGCGATTATTCCGAGCATACAGAAAATGAATCCGCCAAACCAGCCATATAGAGCACCTGATACGAACTCGACTACTTCCCCCGGGATAATAGCTACAATTATTTGTGCAAGCTGAATTAAAAACATTATGAATATTCCCCATATACCGAGACTTTCAATGAATGTTTTTAATTTTTCAGGATTATTTACAGAGCTTATAAGAGGGACAGATATTAATGCAAGAACTGCCATAACAAGTATAAATACTATAATTGATATGATAGTATAAGTTTTCTTCTTCACGTTGCACCTCAAAACACAGATTTATAAAATTATCAGTCAAGAGCAATTATGGTTCTGTAAAGCAGTGCTGCAGCTTCTGCTCGTGTAACGGGAGAATCAGGACAGAATTGACCTGAAGATGTTCCCTGAACAATGCCCAGTCTTTTTGCCGCACCTATTGAATTTATTGCATATGAGGAAATGTTCTCATAATCAGAGAAATCACTTAACGAAACCGACTGAGGCAATTTTTCGAACTTCTCATAAACTCGCATCAGTATGGTAACAGAATCTTCCCTCGTTATGGTATTGCGAGGGGAGAATCCGGTTGAAGACGTGCCATGCACTATATCAGCAAGGTTAAGTGCAGATACATAGCTGTAAAACCAATCGGATTTCTTGATATCTGTAAACTGTGAAAAGTCTGAATCTGTTTTAATTGAGAAGGCAGTACTGATTAATTTTGCAAACTCTGCTCTTGTAATATAGTCTTTGGGAGCGTAGGTTGTTGGAGTTTTACCGTTGATAATGCCGTTGTATGCAAGAATGTCAATATATTCCTTCGCCCAATGTGATGTAGTATCTTCAAAAAATCCTGATGGAGCAGGGGTCTTTAAGGTTGGGATATACGCGGGAATAACTGAATTTTCAGAAGTACTGTCATAAGTTATTTTTACGACTGAAGAACGTACGGCTTCCCCTGAAAAACCTGTTATGGGACAAACGGGAATAACTTCAAAATAAACATACTTGTTGAGATAGGTTGTATCAAAGTATATATTTTTTCCCGAATCTCCAAGCATTGTAAAACCTGAATCAGGCTTTGATGATACATACCAGTTCACAATGCAGGATGAAACATCGCTATTCTGTGCAACATTGTTATAAAAAGAGAAACTTGCTTCTGCGGCACCATTCACATATGTTGTTCCTGTGATGGTGGGATTGCTTGCAAGAATAGATGCTTTCTTAAGTGAAAGATTGTCTGTATATATTGTGAAAGGTTTTAAGTTGTCTGACTGAATGTAAAGGAAGAGTCTTCCGACAGCATCTTCTTCAGCGAGGAATAGTTCGGGCGTAAGCTTCTCTCCAAGTGTAGTTCCGCCGGGAACATGGAATTGGGCAAGAGGAATGACTTCTGCGTCAAGGGTTTCTGCAAAAAGTGTGACAGTACAGTCAACAGCACTTGAAAATTCACTGTTAAATACATAGGGAGTATCTTTAATCAAATGAATATATGAGTTATTCAGAAGAATAAAGTAATCACCATTACAGTTAATGAGGGCACGCTTTGAAATTCCGTCATTACGAATCTTCAGAATGCTTTCGTAGGGAGATGTCGCCATCCACCACTCGTTAGGCAACTTTTCTTCAAAAGTACCGTCTCCGATATAATCAAAGCTGACTGTTATCGGAAGCTTTGTGGATATAGAAGGGTTGTCAATATAATATGCACAAAGAATATATTCACCTGAAAGAGTGTCCGGATATACTGTAAGTGTGTTTTCGTCAAAATCAAATGAGTTGTTTTTGTTTTCAATGTAAATATGAACTCTGTCTGTATCTATTATGTTACCAAGCTGGTCACGGAGAAGGGAAGATACGGGATATTCAGTCTTCACATCGGGGATTGCTATATTCCCGGGCGCATGAAGTGTTATATATTCAGGAGTGGGAATTTCAGAACAGAGGCGGATATCGTCAACATAAACAGTACAGTCGTAAATAGAATACAGGTTTATTGAAATTGTATAAATACCACTTGCTTCGGGAATGAATGCAGAAAAAACTTCGCTCCATTCATTATCAATGTTGTTTATATCAAAATAAACGGTATTATCAACAGAAAATGACGTGTTTTTCGCATAAATTGAAGATATGGGAACTGAAACATCAGATTTAACTTTAGCACGGATTACATAAAGCTTCCCTTCCACAAGCAACTGGGGAACAGTATATGTGAGAGTAGAAAAATAACCGAAATTTCCGTAATCATTTGTAGGAAGCGATATATATGAATCAGCACCGTCGGTATGCTGTGTGATTTCAGAGGTGCTTGTCCACATAATGTTGCCATCTTCAAAGGAAGAGTCCCTTATAAGGGTGTCGGTAAGGGTGACTGTTTTTGAAAAAAGGGAAAGATTTGCATAGTTTTTAAGTGCAAAGTCTAATGTAACCGCAGTATTCGGAGATGCATCCCCATTAAGTGTGAGTGTGAAATTATACGGATTATATTCCACGCCTTTAATTTGTGTGCATGACGATGTCACACTATCGGAAGAAAGAATATTTATCTCGGTAGAATCTGTCGCTATAAGATAGGGAGTATAGGTCGTTTTGATGCTTTCCCCTACAGGAATAAGAATTTCATCGGGTCCGATAACTCCAATAGCAGAAAGAGTGTAAGGGGTTTCTTTAAGAGTTATTTCGTCTATGAAAAAACCGAAATCAAGATTACCCTGAGTAAAGTGAATTGACAGATTGAATTCACCTGTTTCGCCTGCATAGAACGTAGTGGAAAATTCGGACCAATCCGCATCTGCACCGTTAATGGTTGCAATAATGGTATTTGCACCGCTTTCAAGTCGTGCATTTGTGCGTATTGACTGATTGTAATCGTTAAGCGGATTCATTACATAGCCGCTTAATGTGTAAATTTTTCCCGCTTCAAGATGAATTTTGTCGGTGTAATCTATAACGTGTGTAACGGTATCGTTTTTCACTTCGCCAAAGGGGTTTGTCACAAAAGCACAGTAGCCCTCACCGAAAGAAATTGTTTCGTCATAAAAACAACCTGACCATATTACCGCATCTCTTTCAGAAGAGAAAGAACAGTTTATAAGATCGTTTTCAGCACATACAGAAAAAGGTAAAAGACAAGTCAATATTAAAATAAATGAAAAAAAGAACTTTTTCATTTTTCAAACTCCTTGCTTATGTAATATATCAGTTTATCCTATTATACTACACAAAAAAAGATTTGTCCATATAAAACAAAAAAGTTTACGATACCGTCAAAAAATGTCCAAAATCATAAGTTTTTTGCCCGATATTGTATTGAAAAGTAGTTGTTTAATGGTATAATAAAATTAAACAGACGTATTGGAGGGAATGTATATGTTGAATCTTGACAGACATCCTTATTTTGAAAAGTTTACGGACCCCGAAAGTGGTGCGGTAAGTTATATTCTTACACATAAAGTTGCCCGTGTGCACCAGCACTTTTATTTTTCGGAATGTTCACTTACGGACGACGGAAAATATCTGTGGATAAGATGCCTTAATCCGCCTGCAAACTTTGTTCATCTCGCAGTAATATCTATGGACCCGGACAATCCCTTTGTAAGAAGTTTCCCCGGTGCAGGTACTTCAAGGGGAAGTCAGTATTCAATTTTCCCCGGCAGTCACGATGCAATTTTTGCAGAGGATTCTTCCGTGTACAGAATTACGGTAGATGGTGAAATAACAAAAATATTGTCCCTTGACCCTGATTTTGTGAATCACAGATATGTAGAGAGAATGTTTACCCATGCAAGCGTTTCCTGTGACAAAAAGAAAATAGCTCTTGATATGCAAATCGCCGATACGTGGTACATCGGATATGGAGATCTGGAAACAGGGAAGATAACAATTCTTGATACATCGGGAAGATGCTATAACCACGCCCAGTTTTCACCTAAAGACCCCAATCTTTTCCTCCTTGATCAGGACTGGTGGCGTGACGGAAAAAGCGGCGAATATATGGGGATAAAAAACAGAATGTGGCTTGTTGATACTTTTGGTACAAGGTTCGAGGCGCTTTACCCCGGTGCATGGTATTATTACAGCGGTTTTGCACCTGCTCACGATTTCTGGGCAAAAGACGGTACACTCTGTTGGTCGGACTATGCATTCGGTTCGTATGAATGTGATCCTGAATCAAGAAAGGCGACACACGTATGGCACAGACCGATTTGTCACAGTCATACAACTTATGACAGAAAATACTGGTGCGGAGATCATACTCCGTACTACTGGAAGGATACTCCCTGCAAAATCCTTTTTTACGATAGGGAAGAAAACAAGGAAATTGATATATTCTCGGGACTTAAATATCCTATCGTTGACAGAGGCGGTTGTTATCATCTTGACCCGCATCCGTCATTTACAAACGATGATAAGTACATAATTGCGACAGTTACAACAGACGACGGGGAGGTAACCCTTGCAATTACTCCTGTTGAGCCTCTTAAAGAGCTTTGCAAAAAGAACGGCAAAGCACCTTCAGGAAAAGAATATAAATTCCTTGAAGAAAAAGACCCGGAGAAAGTACAGAAAATAATCGAAGAACGTGAATTTTAACAGGAGGATAATATGAAAACATACAGAGATAAAGCACTGGAATATTCACTTAAAATTGTTGACGAAGGTCTTAAAACCCTTTCACACGCATATCCTGATGCGGCAAGTGTTAATAATATTTATCCAAGAACTCCCAACAACGGATGGACAAACGGCTTCTGGACGGGTATGCTGTGGCTTTCGTATGAGCTTACCGGTGATGAAAAATATAAGGAAGAAGCTCTTTGGGATGTGGACGATTTCCTTGACAGAATTATAAAGAAAGTGGAAGTTGACCACCACGATATGGGATTTTTGTATTCACCGTCCTGTGTTGCGGCATATAAGCTTCTCGGAAACGAAACGGGGAAGAAAGCAGCACTTATGGCGGCAGACCACCTTTGCGGACGTTTTCAGGAAGTCGGTCAGTTTATTCAGGCGTGGGGTGAGCTTGGTGCGAAGGAAAGCTACCGTCTGATAATTGACTGTATGCTTAATATTCCGCTCCTTTTCTGGGCGTATGAAGTAACGGGAAAAGAAAACTACCACCGTATCGCTATGGCACATCTTAAAACAACTGTTGGGGTAATTCTCCGTGATGACTATACAACCCACCATACATATTATTTCGATAACGAAAACGGTCAGCCTCTTTATGGTGTAACTCATCAGGGATATTCAGATGATTCCATATGGGCAAGAGGTCAGGCGTGGGGCGTTTATGGTCTTGCCATTGCCTATAAATATACAAGAGACGAAAGCCTGATTGATAAATTCTGCAAGGTTACAAAGGTATTCCTTGACAGACTTCCGGAGGACAATATTCCTGCATGGGATTTGATATTTACCGATACAGAAACGCAGAAGGACACATCAAGTGCTCCGATTGTTGCCTGCGGTATTCTGGAAATGGCAAGAAACGCAGATATTCCCAAAGAGTTTGTAGAAAAAGCGGAAGAAATGCTTTGTGCATTAACCGAAAACTGTCTTACAGAAGACATAGCGAACAGTAACGGAATTCTCAAGCACGCAGTTTATTCAATACCCCATAATAACGGTGTTGACGAGTGTAATATATGGGGCGACTACTACTTTATGGAAGCTCTTATGAGACTTAAGAATAAAGACTGGAATTCTTATTGGGGATAAAATGAGAATGTTAAAAATGCTCAGAACGCAAAAGGCAACAGGGAAAAAATACTATGCACAAAAATCAAATGATGGTGTTTTCGTTGAGAAATCGTATTTGATACGATTTCTCTTCTTTTTCTGCCTTTTGCTACGAACAAACTTTGTCTCTCGGCGTATCTTTATACGCCTTCGGATAACCCAAGCTACGCTTGGCTCCGTTTGTCCGTTCTGAAACATTTTTTCCTATTCTCATTAAAACTGTGCGATAAAAAGTAATAAGTCAAATATAAAATATTTGACACAAAGAAAACTTTCTGTTAAGATATACAAGAATTAAATAAATTCACACAATGTGTCCTTTATACCGCAAAAGACTTCGGTCAAGGTATATCGGGTGGAAAGAGAATCGGGTGAGAATCCCGAACGGAACTGCCGCTGTATACAGCAGATATATTTCGTTGACGAAAGTCAGTCACTGAGGAATTGGGAAGGCAGAAATATATCATTATAGCTGTGAGTCAGAAGACCTGCATTGAGGTGTCGCTTTCTCTGCAATTTTCAGTCGGAAAGCGGTTTTATTTGCGTGCAAATAAAAAAATAACACAGAAAATCAGCTGTGGAGTAGGCCACCGCCTGATAGGGAGGTAGTGGTTTTGAAACCTGATTTCCCGTTTATGCTTCGCAAAAAAATTCCGAAATACATCAGTATTACGAAATTTTTGTTGCTTGCCTAATTCGAAAAATCAGACTTTCAAAACTGCAAAGCATCCTAAATCAAAATTTTTTGATGAAGTTCCAGGCGAAAACAGCATCATAATCCTGACGGATATGGGCTGTTTTCAACGCAGAAATTCGCAAAAAAGATGATTTTAGGACAATACCTCCTTATCTGGCGGTGACCTGAGCCGCAGCTTTTTTTGTTTCCTGCGGTTGAGGGGGGAAGATTTCAGAAACGAACAAATCAAACAACGAAAGGAAACAAATAAAATGAAAAAAATAATAAGTTTATTAGTGTCGGCTATTATGATTTTAAGTATTGTGCCGACGGCAGTATTGGCGAATGATGTTGAAAATGAAGAAACAGATGTTTATGAAATTATAAGTGAAGGTATCGGCAGTGCCGAAAGCTATATTCAGGAGCAGTTGACAGCAGCTCATAACAGTAGCGGTGTTACCTATGGTTATGAATGGTATATAATCACAATGCTTCGTGCAGGAAAAACTGTTGACGAAGAAATTCTTGAAGAATATTATGCTTCGATAGTAGAAGAAGTGAAAAATTGGGAAGCAGATATTAAGCCTACCGAGGCAGAACGTACAGCCCTGGCACTTGCAGTAATGGGTAAGGATATAACGGATATAGACGGGATAAACCTGGCAGAGCTTATATACAACAACCCGAAACTTTCTGACGGCTCCAACGAATTGGCGTATGCCCTTATTGCACTTGATGCGTCGGGAATTGAAATTCCCGACGATGCAGTATGGTGCAGAGATAGTATAATTGAGAAAATTTTATCGTTTCAGACAGAAAACTACGGTTTCGGTTTAACTGACAATGAAGGTGCAGATGTGGATATGACAGCTATTTGCCTGCAGGCACTTGCACCATATCAGGATAAAGAAGTTGTAAAAGAGGCAACAGACAATGCACTTGTGTATCTTAAAAATGCAATTTCTGAAGATTATACTTTATCAGATAACGTGAATTCTATTGCACAGGTATTGCTTGCCATTTCCTCTCTTAAAATCGATGTGACAAATCCTGAAAACGGATTTGGAAATGCTGAAAATAATATTATTACTGCTATCGATACTTATCGCAATCCCGACGGAAACGGATATATGTATGGAGAAATGGTAAGTCCAATGGCGACATTTCAGGTAATGCAGGCTTACGACGCATACAGAAAAGCACAAAAAGAAGATGTTTTATATTGGAATTTCACTGCCAAAGGTGACAGCGATAATAACGAAGATAACAACGAAAATAAAAATGAACCGACAGAACCGGAGGTTGAAAGTGCGCAGCCTGCAACTGTGTATGTAACAATCGCTTCAGAGGGACATATCGTAAAAGATAAAAACAATGAATATGTGGCACAGGCACCTGTAATTGTTACAGACCTTGACAGTGACGGAACACTTACAGTGGATGAAGCTCTTTACTCTGCTCACGAAACATACTACGACGGAGGTGCAGAAGCGGGCTACAATACATTTACCGGAACTTACGGAATATCACTTGGCGTGCTTTGGGGAAAGGGAACTCCCGGAACATCAGCGACGGCAGGCTACTGGCTTAACAACGCAAGTTGCTGGAGCCTTAATGATGCGGTAAAAGAGGGGGATTATCTTACTGCTTTTAACTATTATGATACAGCCTATTGGAGTGACAGCTATTCGTACTTTGATACAAATGAAGTGACAGCAAAAAGCGGCTCATCTGTTACACTGATACTTAATGCAATGGGATACGATGAAAACTGGAATACCGTTTCAATGCCTTATCAGGGTGCGAAAATCAAATTCCTTGACAGTGATATTTTGGAGAATGAAATAATTACAGATGAAAACGGTCAGGCGGAAATAAGCTTTAAAAATGTTGAGCCCGGCAACTATTTTGTAATGGCATATAGTGAAAACGGTGCAATAGTTCCGACAGTTTGTAAGATAAATGTCATCAAGAATACAACACGTCCGTCGTCATCATCCGGCGGTGGCGGATCAGGCAAAGTTCAGGTGAAAAACGACAAAGAAGAAGACACAGATGATGTCAGCGAAAAAACCCAAGAGAATAGTGAAGAAAAAATAAACAACATATTTACGGAAAACACATTCTCTGATGTAAAGAAAGATAACTGGTATTATGATTCTGTGAAGTATGTTTATGAAAATAATCTTATGCAGGGCACAGAAAACGGTTTTGAACCTGATAGTAAAATGTCAAGAGCTATGCTTGTAACGGTTCTTTACAGAATGGCAAATCCGGAAGAAAACAAGGGTAGTCACAGCTTCACCGATGTTACCGCAGATAAATGGTATTCCGATGCAGTCGCCTGGGCGGTAGAAAACGGTATAGTAAACGGTATCAGTGAAACACAATTTGCTCCGGACACTAAAGTAACCCGTGAACAGATGGCAGTTATTATGTACCGCTTTGCAAAAATGCAGGAATATGATGTTGAAGGGGAAACTGATATTTCCGCTTTTTACGATTCCAGCGAAATAAGCGACTGGGCACTTGATGCTTTCGGATGGGCGAATAAGTCAGGCATTATAAATGGGTTAAGTGAAAACATACTTTCTCCTAAAAATACATCTACACGAGCAGAGGTTGCAACGATGCTTATGAGGCTTTGTGAAAATCTCCTTATAAAAAAATGAAAAACTTGCATTTTGTTTTAACAGCGATATAATATAGAGGTAATGTATGAAATGGCTAAAAAATAATAAAGGTAAAATTATATCTGTAATAATAATTTGTATAGTTCTCGCTTTTGCGTATTTCGCTGATGAAAAAACTGTAAAAAATGAAACTAATACAGCTTCAACGGAGGTTTTTAAAGGATCTTCATTTTCTGAAACAACAGAACCTTATCAGGAAACTTTACCTGTGGTAAATGAGGAAACACTGCCTGAATATGTCGCGGAAGAAAGTGTTCAAGAAACTGATGGGAAAGCGGTATGTACGCTATCTGTGGACTGTAGTACAATAATTCAGAATATGGAACGTCTTGAAGAAAGCAAGCGTGGTATTATGCCATCTGACGGAATAATCTTCAAACAAAATATTTTGTTTGAAGATGGAGAAAGTGCATTTGATGTTCTTGTGCGTGAAATGCACAGGAATAATATACATTTTGAATATGTTGATACTCCAATGTACAACAGTACATACATTGAGGGCATAAATAACATTTATGAATTCGATTGCGGAAACGGTTCAGGCTGGCTTTACAGGGTTAACGGAGTTTTTCCGAATTGCGGAAGTTCGCAGTACAAAATAAAAAACGGAGATGTTATAGAATTTGTATATACCTGCAATATGGGGAAAGATGTAGGTAAAAATTAAAAAAGGAGGTGCCGGGATGCGTGAATTCAAAACCTATAATCCAATAGTGAACTTTACATACTTTTTATCTGCAATAGGGTTTTCAATGTTTATGATGCACCCGGCATTTCTTTGTATTACCCTTGTTTGTGCCATAATGTGCAGTATTATGGAAACAGGGGTCAGAAAGACACTTAGAATGTTAGCTATGATGCTTCCGTTTGTGCTTCTTATGGGTGCGATAAATCCTTTGTTTAATCATCGTGGAGCAACGATTCTTGCTTATTTTCCAAGCGGTAACCCTTTTACTGCGGAATCCATATATTACGGTATTGGTGCATCGGTAATGCTGTTGTCTGTTATTTTATTGTTTTCTTGTTATAATAAAGTGATTACAAGCGACAAATTTATATACATATTCGGGAATATAATTCCAACATTATCCCTTGTTTTTTCTATGGTATTACGGTTTGTTCCGAAAATGGGGCGTCAGGCAAAGGAGATTATAAATGCACAAAAAGCCCTTGGAAGAGATGTTTCAAAAGGAAATATAATCGTAAAATGTAAACATTGGACAAAGGTCATTTCAATACTTATCACACGTTCTCTTGAAAATTCTGTTGAAACATCGGACAGTATGAGAAGCAGAGGCTATGGAAGCGGAAAAAGAACTGCTTACAGCATATATCGTTTTGACAAACGTGATACCGTGGCACTTGGGTGGATAATTTTAAATTCCGTGATTGTGCTTGCAGGGATTTTTACGGGATATACGTACTACAGTTATTTTCCGGTACTGACAATAAACACATCAGGATTTTCAATATTGTTTTATATATCGTATTTAATGCTTTTGTTAACACCTGCTATTATTGAAGTAAGGGAGGCTTGCAGATGGAATGCTTTAAAATAGAAAATCTTTCATTCCGATACCCGTCGGGAGAAAATCTTGCTCTCGATTCTGTGAGCGTAAATATTGAAACGGGTGAATTTATCACAATCTGCGGAACATCGGGATGCGGTAAGACCACGCTTTTAAGGCTTCTGAAACCGATGCTTTCTCCAAATGGTGAAAAAAGCGGCAGAATATTATTCGATGGGAAAGAATTGACAGAACTTGATAGTATTACGCAAGCGAAAAGTATCGGCTTTGTAATGCAGAATCCCGACAACCAGATTGTGACGGACAAGGTGTGGCACGAGATGGCTTTCGGTCCTGAAAGCATCGGAATGAATACTTCCGAAATTCGGGCAAGAGTTGCGGAAATGGCGTCGTTTTTCGGTATTGAGGAATGGTTTTACAAAAATGTGGACGAGCTTTCAGGCGGTCAGAAGCAACTTCTTAATCTTGCCTCTGTAATGGTGATGGAGCCGTCTGTTCTCATTCTTGACGAGCCGACAAGTCAGCTTGATCCAATTGCGTCGCAGGAGTTTCTGTCGGCAGTTTCAAAGGTTAACAGAGAAATCGGGACAACCGTCATAATGTCGGAGCATCGCCTTGAAGAAGCATTTTCGGCTTCCGATAGGGTTGTAGTTATGGAAAAAGGGAAGATTGTATTTTGTGGACTCCCTTGCGATGCGGCAGAAAGCCTTCAAAAAACCAATTCCTCTATGCTTGAATCGCTCCCTACGTCTACCCGTGTATATATGAATGTTGAAAATTCAGTCAAAACACCGGTAACTGTGAAAGAAGGAAGACAATGGCTTTCCAAACGTGTAAAGGAAAACAGTTTTACACCGTTGGAAAATATATGCAATGAAACAGAAAAAAGTGATTTAGTAATAGAAATTAAAGATGCATATTTCCGTTATGAAAAGAATTTGCCCGATGTTTTAAAGGGGTTGAATCTTAAAATTAAAAAAGGGGAATTTTATGCAATTCTCGGAGGTAACGGAAGCGGTAAAACAACTGCTTTGTCGCTTATAGCAGGCATCAATAAGCCGTATCGCGGAAAAATCAATTTTTCTGATAAAGCTTTGAAGGTGTCAATGCTTCCCCAAAATCCGCAGGCTCTTTTTGTTGCTAAAAGCGTGGAAGATGAACTGTGTGAAGTTCTTTCGGATATAAAAATACCGGAGAGCGAAAAACAGGAAAAGATCAGTAAAGTAATTTCACTTTGCAATCTGGAAACTGTGCTTTCAAGGCATCCCTATGATTTGTCGGGGGGCGAAGCACAGAGAGTTGCACTTGGAAAAGTTCTTTTGACATCGCCTGATGTGATTTTGCTTGATGAACCGACAAAAGGCCTTGATGCTCACTTTAAAAGAAAATTGGCATCAATACTTTCGGAGCTTAAAAAAAGCGGAGTAACTGTTATAATGGTTTCCCACGATGTGGAATTCTGTGCAGAATACGCCGACAGATGTGCTTTATTCTTTGATGGTGGCATTGTAAGTGAAAATACGCCTCGTGAATTTTTCTCGGGAAAAAGCTTTTACACTACGGCGGCAAACAGAATGAGCAGGGAAATAATTGATAATGCAGTTCTTGCGGAGGATATAATCTATGCACTTACAGGAAAAAAACCTGAAAAAAAGGATTATGAAAATTCTTCTCCGATATTAAATCCTCCTCGAAAACAAAATAAATCCGAAAAGAAGGAAATAAAACATAAAAGAAGTTTTTCAAAACTTCCTATTTTAAGCGTTTTGATTCTTATGGTGGTTGTCCCTGCAACAATTCTTTCGGGAAAATATCTTTTTCAGGACAGGAAATATTATTTTATAAGTTTGCTGATTATTCTTGAATTGTTTATACCTTTTTTTCTGTCTTTTGAAAAACGAAAACCCTCGGCAAGAGAACTTGTTCTTATAAGCTCTCTTGCGGCACTTACTGCCGCAGGAAGAATAGCACTTTTTTCCTTTCCGCAGTTTAAACCTATGTCGGCACTTGTTATTATCACGGGTGTATGTCTTGGTGCGGAATCCGGGTTTATAGTTGGTGCGATTTCGCTTTTTGCATCTAATTTCTTTTTGTCGCAAGGTGCGTGGACACCATGGCAGATGTTCGGGTTTGCTCTTATAGGCTTTATATCGGGGATTTTATCGAGAATAAAAATACTGCGCAAATCACGGATTTTAATGTCTGTTTTCGGATTTTTGTCCGTTATGCTGATTTATGCACCGATAGTAAACTTTGGCAATGTTATGATGATGTATCCGGAGCCGTCGTGGGAACTTTTCAGATTGTCAATGATTACGGGATTTCCTTTTGATATTATACACAGTACTTCAACGGCGTTTTTCCTTTTGGTTGCATATCCCTTGATTTCGGAGAAAATTGAAAGACTTAAGAGAAAGTATGGAATTATGGGGGCAAATATTGACTTTTGACATATATTGTAATAAGATAGAATAGTAAATAAGTTTAAGGAGTTTGATTTTGTGAAAAAAATACTTTCATTGCTTTTTTCTCTTTTGATTTTTGTCAATGTTTCAGCTTCTGCGACGTACAGACCTTTTGAGGTGGCTGACGCTATTTGTGTAGGAAAAGGTGTTATTTCTCTTTCCGGTGCACCTGAGGACGGAGAAATGTCTCTTGCTGCGGATGACGGAGAAACCTTTGAGGAAGTAATCCTTGCAGGATGGGACTGCTTTGCAGAAGAAATCGATATTGAAAAATTCGAAATCACGGTAGAAGAATTCTTAAACTCCGAGATGTACAGTAAAGTTTCTTATGCGAATCCTCTTTATTACTACATAGGTAACGAATATTCTTACAACTATATGGAGTATGAGGATGGCGAAAAGCTTGTTAGCTACATCTATCCTACATACACCACTACAGACCGTGATGAGGTTATGGAAACGTGGGAAGCGATTGAGGAAGAAACTAACAATATCCTTCTTTACATAAACGAGGATATGACAGAATTTGAGAAGGTTATGGCAGTACACGACTATATGGTGCTTCATTACGACTACGACCATACTCTTGAAAATCACAGTATCACCATTATGATTACCAAAACAGGTGTTTGTGAAAGCTATACAAATGCATTCAACCACGTAATGGAGGTTATAGGAATCGAATCTGTGTTTGTAGCTTCCAAAGCTATGCTTCACGCGTGGAACCTTGTAAAGGTTGACGGCAAGTGGTATCATGTTGATGTAACATGGGATGATACAGAGCGTCCCGATCAGGTTGATCATCAGTTTGAGCTTCTCAGTGATGAACGTATTCAGTCAATGGAGAACCCCCATTATGGTTATGATACAGGTGGCAGAGTAGCCGATTCTGACCGTTTTGACGATGCAGACTGGCATTCCAATCATTCTCAGATTGTATCTGTAAACGGTGTTGATTACTGGGAAAAAGATAACGACCTTGTAGATAGCCTTGGGAATATTATTTACGAAAACCTTGATGGTGACGATGGTGGATGGTCAATTGGAGGTGCTTATTTCCCTGGAGAAATATACGCAGGTCTTGCAGAATTTTCTGGAATGATATACTTTAATACGGATAAAGCAATCTATTCGTATAATCCTGAAACAGGAGAAACAAAACTCATAAAAGAAGAAGAAGGTATTTGCGGCCTTTACATTGACAAAAATATTATTCGTTACTGTAAATATAACCGTGAAGAAAATAAATTATACGAAGCAGACCATATTACTCTCAACGGCGTGCGTTATGCGATTCCTTATATAAAAGACGATATGATACACCTTGAAATCTTCAACGGTGGCCAAGAATCCGTAACAGTTTTTACTTTCGGTAATAACGGTTGTGAGTCCTTTAAAGTAGGCGAGGGTGTAAACGCCTTTGAATTTGAAGCAGAAGAGGATAAATTTATGTTTATCTGGGACAGTAATCTTCGCCCACTTAAAAACAAAATAAAGCTTCCTGAATAAGTGAAACTGAATGAGGATGTGACAAAGGTCGCATCCTCTTAAATTTTCTCTAAAAACTATAAAAAAACTATTCACTTTTTCGCGGTTTTGTGATACAATATATTCCAAATGGAAAACTCGAAGAATTGAAGGGAGAAGCCATGCAGGAAAATATCAGAAATTTTTGTATTATTGCACATATAGACCACGGTAAAAGTACCCTTGCCGACAGACTTTTGGAGCTTACAGGTACTGTTGAAAGCCGTGAAATGTCAGAACAGCTTCTTGATAATATGGAGCTTGAAAAAGAGAGAGGTATTACGATTAAAGCCCGTGCCGTAAGACTTAACTACAAGGCGAAAGACGGTAAGGACTATGTCCTTAACCTTATTGACACCCCCGGACACGTTGACTTTAACTACGAGGTATCGCGTTCCCTTGCCGCTTGTGAGGGCGCACTTCTGGTTGTTGATGCATCTCAGGGTATTGAGGCACAGACTCTTGCAAATACCTACCTTGCTCTTGAACACAATCTTGAAATACTTCCCGTAATCAATAAAATTGACCTTCCCAGCGCACGTCCCGATGAAATCGTCAAGGAAATTGAAGATGTAATCGGTATTCCCGCAGAGGAAGCACCGAGAATCAGTGCAAAGAATGGCATAAACATCGAGGAAATTCCCGAATATATTGTAAATAACATTCCTGCACCGACAGGTGATGAAACTGCACCGCCACGTGCACTTATATTTGACTCTTACTACGATTCCTACAAGGGTGTAATTGTATATGTCCGCGTAATGGAGGGTGAGATAAAGCCGGGTATGCGTATCCGCTTTATGGCAACAGGCAGTGAATTTGACGTGGTTGAAACAGGATATCTTCACCCTAATCAGATGACTCCTTCAAAGTCTATAAAAGCCGGTGAAGTTGGTTATATTGCCGCAAGCATCAAAACAATCCGTGATACGCAGGTGGGTGATACTGTTACCGATGCGGAAAATCCTGCAGCAGAGCCTCTTGCAGGTTACAGAAGTGTAAATCCTATGGTTTACTGTGGTATTTATCCTGCAGATGGTTCAAAGTACGGTGATCTGCGTGATGCTCTTGAAAAGCTTCAGCTTAACGATGCGTCTCTTTCTTTTGAGGCAGAAACAAGTGTGGCGCTCGGTTTTGGCTTCAGATGTGGTTTCCTTGGACTTCTGCACATGGAAATTATTCAGGAAAGACTTGAAAGAGAGTTTAATCTTGACCTTGTAACAACAGCTCCCAGCGTTGTGTATAATGTTCACAAAACTACAGGGGAAGAGGTGCTTGTGTCTAATCCCACAAACCTTCCGTCTCCTGCAGAAATTGACTATATGGAAGAGCCTATTGTTAATGCAAATATCTTTGTTCCTACAGAGTTTGTCGGTGCGATTATGGAGCTTTGTCAGGAAAGAAGAGGAACATACAAGGGCATGACATACCTTGATGAAGGAAGAACAAATCTTCATTATGAACTTCCGCTTAATGAAATTATTTATGACTTCTTTGATGCTATCAAGAGCCGTAGCCGCGGTTATGCATCATTTGACTATGAAATGGCAGGCTATGAGAAGAGTGACCTTGTAAAGCTTGACATTCTTCTTAACGGCGATATGGTGGATGCATTAAGCTTCATCGTGCACTCTACAAAGAGTTATGCCCGTGGCAGACGTATCGCTGAAAAGCTTAAGGAAACTATTCCCCGTCAGCTTTTCGAAGTGCCGATTCAGGCGGCAATCCGCGGTAAAGTCATCGCCCGTGAAACAGTTAAAGCTATGCGTAAGGACGTACTTGCAAAATGTTACGGCGGTGATATCACACGTAAGAAAAAGCTTCTTGAAAAACAGAAGGAAGGTAAGAAGAGAATGCGTCAGGTTGGTAGCGTTGAGCTTCCCCAGGAGGCATTTATGTCCGTTCTTAAGCTTGATTGATATGGTTTATATACACATTCCTTTTTGTTTGAAAAAGTGCCTTTATTGTGACTTTTACTCCATAACGGACAGGTCCGTTATAAAGGCTTATACAGATGCACTTATTGGCGAGATAAAGTCCCACAGGGGAGAGAAGACGGAAACTGTCTATATTGGTGGGGGAACTCCAACTTCAATCGGTGATGAACTTTTGCGGGTGGTAGATGCAGTTCGGGATGCCTTTGTACTTTCGGAAAATTACGAGTTCACAGTTGAGGCAAATCCCGGTGCGACGGATGAGAAGCTGTTTAAATCCCTTTTTGAAAAGGGTGTGAACAGAATAAGCCTCGGGGTACAGTCCTTTAACAACGATGAACTTAAGGAGCTTGGTCGTATTCATACTGCAGAGGAAGCTTTAAGTGCCATCGGTATGATTAAAAGTGCGGGGTTTACAAATTTCAGTATCGACCTTATGTTTGCAATCCCGGGACAGACGAAGGAAAGTCTTTTTGAAAACCTTAAGAAAGTCAAGGAGATAAACCCTCCCCATGTTTCCGTATATTCGCTTATACTGGAAGAAGGGACACCGTTTTACGATATGGACCTTGACCTTCCCGACGAGGAAACGGAAAGGGAGATGTACTACCTTATAGATGAGGAGCTTTCAAAAGCCGGATTTGACCGTTATGAAATTTCAAACTTTGCAAAGTGTGGGTTTGAAAGCCGTCATAACAGCGGTTATTGGAAAGACTGTGAGTACATCGGTCTTGGTGCAGGGGCTCATTCCTATAAGGATAAAACCAGATATGAAAATGCATCCGATGTCTGCCTCTATATATCGGGTCAGGGCAGAAAAATCAATGCGGAGAAAATAAGCGACAAAGAACGTCAGCTTGAACTTTTTATGCTTGGTCTCCGTATGACTGAAGGCGTTTTATATAACGGCGAATTCCCCGAAAGAGTGAATCCGCTTATAGAAAAGGGCTTGCTTAAAATTGAAAGCGGAAGACTTAAACTTACAGACAAAGGTACAGACCTTGGAAATATTGTTTTTATGGAGTTTTTAAATGACTAATTCCAAAGATTATGCACTTAAGCTTATTGCGATAAAGGACAGAACCGATAAAGAAATCCGTACAAAGCTTAAGGAAAAGAACTATGATGAATTGCAGATTGAAGAAGCGGTGGAATTTCTTGCAAATTACGGCTATATAAACGACAGTCGGTATGCGGAGCATTTTACAAACGATGCCATTAACCTTAAAAAATGGGGGAAGGCGCGTATCCGTACGGAGCTTTTACGTAAAGGCGTTGACCGTGACATCGTTGAAAGAACGCTTGAAGAAGCTTTTTCGGAAGCCGACCCCGACAGACTTTTTTCCCAGATGGAAAGCCGTTTCGGTAATGCAGATTTCAGTAATATGAAAGAGAGGACACGGATATTCAACTTTTACCTCAGACGCGGATATTCTCCCGAAGAGATAAAGGGTGCAATGAATAAAATGTCGTCTTTTCGTGATATAGAAGATTAGAGGTGATACTGTGGCAATTAAAATTGGTTTTATATCCCTTGGATGTAACAAAAATCTGTGCGATACAGAAAATATGATGGGTCTTCTTGCAGAGTCAGGGTACGAGATTACTCCGTATCCCGAAGAGGCGGAGGTTATTGTAATTAACACCTGCGGATTTATAAACGATGCTAAAGAAGAGTCCATTGATGCAATTTTGGAAATGGCACAGTACAAGGAAGGAAATTGTAAACTTCTCGTTGTGTGCGGATGCCTTGCACAACGCTATGCAGAGGAAATACGTCAGGATATGCCGGAGGTTGATGTGATTGTCGGCACAACGGCGTTTTCTGATATTGTGGAAGCAATAAATAACGGACTTGACGGAAAGTGTGAATCGTATATATACGATATTGACCTTCCCGAGTGCGAAAATCTTCCGAGAATCCGTACTACTCCCGAACATACGGCATATATTAAAATTGCCGAAGGTTGCAATAACAGATGTACATACTGTGCTATTCCTTACATTCGCGGAAAGTATCGCAGTCGCAGTATGGAAAATATCATTGCAGAGGCAAAGGCTCTCTGTGATGATGGTGTTAAGGAATTAATCGTTGTTGCACAGGATACCACCCGTTATGGTATAGACCTTTACGGCGAGAAAAAGATTTCGGAGCTTCTTGCGGAGCTTTGTAAAATAGAAAATCTCTCATGGGTGAGAATTCACTATTGTTATCCGGAAGAGCTTGACGATAAGCTTATCGAAACAATTAAGACACAGCCGAAAATTGTAAAATACCTTGATATTCCTGTTCAGCACGGATGCGACAGCGTTCTTAAGAGGATGGGAAGAAAAACCGACCGTAAGAGTATCGAAAACCTTGTTTCAAAGCTTCGCGCAGAAATCCCTGACATTACACTTCGTACAAGTATAATTGCAGGCTTCCCCGGTGAGACGGACGAAGAGTTTGGTGAACTTCTTGATTTTCTCGAAAAAGTCAGGTTTGACCGTACAGGCGTGTTCGCATACTCCTGCGAGGAAGATACGCCTGCTGCAAAGCTCAAAGGTCAGCTTGATGATGAAACAAAGGAAGAAAGACGAGACATAGTGATGGAGCTTTGTCAGCGCATAAGCCTTGAACGAAATGAATCAATGATTGGAAAAACCCTTACCGTTATGGCAGAGGGATTTGAAGATAATCTCTACTATGGCAGAAGCGGCGGCGAAAGTATCGAAATTGACCCGAAGATTTACTTCGGTGCACATCGTGACCTTAACCCCGGTGATTTTGTAGAAGTAGAAATAAAAACAGCAGATGTTTATGACCTTTACGGTGAAGAAAGGACGGAAGAATAATGAATTTACCAAATCAGCTTACAATGGCAAGAATTATAATGGTGCCCGTTGTTATGGCACTTATGCTTATGGGGTACGAAATCCCTGCGCTTATTGTATTTGCGGTTGCATCAATCACAGATTTCCTTGACGGATATATTGCAAGAAAGAAAAATCTTGTTTCATCTTTTGGCAAAATTATGGATCCTCTTGCAGATAAGCTTCTTTCATTCGGTGCACTCGTTTGCTTTATTCAGATGGGTATTGTAAGCGTGTGGGCACCTATGATTATTATCTCGCGTGAGTTTTTTGTAACAAGTATGCGTGTTGTAGCCGTTTCAAAGGGTAAGGTTATTGCCGCATCGTGGTGGGGTAAAATTAAAACAAATGTGCAGATGTTTGCGATTATGATTGCACTCCTCCTTTGCGGTCTCGGCAATCCTTGCTTTATGGGAATGTCAATCGCAGGTATCCTTATCTGGGTTGCAGCTATATTTACTGTTGCAAGCTGGATTGCATATATTTTTGAGAACCTTTCAGTTTTCAAAGACAAACAATAAAAGAGGTCTTGTAAATGCTTAATAAAAGAGTTTGTGCGTACATTCACAAAGATGCAATAAAGCACAATTTCAAAGAAATTAAAAAGCAGATTCCATGCGGAACGGCTGTAATGCCTGTTATAAAGGCAGATGCTTACGGTCACGGTGCATTGACTTTTGCGAATATCCTTAAAGAAGATGTATCGCATTTTGCAGTAGCAACCGTTGATGAAGCTTTGGAATTAAGAAAAGGCGGAATTGATACTCCCATTCTTGTGCTTGGACACACATTTTTGGAAGAAATGCCTGATGCCGTAACAAATGACATAACTCTTACTATTACCTCGCTTTCCGATGCTGTGAATTTATCACAGGTGGCACAGAAACTTGGAAAAGAAGCGGAAGTCCATATTAAAGTTGATACCGGTATGTCACGAATTGGTTTTTTGCCGAATGAGGAAAGCAAAAAAACAGTGAAAGAAATAGCCTTGCTTAAAAATATCAAAGTTAAAGGTGTCTTTACACATTTTGCAACGGCAGATGAAGCCGATTTAAGCTTTACAAAAGTGCAAGCGGAAAGATTTTTTGAATTTGCAAATGACTTAAATGCGGAATATATGTTGCACGCAGGTAATAGTGCGGCAATTATGCAGTATAAATCAGCATCCTTTGATATGATGCGTCCGGGGATTATCCTTTACGGACTTTATCCTTCGGACGAGGTAGACAGGGCTCTGCTTGACCTTAAGCCCGTTATGGAGCTTATATCACACGTTGCTTATGTTAAAACCATTAAAAAAGGCGATAGTGTAAGTTACGGCAGAACTTTTATTGCTGAAAAAGAAATGAAAATTGCGACAATCCCCGTAGGTTATGCCGATGGTTATCCGAGACTTCTTTCTAATAAAGGCAGAGTAATCATAAACGGAAAATATGCCCCGATTGTTGGTAGAATCTGTATGGATCAGTTTATGGTGGATGTAACAGATATAGATAATATAAATGTAGGGGACGAAGTAATCCTTATAGGCACACAAGGCGATAAAACTGTCGGTGCCGATGAGATTGCTAATCTTACAGGAACAATAAATTACGAAGTGGTATGCAATATCAGTAAACGCGTACCCAGGGATGTGGTAGAATGAAAACAAAAACAGTATTTGTCTGCAGCGAATGCGGAAACGAATATTCAAAGTGGATGGGAAGATGTACCGCTTGCGGTGCATGGAACAGCGTGGTGGAGGAGGTTGTGCAGAAAACTTCCTCTGTTTCTGCTTCTAATGTGAAAAAGAAGGTTGCTCCTGTTCTCATTAAGGATGTTACAACAGAGGATGGAGAGAGAGTAAGTGCAGGAAGCAATGAGCTTGACCGTGTCCTCGGCGGTGGTATTGTAAAAGGGTCTCTTGTCCTTTGCGGTGGTGAACCTGGCATCGGTAAATCTACTCTTCTTCTTCAGCTTGCAAACTATGCATCAAAGGCAGATAAGGTACTCTATGTATCAGGCGAGGAATCAGATAAGCAGATTAAGCTCCGTGCAGAGCGTCTTGGTGCCATGAGCGACAATCTCTATGTTCTTAATGAAACAGACCTTGATGCAGTAATTGCGGCTATTGATACAATGAAGCCGTCACTTGTTATTGCGGATTCAATACAGACGCTTTATTCTTCGGAGCTTACTTCTGCCCCGGGTAGTGTGGGACAGGTGAGGGAGTGCACTCTTAAATTTATGGAAATATCAAAGAATATGGGAATTACTGTGTTTATAGTTGGCCACGTTACAAAGGAAGGTTCAATCGCAGGCCCCCGTGTTCTTGAACATATGGTGGACTGTGTTCTTTACTTTGAGGGTGAAAGACATCAGAGCTACAGAATAATCAGAGCCGTTAAAAACCGTTTTGGCTCAACAAATGAAATCGGCGTATTTGAAATGACGGATAAGGGACTTATTGACGTGCCAAACCCTTCATCAATGCTTCTTTCGGGTCGTCCCGTGGATGCACCGGGGTCGGCAATAGTCTGCTCCGTTGAGGGGACACGCCCGATACTTGCCGAAATTCAGGCGCTTGTGTCAAACAGCAGTTTTGCAAATCCCAAAAGAATGGCATCGGGTGTTGATTATAACAGAGTATCACTTATTATGACTGTTCTTGAAAAACGTATGGGACTTAACCTCGGAAATCAGGATGCTTACGTTAATGTAACGGGCGGTATAAAACTTGACGAGGCGGCGACAGACCTTGCAATTGCCTGCGCTATTGCTTCAAGTTTCAGAAACAAACCTCTTCCCGAAGATATGGCGTTCTTTGGAGAAATTGGTCTTACGGGTGAAGTGAGAACAGTTACTCAGGCATCAAGAAGAATTGCTGAAATCGAAAAAATGGGATTTAAAAGATGTATGCTTCCTTTTGACTGTCTCGGCTCCGTTGATAAGTGTGAGGGAATCAAGCTTATTGCGGTGCGTACATTGAGTGATGCGCTTCAGTATATTAACGAATGAGGGTAGACTATGAGTAAAACCGTATTTGTATCAGGCGGTGCAAGAGGCATCGGAAAAGCTGTTGCAGAGCTTTTTTATGAAAAAGGATATAATGTGGCAGTAAACTATAATAATAGCGAAAAAGAGGCACTTTCTATGAAAGAGAAGATGCCGGGAATACTAATCCTCAAAGGTGATGTGTCAAAAGAGGAGGATGTTAAAAGTATGTTTGCCTCTGCTATAGCGCATTTCGGTAGAATTGATGTGCTTGTAAATAATGCAGGAATATGCATTCCGTCTCTTGTAACGGATATGTCGCTTTCCGACTGGGAGAATGTTTTCAGCGTGAATGTGACAGGAACGTTTCTGTGCAGTAAATATGCCGCAAAGAATATGGTGTCAAACCATAGCGGTGTCATTATAAACATCAGTTCAATCTGGGGAGTAAGCGGAGCATGTATGGAAAGTTGCTATAGTGCATCAAAGGGTGCGGTAATTGCTTTCACAAAAGCTCTTGCAAAAGAGCTAGGCCCTTCGGGAATAAGAGTTAACTGTGTTTCCCCGGGATATATTGACACGGATATGAATAAAGATATTGCAGAAGAAGATAAAACTGCCTTTGAAGAGGAAACCCCTCTCGGCAGGATAGGAACTCCTGCGGAAGTGGCAAATACTGTAATTTTCCTGGCGTCGGATGAAGCGTCGTTTATCACGGGGCAGATTGTCGGGTGTGACGGTGGAGTTGTCATATAATCAAATAATCACATAAATAACACCTCTTTCATACAATGTAGTATATCCAGTATGAAGGAGGTATTTTTATGGAAGAAAAACTTACCGGTTCCTTCGGATGTAAGGAAAAGGTTTGTATACAGACTGATAAAATATACGATTCCTGCAGAAGTAAGGAATGCATTGAATGTATGCGCGTGTACTTAACAGAAACAGGTCAGGAAATACTTGACCGTGCAGTAGACGTAAAATGTCGTAAATCAGAAGTAATATGGGTGTTCAGCGATGTTGAAAAAATGCCGTTTAACAGAGGCTATTACACTGTTGACCTTAATTTCTTCTTCAGGGTTTCTCTTGATGTGTACACGGGAGTATCACGCCCTGTTACTGTTGAAGGTGTTGCAACTTATAATAAGAAAGTTGTTCTTTTCGGCAGTGAAGGCAGTGCGAAAATCTTTACCTCACGATACAAGCAGGATAGCTTCGACCCCCAACTCTGGCAGAAGACCAATATGCCTAAAGCGGTGGTTGAAATTCTTGACCCCATCTGTCTTGGTGCAAAAATGACAGAGCCCGGTGAAAAGTGCTGTAAGTACGCTGACGACGATATTGACGTGTGCAATATTCCCGATTGTGTATGCAGAGTGTTTGAGGACAGATTTGTAAATTGCCGTGACAATCAGCGTAAGGTTTATGTTTCAATCGGTCTCTTTACAATTATCAAGCTCGAAAGAAATGTTCAGCTTCTTATTCCTGCGTACGATTTCTGTATTCCCGAAAAGGAATGTGTAGCAAGCTCGCCTGATGATCCCTGCGAGATTTTTGCAAATATTAATTTCCCCGTGGATGAATTTTTCCCTCCCGTGGAAGATTGTCTGAATAACGAACCTTGTGACAACCATTGTTGTCCCGAAGACGACGAATAAAACAAAGAAAGACCTTGGAACTGCCAAGGTCTTTCTTTTAATCCTTATATACATACTCTGATGGGGAAATGCCCATAATCTTTTTGAATTCTACCGAAAAGTGCTTGTAATCGTTATAACCGCACAGAGAAGAAATTTCATTTAATGTATGATAGCCTGCAATTATAAGGGAAGAAGCATATTTGATTCTTCTGTTTATAACATATTGCTTTGGGGAAATCCCAAATTCTTTTTTGAAAAGTTTTCTGAAATAGGTGTCGCTTATATAGGACTTTTCCGCAGCTTCAATGAGCGAGAAATCTTTACGGAGGTAGTTCTTTTCAATATAATCAATTGAGGCAGCTATTTTAGAATTAAGCTTGTATAGTTTTTTGTTGTCCCTGTAAAGTTCTGCAAATATCATATTCAGAATAGCTGATGCTTCGTACTTATATGATGTACTTTTGCTTTCCCAAAGGTTAAATATCTTCTCGAAAAGTTCAGCATATTTTTTGGGGTCAGCAGGGAAGAATGCTTGAATATCGTTTGAAATATAATTGTATGTTTTAAAATGAACAACAATCATTTTGTCTCTGTTTGAAATTCGATGATAATCAACATCTGATGGAAAGAATCCGATTGAGTTATCGGAAAATTCCAATTGTCTGTCATTAAATTCTATTATTGTATCTCCTTCATATCTGAATGAGAGGGCATCAAAGTTTCGTTTAAAATTATAACTTTTTGAATAGTTAGATTCAAGGAACAAAACATCCAGAATCTTAAAGCTAATTGATTCCTGCTCGAAAAACATGAAAAACACCTCCAATATCAGCGATATTATAACATTCGTGTTTCGAAAAATCAACTTTTATTATCGAAAAAAAGATTGTAAGCCGACGTTTGCGTTGATATAATACAATAAAAGGAGTGAAATTTATGTCTACATATAAAGACCTTGATAAAAGCTATAGTGAAATAGAAAAATTCTGCCTCGGTAAGTTTCAGGCAAATGAGGATTTGTTTAAAACAACTGTAAAAGACAATATTGAAAAATACAGAAAAGGTAAAATGACAGTGATTTTAAAGGATGAAAACGGAAATCCCCTTTCAGGTGTAAAGGTGCGAGCTACTCTTAAAAATCACGAATTCAAGCATGGTGCGCATATTTTTATGCTTGACCAGCTTGAAGATGAGGAAAAGAATAAGGAGTATCGTAAGCTTTTCCCCGAGTATTTTAATCTCGCCACAGTTCCTTTTTACTGGGGCGATTTAGAACCGGAGGAGGGGAAACCTCGCTACGCGGCGGACAGTCCCAATATCTATCGCAGACCAAGTCCAGATTTGTGTGTTGATTTTTGCCGTGAAAATGGAATAGCTCCCAAACTGCATTGTTTGTTCTACGATAAATTTACCCCCGACTGGGCACCTAAAAATGATGCAGAAAAGATGAAAAAACTCTATGAAAAGCGTTTTTCTGAAATTGCTGAAAGGTACGGAAACGGCATAATGTATGATGTTGAAGTTATAAATGAACTTCTGCAGACCCATTGGTGGACAACCCACAGTGTTATAAGTGACACAAAGGATTCTCTTGAATGGTCCTTCAGCCTTGCGGAAAAATATTTCCCCAGCGATGTTCTTGTAATAAATGACGGTAATTATCTTCCCGAAATAGGAACGATGACATACAGACATCCTTACTATATGCTGATTGAATCCGGTCTTTTAAAAGGAGCAAGAATTGATAAAATCGGTGTACAGAATCATATTTTTATGCGGATGGAGGAAATCGATAACAAAATTTTTGAACCTTTTTTTGACCCGATTCTGATGCTGAAAGGTCTCGATACACTTTCCGAATTCGGCAAACCCCTTGAAATTACGGAAATATCA
>JAZRTB010000033.1:0-37169 GCA_045651805.1 Clostridia bacterium
TAAGCTTATTACTGCATTCTTCAGAAATAAGGAAATCAGCGAAGCAGTTATGAACCTTCTTAAGAACAGAGATGGTCTTATGGCAGGTATCTGTAACGGTTTCCAGGCACTTATTAAGCTTGGTCTTGTTCCTTACGGTGAAATCCGTGAAGCTGATGAGAATAGCCCCACACTTACATTCAACACAATTTCACGCCATCAGTCAAAGATTGTTAACACAAGAATTGCGTCTAACAAGTCACCCTGGCTTATGGAAACAAATGTAGGTGATATCTATTCCGTTCCGATTTCGCATGGTGAAGGTAGATTCCTTGCTGACGAAGCTCTTATTAAAGAACTTGCAGCTAACGGTCAGGTAATTACACAGTACGTTGACCTTAACGGTAATCCCACATATGACATTCAGTATAACCCCAACGGTTCAATCTGTGCAGTAGAGGGTATCTGTTCACCCGATGGTCGTGTTCTCGGTAAGATGGGTCATAGTGAACGTGTAGGTGAAAACCTTTATAAGAACGTTGAAGGTAACTACGAAATGGGTATGTTCACTTCTGCCGTTAAATATTTTGGTTAATAAATCCCTTATTTGGCGTATACTTTAACTGGGAGATGTTGTTATGGATAATGTAAGGGAAAAAGTTAACGAGCTTAACAGAAACCGAAAGAAAAAGATTTTTATTGGAATGATTGCGATTCTCATAATCGTAGTCGGGGCATTCTTTATTGAACGTGCAATAAGTATGAACGTAACCGAGATTACAATTAAAAAAAGCAAAATTTCCGATGAAAAGGCTGTTTTTATACCGCTTCGTCAGCTTGACACAAATATAATTGCGGTTAAGCTTTCAGATGGCAGTTACAGTCTTGCATTTGATGACTGTATGGGTTGCTATACAATGTACGGCAAGCACGCGAAGTTTGAAAACAATGCGGACAATACAGGTCTTATCTGTAAAAACTGCAAGAGTGAAATCGCGTACGAAGATATGGGATATGGTGAGTATGAGGTAGTAATGCCGTACCCTATCCATATTGCCGAGATTGTTGAAACAGAAGACAGCTTTGTTCTTTCAAAAGAGTATCTTGAAAAGCATAAAGAAATTTTTGAAGAATTGAGGCAGGGTAAGGCACAAGGCCCCTCTAACGAATATTCTGCAAAATAAGCAAATTTTCACAGACATTTTAACCTCTTTTTCTGCTTAAAATAAGCAGGAAAAGAGGTTGTTTGTTTATGAATAAAAAAATAATTTTAATATTGGCAATTTTTTTTCTTGCAGGATGTGCGGCACAGGAAAAAATGTCGCCCGCAAATGAAAGAAGGCTTACTGATAACAGTATTTCCGACAAAACAGAAAATAATAATGAAAATGAAGAGACAGTAGTCGGAGAAGCTGTGACAAAAATCATTGACACGGGGATTAATCGTGTAAGTAATATAAATCTTGCCTGTAAAAGTATATCAGGGATGATGCTTCTTCCCGGAGAAGAGTTCAGCTTTAATGAAACTACCGGTAAACGCAGTAAAGAAAACGGATATAAGGATGCACCGATTATATTTCACGGTGAAAAAAGTTATGGAACGGGCGGAGGAGTATGTCAGGTCAGCAGTACCATTTATATGGCTGTGTTGAATGCAAATCTCAAAGTAACGGAGCGCCATTCTCACAGCGAAGCAGTAGCTTACGCCCCGGGCACAGACGCAACTGTCGTATACGGAGAAAAAGATTTTAAATTCAGAAATAATACCGAAGACACAATTTATCTCTACACATGGGTGCAGGATGAGATGGTTTATGCAAAGATTGTAAAGAAGGAAAAATGAGATACAGAAAAAATGAGCAGCTGTAAGCGACGTTCACGTAGGGATTATTTGCCCAAAATCCATGATTTCGGCGTATAACGCGATTTTTTTGTGAAGTATTAACCGAAAAGAGCTTTCTAAAACCAATTTATCCCTATGTGAACGCCGCTTAAAAGCCTTGTTTTTCAGGGGAAACCATTGACTTTATAAGGAGCTTTATAGTATAATAGTCTCCTGTAAGGAGATGAGTTAATTGAAAAAAATATTTAAAATTTCATTGATTTCAATAATGGTTATTGTTTTATTTGCAGGTTGTTCAAATAAAAAAAGTGAGCCAACTGCTGTGGTTTCTGAAGAAAAGATTCTTTCTTCGCAGGAGTTTTACGAAAGCTTGTCCGATTATGTGAATATATCACGTTACAATCAGGGTATTGTTGAGGAAGGTACAAGATATGTGTATTCCTTAAACAGCAATCTTGCAAAAGAATTCGAATTTGATCCCCTTGTTAAGCTTGAAAAAGGTGCGTATATTTCAATGCCTATGAGCTTTGGTCTTTTAAGGTCTTGGGGATGGGTTCCCGAAAATAACATTATTCTTAATCCGGGCAGTACGGGAAGTGAAGTGTGTAAAAATGACGGAAAAGAAATGGTTGTTTTTTCAACAAACACTACTTCAGAGCCTTTAAGCTATGTAAATAGTACAATAGGAAGAGTATCTTTTGACTTATACAGCAGTGAAGATTCTTTTGAAGCGGAGCTTACGACTGCACCGAAGTTTACTCTCTGCGGAATAGATAATAGCACAGATATTAAAAATGCTATTCTTCAAATTGGTGAGCCTTCAAGCATTGAGTATGTGGTTGTTGGCGAAAAATGTGCAAAAATTGTAATTCTTTATCAGAATGTTTCATCCTATGATTATCTTAAACTTGAATTTACTGCAGATGGAAAGAAACTTGTAAGAGTTGACTATAATATTGATATAAAATAATAGAAAGGGGATGTCGCAAAATGATATCATTTTGCTACATTCCCTTTCTATTTGAGTATTGAATTTTTATATTGTGTCGGAGTGAAATTTGTAATCTTTTTAAATACTTTTGAAAAATAGTGCTGATTGTCAAAGCATAATATATCGGAAATTTCGGCAAAGGAGTATGCTCCCATACGTATAAGCTTCTTTGCCTCTTTAATTTTCAGCTTTGTTATATATCCTCCTATTGTTATTCCGGTTGATGCTTTGAAAATTCCCGAAAGATACGCACGGGAGTAATTCATATCTGTGCAGAGTGTTTCTACTGAAATTTTGTTTCGTACATTTTCTTCAATGGTGGAAATCATCTGTGCAACAAGGTGATTTTCCATACTTTCTTTTGTAGGGAAGAAAGATGCAGGCTCTTTTTTACTGTTTTCACGTATCAGCATTATAAGAAACTCTTCAAGATGAATTCTTATCATCTGCTGTCCACCTATGGGTGCATTTGACTTTGTAATAAGCTCAACGCCGGTTATTGGCATAATTTCAAAGGTTGAAAGACATTCTTCAATAAGCATAAACATTTGCTTTTTAAGTGTTGCCGTAAGAGATGTAACATTGCCTTTAAAAAATTCCATTGTGGCAGAGGAACATACAAATGCAATTACAAATACCTCTGCAGGATTAATGCCGTCAGTACATATTGTATGGAATTCATTGGGTTTATGAAAGGCGACCTGTCCTTGTTTAAGCGTAAATTCGTTTATGCCTGCACGAAGGTTTACCTGTCCCTTGTCAACATACACCATTTCCCAAAAATTGTGACTTTCACCCTCGAAAGAGAAATTCTTCGAAAACTCATAATAATGTACGGTAACTATTTTGTTTATGCTCAAAATATTGGCAAGACGATGCTTTGTATAATTTAATTTCATAAAAATCTCCTTGTTTACAAAAATATACAAAAAGTATAAAAAAATATATTGAATTTTTCCTTATAAAAGTATAACATATAATTAAAGAAATTGCAAGGAGGTAATTTAATATGAAAAAAGGTATAAGCATATGGTCGTTTGCTGACCAGTCAGACCTTAAAAAATGTTTTGAAATTGCAAAGGACGCCGGTTTTGACGGCGTTGAAGTAGCACTTGACGAAAAAGGCCCCGTTTCTCTTGAATCTACAAAGGAGGATATCCTTGCTGTTAAGAAAATGGCGGAGGAAATAGGTATTGAGCTTTACAGCGTGGCAAGCGGTCTTTACTGGACATATAACTACACATCAGATAAAGAGGAAAACAGAATTAAAGCAAAGGAAATTACAAAGAAACAGCTTCAGGTAGCTTCATGGCTTGGTTGTGATACAATCCTTGTTGTTCCCGGCGCAGTACACGTCGTGTTTGACCCCGATAGTGAGGTTATTGATTACGATGTTGCCTATGACAGAGCACTTGAGGCACTTCGTGAACTTGCACCCGTTGCAGAAGAACTTAAGGTAGCAATCGGTGTTGAAAACGTATGGAACAAGTTCCTTCTTTCACCCCTTGAAATGCGTGACTTTATTGATAAAGTAGGTTCAGATTACGTAGGTTCTTACTTTGACGTTGGTAACGTGCTTTACAGCGGATATCCCCAGCAGTGGATAAAGATTCTCGGTAGCCGTATCAAGAAAGTTCACTTCAAGGATTACAGAGTTGCGGTAGGCTCACTTGACGGATTTGTTGATCTTCTTGCAGGCGATGTGGATTATGTTGCAGTTAAAAACGCCCTTGATTCAATCGGCTATGATAACTGGACAACTGCAGAAATGATACCGCCTTACAAGCAGTACAGCGAAACGATTATTTACAATACATCAAATTCTATGGATAGAATTTTAGGGAGGAAGTAATTATGATTAAAATAGGTCTTATCGGTTGTGGCTTTATGGGCGGAATGCACTCTGCCTGCTATGATGTTATCGAAGGTGCACAGGTTGTTGCCGTTGCGGATGTAAGACGTGACAAGGCGGAAGAAATTGCAAAGGTTCATAATGCTGAAATTTATGCAACAGGCGAAGAATTAATTGCAAATGCAGATGTAGACGTTGTTGATATCTGTCTTCCTACATATCTTCATACACAGCACGCGGTTCTTGCTATGAAAGCAGGAAAGAATGTGTTCCTTGAAAAGCCCGTTTGTCTTACAAAGGAAGAGGGAGAGCTTCTTCTTAAAACACAGGAGGAAACAGGTGCAATCGTTCAGGTTGGTCAGGTTATCAGAATGTGGGACGAATATGTATGGCTTAAGGAAGTTGCTGACAGCGGTAAATTCGGTAAAATCCATTCTGCAGTGTTCAAACGTCTTAGTTCATATCCTACATGGGCGTGGGATAACTGGCTTCACCAGGGAGATAAGAGTGGTTCAATAGCCCTTGATATGCATATTCACGATGTTGACTTTATGCGTTACCTTATGGGTGAGCCTGAAAGCTTCAACTCATTTGCTACAAGAGATAATACAGGCATTATTGAGCAGATTTTTACATCCTTTAAGTATAAGGATGCCGTTGCAACTGTTGAGGGCTCGTGGCATTACCCCGTAGATTTCCCCTTTACTGCACAGTTCAGAGTTATGTTTGACAATGCAACTGTTGTAAATGGTGCAGACGGTCTTGTGGTCTATTATAAGGACGGTGGCAGTGAAAAGATTGTTATTGAGCCTTCATTCTCATCTGATAACAACATTGGCGGTAACATTTCAAGTCTCGGAGGTTACTACAACGAACTCCGTTACTTCATTGATAAGCTTAACGCAGGCGAAGTTCCTGATGTAGCACCTCTTTGCGAGGGTATCAAGTCTGTTAACCTTGCACTTGCTGAAATTGAAAGCGTCGGCGGAGCACAAATCTGAATAATATGAATTCGGACGCCTTGAAACCTTTGGTTTTCAAGGCGTTTTGTATTGACATTTTATAGCAAAAAAGGATATAATAATATAAAATATGCTTTGCGTCAACTTTGGAGGCAATTTAATGTCTGATAAAAAGAGAAGAATAATATTTTTAATAGTGTACCTTGCTTATGTGTCGATATATGTTGCAAGAGTCAATCTTTCTATGGCGGGACCTGACCTTATTTCGGAAAAATTGATTAATACAGTTCAGCTGGGAATTCTCGGAAGTGTTTTTTCTGCCGTTTATGCAACAGGCAGACTTTTAAACGGGAGTCTTAGTGACAAAACCCCTCCGTGGGTGATGCTTACAATCGGTCTTGCACTTGCGGGAATAAGTAACATTATTATCAGTTTTCTTCCTCCGTTTATAGGCATATTCATTCTGTGGACGACCAACGCCTATGCACAGTCAATGCTCTGGAGTTCGGTTTTGTGTGTGGTTTCCGCTATGTATGAGGGCGAGACGGCAAAGAGAAAGACTTCTTTGATGGTTACATCAGTTGCAATGGGTAACATTATTGCAATTGTTCTTAACACTTTCCTGATAACAAAATTCGGTGTAAGATATGCTTTTCTTATCCCCGGTATTATTACTGCGGTGCTTGGAGTAGCAGTACTTGTTACTACCCGTAGTATTAAACCAATTGTCAATACTGAAAAGAAGCACCTCTCAATTTTTAAGCTTCTTCGTGATAAAGAATTGCTTCTTATGGGAATTCCTGCAGTTATGCACGGTGTTATGAAGGAAAATATAAGTCTTTGGATGACTGTGTTTATAGTTGACAAATACTGCGTTGATTTAAGTGAATCGTCATATTACATACTTCTTATTCCGCTTGTGGGATTTGTGGGAAGGACTCTTTATTCTCTCACATATAAACTGTGTAATAACCGTGAAAATACAGTTTCAATTGCGGGATTTGCAGTTTGTATAATTTCGTCGGTCCTTTTATGTATAGGTGGGGTAGGAATGCTTTCGTCTGCGATACTTCTCAGCCTTATTTATGCAGCAGTTTCAATGATAAATACATCAATTCTTTCAATATATCCGCTTTCACATCTGAAAACAGGTAATGTTGCATCAGTAAGCGGTATAATGGACTTTGCCACATATCTTGGCGGTGGCGTTGCAAGTATGATTTACGGCATGGTTATTGCGAAATTCGGCTATACGCCGATGTTTGTGTCGTGGGCAGTTATATCGGTTATTTCAGTTCTGGTTATTATGAAAATCAACAGAAATAAAAGAAGTATATAATATGCATCGGTTAAAATATGGTAGTATGAAGTGGTGAAAAACTATGAGAAAAAAGATATTTGATATAATTGAGCCCTATAAAGGAGATAATAAGTTAAGTGCAACATATGATTCTTATATGATTGCCGTAATACTTATCAGCCTTATACCTTTATGTACAAAGGCTCCCAAAGGAATATACAATGTAATAGATATTATCTGTGTATGTGTATTCCTTGTGGATTATCTGCTTCGCTGGATTACAGCAGACTATAAGTACGGGAAAAAGTCGGTGATATCATTTTTGCGATTTCCTTTTGGCGGATTTGCAATAATTGATTTGATAGCAATCCTGCCGTCTTTTGCCATATTCGGCAGCAGCTTCAAAATTTTGCGAATAGTAAGAATGGCTCGTGCATTCCGCGTTTTCAGGGCATTCAAAATGTTCAGATATTCAAAGAGTATAAAAATTATTTCCTCTGTATTACAAAGGTCCAAGACGTCTCTTGCGGCAGTTGGTACATTGGCAGTTGCGTACATAATAATATCTGCTTTGATTATATTCAATGTAGAGCCGGAGTCATTTGATACGTTTTTTGATGCTATATACTGGGCGACTGTATCGTTGACAACGGTGGGATACGGAGATATTTATCCTGTTACGACTGTCGGCAGAATTGTTACAATGGTTTCTTCACTTTTCGGTATAGCCGTTGTGGCGCTTCCTGCAGGTATTATTACAGCCGGTTATATGAAAGAAATTGAGGATAATAAATAAAAGGAGAAACGAAATGAAATACGTTGCAAGTGAAAACAGATATGACACAATGAAATATAACAAATGCGGTGAAAGCGGCCTTAAACTTCCTGTCGTATCACTCGGCTTGTGGCATAATTTTGGAGAAAATTCCGATTTTGAGAATATGTGCAATATGTGTTTTACTGCATTTGACAACGGTATCACTCATTTTGACCTTGCAAATAATTACGGTCCCGGACCGGGAAGCGCCGAAACAAATTTCGGCAAAATATTAAATGACTATATGCGTCCTTACAGGGATGAGCTTATCATCAGTACAAAGGCAGGCTACAAAATGTGGCAGGGTCCTTATGGTGATTTCGGCAGTAAAAAATATCTTTGTGCAAGCATTGACCAGAGTCTTAAAAGGCTTAATGTTGATTATGTGGATATTTTCTATCATCACAGAATGGATAGTGATACACCGCTTTATGAAACAATGTGGGCACTTAACAGAATAGTAAAAAGCGGTAAGGCTCTTTATGTCGGACTTTCAAACTATGATGGAGAAACTATGGAAGAAGCCGCAAAAATTCTTAATGAGCTTCACTGTCCTTTCATAATCAATCAGAACAGATATTCAATCCTGAACAGGACTGTTGAAGAAAATGGTATTCTTGATGCGGCGATTGATGAGAAAAAGGGTATGATAGTATTTTGTCCTCTAGAACAAGGACTTCTGACTGATAAGTATATAGATGGAATTCCGGAAGACAGTCGTATGAGAAAGGATGGAAGATTCCTCAATGAGAAATCACTTACTCCTGATATTCTTGAAAAAGTAGAGGCGCTGAATAACCTTGCAAAGAAAAGAGGGCAGACCCTTGCACAGATGGCACTTGCATGGCTTCTGAACAGAGAAGGTGTTACAAGTGTTCTTATAGGTGCATCAAAGCCTGCCCAGATTACAGAAAATGTGAAAGTGCTTGAGAATATGCACTTCTCGAAGGATGAACTTTATCTGATTGACAGTATTGTTAGGTGATATGTGTGAAAAGCATTGATAAATCATATATAGAAAAAGAGCTTTCGTCGTATCCTTACCGATTTGATGTAAGAGATGAGGTAACCTCTACAAATACTCTTCTTAAAGAGGCGGCAAAGGATGGGGAAGGCGAGTATAAAGTAATTATTGCCTCCTCGCAGACTGCAGGTAGGGGAAGAATGGGGCGCAGCTTTTATTCTCCTGAAAATACGGGAGTTTATATGTCTGTACTTTACAGACCGTTGGAAAATTTCAACCCTCTTCTTATTACCACAAATGCAGCGGTAGCTACGGCAAAGGCACTTGAAAAACTATCAGGGGAAAAAGCTCTTATCAAATGGGTAAACGACATTTATATCAGAGAGCGTAAGGTGTGTGGGATTCTTGCAGAATCTTCTGTAGGTGAAAACGGCTTTGTCGTTCTCGGCATCGGCGTAAATGTTGTAAGTCCCGATGGCGGTTTTCCCGATGATATAAAAATGAGAGCAGGAAGTGTTTTTGAAGAAAATAAGATGTTTCTCCGTGAAAAAATTGCAGTTGAAATTCTTAAAGAGTTGTATGGCATAAAATCTGATTCAGAAACTTTAAAAGAATACAGGAATCGTTCAATGATAACGGGAAAAGAAATTGACATAATAAAAAACGACACGATTGAGCGTGCCGTTGCAATTGCAATAAATGACGATTATTCACTTAAAGTAAAAAAAGAAGACGGAAGTGTTGAAGATTTATCTTCAGGAGATGTAAGTATAAAAGAAAACAGCGGTCAGTGACCGCTGTTTTCTTTTATAGCTGTTTCGAGAGCAATCTCTACCATAGTTGTAAACGATGTTTGTCTTTCTTCTGCAGTAGTAGCTTCGCCCGTTATTACATTATCTGAAATTGTCAGGATGGAAAGTGCATTTTTTCCTGCCCTTGCCGCATTTATATAGAGGGCGGCAGTTTCCATTTCCACGCACTTGATGCCCAGAGATGCCCATTTTTCTGCCATATTCTTTTCATCGCTGTAAAATGTATCTGATGAAAGAACATTTCCCACAGTACATTTGAATCCCTTTTCCTTTGCTACACTATATGCGTCGGAGAGGAGCTCGAATGATGCAGTAGGAGCAAAACTTCCGTTAATGTCAAACTGGGATGCATAGGCGGAATTAGTTGATGCACCAAGAGCAAGAACAATATCACGAAGTTTAAGGTTTTTATCATATGCACCTGCAGTACCTATGCGGATAATGTTATCCACATCAAAGAAATTGAAAAGCTCATAACTGTAAATGCCCATTGACGGCATTCCCATACCGCTTGCCATAACGGATACGTCTTTACCTTTAAATTTACCCGTGTAGCCGTTAATTCCGCGTACGTTGTTTACAAGCCTTGCGCCATCAAGCATATTTTTAGCGATAAATTCACTTCGGAGAGGGTCGCCGGGCATAAGAACGGTTTTTGCAAAATCATCCGGAATGGCGTTGATGTGAGGAGTAGGATAGTTCATAAAATCACTCCTTACTGAAAAAATGCCTTGTCTATGATTTTTGCGGTCTGCGCGCGTGTAGCGAATGCTTTAGGTGCAAAAGTTCTGTCACCCATACCATTTATTATTCCGAGGGAAACAAGGGAATATACCGCATCTCGTGCATAGATGGGGATAAGGTGGTCGTCGGAGAATGCCGTAACACCTGTCTGGAATTCTGCTTCAAGACATCTTTGCACGATTGTACAGATATCTGCACGGGTTATATACGCATCAGGGCGGAATGTGCCGTCAGGATAGCCTGTAATATAACCTTCTTTAAGTGCGGAGGAAACATAGAGATAATACCAATCAGAGGTTGAAACATCGCTGAAAGAGGATGTTGCATCCACGTCAAGAGTATCTGTAGCAGATACAATTATCTTTGCAAATTCTCCTCGTGTAATATTTGCATCAGGCTTGAATGTGCCGTCAAGATATCCGTTGAGGATAAAGTTTTCGGCAAGTCTTTTTACCGAGTCATATGCCCAATGAGAGGTCTTCATATCGGTAAAGAGCGATTCTGTTTCCGGAATCTCTTCTGCAGGAAGTTGGTCAAGCATTCCGTTGTTGAAAATAATCGCCTTTACTGTATCTACAAGCGGACGAATATCATCGCTGACCTTTCCCTCGCTTATTGCCAGCTTTATAGCCTCAGGATAAACAATAAGAAGAGCATCCTGAATGGGATAATATTGTTCTCTTGATGCTACACGTGAAATAGCAAGAAGGGCTTTTTCTTCAAAATTTTCTTCTGTTACGGGAGTAGTGGTGTTGATTTCAAGCATATAGTCATACACATCGTAAAGATAGGAAATAAGTAATTCCTCCGGTACTCCGTAATTAACCATGGATTCCACAAATTCGGGATGCTTTGCATTGAATTCGGAGTAAGCATCCTCAATTGTAAATGATGCAGATGCCGAAAATGAAAAAATCATTGTGATGCAAAGAAAAATTAAAAGAGCTTTTTTCATTAAAATCATTCCTTTCAAAAGAATTATAACATTAAATGGCGATATAATCAACAACATTGACAAAAAATCAAAATTTTGTTACTATAAAGACAGAATCTTACAAGAGAGGCTTTTGTATGAAAATGAAACTGTTTAAATCGGTATTGATTTTGATTTTTATAATATGTGCAGTTTTATCCCTTTCGTTGCCTGTGTTGGCGGATGAAACGGAAGTGCAGCGGTATATTGTAATCCTTGATGAGCCTGCGGTATATTCTGAAGAAAGACCGACTGTTTTTGTCCGTAATGAAGAAATGTATCGTAACGGACTTCGTGAAGAACTGATTGATATGCAAAACGGGATAAAGGCACAGATTCCTGTCGGAGTATCACTTTTTTCTTCTGAAGAAAAAGTTGCGGAAGAGTATTCTTTCACAGATGTGCTTAACGGATTTACAATTACAACAGATGCGGAAACAGCGGAATATATAAAAGAAATTGATGGAGTTAAAGATGTTTTTCCTGATGATGCTATTGCAACTGTTGCTCCCGAAGAGCCGGAAGCTGATATGGAAGTGATGGCGGAATCAATCGAGGAAACTTTATCAGCGGCAAATTCAGGCAATATGATAAATACAATCCATGCTTATGAAAACGGGTATACAGGAGAGGGAAGAACAGTTGCAATCCTTGATTCCAATATCTACTACAGTAATGATTACTTTACACTTACTGATCCTGCAAAAGGAAAATATACAAAGGAGTCTCTGGAGGATATATTTAGAAATACAGGAATTTCCCTTGATGCGAAAAGTACCTACAAATCTGAAAAAGTACCTTTTGCATACGACTATGCTTCAAGCAGTTATACACTTCAGGCTGCGTCACAGCACGGCACCCACGTCAGCGGAATTGCTGCAGGGAATAAGACTAAGGTAGGGGATGGCGTTGTCCGTGGTGTTGCACCGGAAGCACAGATTTTGTTTTTTGGTGTGGTAAACTCAAACGGAAAAGTTAATTTTTCCTATGCTACGAAAGCACTTGACGATGCAGTAAAACTTAAAGCAGATGCAATTAATATGAGCTTTGGCGATGATTACACAAGTGAGAACTCTACAAGCTCTTCTCATATAAAATTCAGGGAAGCTGTAAGAAATGCGGAAAATGCAGGTTGTTTTGTTGCAACTTCAGGAGGTAATGCAGGTAGAGGTAATGTTACCGATGTAAAGAATTATGACTATTCGGCATCCGATAATAATCTTTTTCCAAATGGTGCAAATGTAGGCTCCGTGCAAAATATGTACCGTGTTGCAAGAAAACTTACTGATGAAAAAGGAAATGATTATGCATCGGAAGTAAGAAGCTCTGTGTATGAGCTTCCTCTTACGGAAATTGTCAATTGCGGAAGCGGTACGACAAGTGATATTTCAAGTGTTAAACTTACGGGTAAAGTTGCAGTTATAACAAAGCCGGATGAGTACATTGCAGATACAGATTCAAATTACTATAACAGAGTGAGAAATGCAGGGGCAGTCGCTTTGATAATGGTGAATAATTCAGACCAGGTTAAAGATACAAACTTCAGCTTTTCCTATTCTTCTATTCCGTTTTACTATATGTCAAAAACAGAAGGCGAAAGACTTTTTGAAAATGCGACAATGATAAAATGTGAAAAGCGCCTTATGATAGCTCGTAGCTTCAATTTTCCCGTTGCAAGTGATACAAGTTCTTACGGAGTGAGTGACACTCTTGATTCTACAATTGATTTTTCTGCACCGGGAGGAAATATTTATTCGGCGTATTCATCTTCATATATGCCAATGTCGGGAACGTCAATGGCATCGCCTCACGTTGCTGGTGCAGGTGTGCTTATGAGTGAGTTTCTGGAAGAAAACTATCCGGGATATACAGGAAAAGCAAAAGTGACACTTATAAAAAATCTTCTCGCATCTACTGCAGAAAATGTTTATGACGAAAGCGGTGCATTGGCATCTGTAAGAAGATCAGGATCAGGCATAATTCAGCTTGACAAAGCGATGCAGACAAAAGTGATTCTTCACGACGGAGAAAATGCATCACGAATAACTCTCGGTGATAGATTAGGGGACGAATTTACAGTAAGCTTTTATGCGGAAAATCTTTCTGATACAGAAGTGATTTTTGATAGTGCATCAATTGAACTTTCAAGTGATGATTATAAAAATTACAACGGAAAGAATCTTTATTCGGGAATAAGAAAACTTAATGCAACCTTTACGGGAGACAGCGCGGTAGTTGTCAATCCCAATTCTTCAAAGAAAGTATCCTTTAATGTTAAACTTAATGCAGAGGATATTGCATATCTTAAAGCCGCGATGACAAACGGATTTTTTGTCGACGGAAAAGTGACCCTTTCTGTGACTGATAATACACATCCGTCGGTAGGAATTCCCTTTACGGGTTTTTACGGAGAGTGGGACAAAATACAGGTGCTTGACGAAAGTGAAATTAATGGTTTGCTTGCTTTTTCAACCGATGTAATGGGTCACACCCTTTCGACTAAATTACTGGAAACGGATAACGGGTATGAAATGCCGTTTACAACCAATCCCGATGAGAACATTGCGGAAAATCCGCTTGCGCTTTCAATGGTAATCCGCAGAAATACTTTTGCAAAGATTACTATTGATGACAAGGTTGTATACAATGGCTTCACAGAAAAGAATACCACAGCGACTATAAAGGAGTTTATATCGGAAAATCAGATGCTTTCCGACTCGCTTAAGAAAAACGGAAAGGCAGAGGTTAAAATTGAGTATACGCTTCCGTATAAATCACAAAAGCAGATTATAAACCTGACCATATCTCCTGCTACGGAAGGTCCGAGTATTGAAAATATATATGTGGACTATGAAACCGGTGAAAAGCGTGTTATGCTGACCGTTAAAGGAAATCCCGTTGCCGCAGTTATAAGAGAAGCTGAAAAAAACGATGGAACTGTAGGGAACAGTTTTGTGAAAATAAACAAGGCTGAAGCCGATATCGTCGACAAGGTAGAAAATTATAAAACGGCTTCCTATTATGTTTATGATTCTGCGTTCAATATGACATCGGCAGAACACAGTATTACTGTTGAAATGGAAGATAAAACCGCCGTATTTAAAAATACCACCATAAACGAAATAGAAGCAAACTGCTTCCTTGCCGTATATGACGGTAAAGGACTTGAAAAGATAATTCTTATTAATAAGGATGATACTGTTTTTGAGCCTTATGAAAATATTACAGTTGACCTTACAGAATATGACGGAAAAGATGTAAAAGTATTTTTCTGGGAAGCAGATAAAATTAAACCGTATTGATTAAAAGAGGCATAAAGAAACTTGGTTTCTTTATGCCTCTTTTTTTGCCGTATAAGAGATTTGAATTTAGTCAGGACGCGACAAGGGTGAAGCGGCACGCTTCTTTTTTACATCCTCTGCTTAAAGCATTACGCCATCCTTGAATATAGATATTTCTTCACATTTGTTGATTTCGTTTTTAGCCTGTTTGCCTTCTGCCACTTCAATACAGTATTCAAGAAGCTCTGCTGTGGGGTCGATTCCGTCAAGCATCGGGCTTGCATCAAAATCAATCCAGCCGGGTTTTCTTTCTGCAAGAGAGTGGTTGGTCGCAATCTTGATTGTAGGAACAGGTGCACCAAGGGGCGTTCCTCTGCCTGTTGTGAAAAGAATAATGTGAACGCCTGCTGCTGCAAGGTTTGTTACCGCAACAATGTCGTTACCCGGTCCGTTAAGAAGGGAAAGACCGTTTTCTTTAAGTGTATCACCGTAATCAAGTACGTCAACAACTTCGCTTAAGCCGCCTTTCTGTACACAACCGAGGGATTTTTCTTCAAGGGTTGTAATACCGCCTGCCTTGTTGCCGGGGGAAGGATTTTCATATACCACCTGATTGTGGCGGATGAAATACTGCTTGAAATTGTTTATAAGGTCAACTGTTTTGTCGAAAATTTCGCGGTTTTTGCAACGCTTCATAAGAAGATGTTCCGCACCGAACATTTCGGGAACTTCTGTAAGGACACAGCTGCCGCCCATTGAAATCAGCATATCTGAAAGGCGTCCGACAAGGGGATTTGCTGTGATACCGCTGTAGCCGTCGCTGCCACCGCATTTAAGACCGATTTTAAGTTCTGAAATATGTACCGGCTCACGTTTGAAACCTTCGGCTCTTTTCTGAAGGGCTTTAACAATTTCAACGCCTTCTTCAATTTCATCGGTACAGTCCTGGGCGTTAAGGAACTTAACGTGTTCGTCATCCCACGTGCCGAGAACTGTCTTGAAAAGGTCTATATTGTTGTTTTCGCAACCAAGCCCAAGCACCAGAATACCACCGGCATTGGGATGATTTATAAGTCCTTTTAATATAAGCTGTGTTACAGTCTGGTCGTCACCAAGCTGTGAACAACCAAACGGATGAGTAAAAGCTTTTGCACCTGTTTTTTCTGCAATAACCTTTGCCTGACTGTTTACACAACCGACAGTGGGGATAATCCATACATCGTTTCTGATTCCCACATTGCCGTCTTTTCTTCTGTATGCCATAAATGTGCGGTCAGTTTTAATTTTGTCGCGCATAACTTCGCCGGGCTCATAGGTATATTCAAGTTCACCTGAAAGGTTTGTTTTCATATTATGGGTGTGAACATGGTCGCCTTTGTTAATGTCGCATATAGCGTGACCGATAGGCTGACCGTATTTTATAATGTTTTCACCGCTTTTTATATCTTTGAGGGCATACTTGTGTCCGTTTTCAAGATTTACCTCTACGTTATCCAGCTTATTTATTAACATATTTTTCTACCTCCTCGCTAAGGTAAGAAAGGTCATAATCCCAAAGATTCTTGTTCGCAAGAATATCTTTTACAGTCGCATTTTTCATAAATTCGCAAACTTCCTTATCATCATTTGTCATATCGGTTCTGTAGAAATCAATAAGTTTTGCAAATGAGAAAACAAGTGTTTCCGGCATTTTTTCAAAACGGTTTATATATTCCAGGATAGAGGGAAGAACTCTCACCTTAAACTTACTTACGGAATTAAGTGCAATAGATGAAAGATAGTGCTTTATGTAGGGGTTTGAAAAACGTGTAATTACGTCGTCTGCATACTGCACAAGCTCTTCTTTCGGAAGGTCAAGAGTGGGGATGATTTCATCGTAAACACACTTTTTGATATGTGAAAGCATCTTTTCGTCATCCACACAAGACTTAACTGTGTCAAATCCCTCTAAAAGTGCATAGGGTACAAGAGAAGTGTGTGCACCGTTAAGAATACGCACCTTTCTTGTTCTGTACATCTCAAGATCTTTTGTAACGATTACATTAAGGTCGCACTTGTCAAAGGGAATCTCCTTAAACAAATCACTATAGCCGTCAATTACCCAAAGATGGAAGTATTCGGAGGTGTTGAGCATATTGTCGTCAATACCAAGCTCGCTGTACTCGTCTTTCGGAAAACCTGTGTTGATTCTGTCAACAAGAGTGTTGCAGAAAATATTTTCTTTTTCAATCCATTCCTTGAAATCGTCACCAAGATTCCAGAGCTTTATATACTGAAGAACAACCTTTTTCAGGTTTTCGCCGTTTTTATCAATAAGCTCGCAGGGAAGGAAAACAAATCCCGGAAGAGCAAGGTCAAATCTCTTTTTAAGGAGCTGTGTAAGCTTACCGGGGAAAGATGACGCAGGTGCATCTTCGTATTTATCATTTTCATTGAATGCTATACCTGATTCTGTAGTGTTTGAAACAATAAAACGGAAATCAGGATTTTCAGCGAGTGCAAGATATGCATTGTAATCCGCATAAGGCTTTACACAACGGGAGATAACGTCAATCTTGCGGATGTCAACGCCCTCACTCCCGCGACACATATGTGTGTAAACACAATTCTGTGCAGTAAGCATATCACACATACCGTTTTCGATAGGCTGAACGGCAACAACTTTACCTTCGAAATCAGTCTTTTCGTTAACTATCTGAAGCATCCAGTCAACGAAGCCTCTTAAAAATCCGCCTTCTCCAAACTGTATAACTTTTTCTTTCATAAATAAAATCCTCCAAATTAAATGGTTAATAATATTATAAATCAAAAAAATGTTAATTTCTATCAAAATTTTGCTTATTTTGCTTTGAAATGTTAAAATTATGCTTGATTATGCTCTTTTTTATTGGTATATTATAAATATATATGAAAAAAGCAGGTGATAAACATGGAATATGCATTCGCGGAGGAAATAGAAACTGTAGCAGTAACTAAAGAAAAACGTGACCGAACATATAGTATGCCGTCAGGGCATTACCATAATCACTATGAAATTTATTATCTGAAGAAAGGTAACGTGCGTTATTTTATAAATGAGCATGTTTACGACGTGAAAGAGGGCGATATTGTTCTTATACCGCCACACGCTATACATAAAACTGCTTCACTGATGGATGAAGGGGCAGAAAGATTTCTTATTTCATTTACAAATAAATTTATTGTTTATCCGAAAAATGATAAGATTTTTTCTTGTTTCAATAGTTATTATTTTAAAAACTCACAGATTGGTGAAATTGTTGAAAAAGTAGCAAATGAATTCTTTAACAGAGATTACTATTCGGATGAAATGATTGCCGGGTATATTCGTGAAATGCTGGTTAAACTGAATCGTATGGCAGAAGGAAAAACACATCACGAGATTTCGTGGAAAAATTCCGTTATGCAGGATTCTGTTCATTATATTTGTGAAAACTATGACAAAGAGCTTTCTCTTTCGTCTATTGCAGAAAAGTTTGCATTAAGTGAAAGCCACTTTTCAAGACAGTTTAAAGTATATACAGGATTCGGTGTGGCTGAATATATTTCAATAGTTCGTATAAAAAATGCTGAAAAATTGCTTGTCACAACAAATTTGCCTATTACGGAAATTGCACAGAATTGCGGCTTTAACAGCAGTAGCTATTTTACGGCTGTTTTTAAAAAGATGAGAGGGAAAACACCTGCTGAAATAAGGAAAAAGTTTAGTGAAACTTTGTAGAATAAGTATTGATAAAAAGAGGTGTGCTATGCATAAATTCAGTATTACGGGTATGTCGTGTGCCGCCTGCAGTACCCGTGTTGAAAAGGCGGTGTCGGAAGTTCAGGGTGTTACAGAGTGTAGTGTAAATCTTCTTACAAACACTATGATAACAGAGGGGACTGCATCCGAGGAAAGCATTATTAATGCCGTGGAAAATGCAGGTTACGGTGCCTCTGTGTACGGAGAAAAAAAGAAAACTGAAGAAAATGATTTAAGCGGAAAGAAAGAAATTTCCGCTATGAAAATAAGACTTATATCCTCTGCAATACTTTTAGTTGTACTGATGTATTTTTCCATGGGGAATATGCTTTTCGGACTTCCTTATTTCGGAATATTTAAAGATAATCCCCTTGCAGTCGGAATTGTGCAAATGCTTCTGTCGGGAATTATAATGGTGATAAATCAGAAGTTTTTTATCAGCGGATTTAAAAGCACTATTCACCGTGCGCCGAATATGGATGTGCTTGTATCCCTTGGGTCGCTTGCATCATTCGGATATAGCGTTTATGCACTTTTTATGATGTGTAATGCATATATAAACGGAAATATACACGTCGCACATACTTATTTTCATGAACTGTATTTTGAATCTGCGGCAATGATTCTTACACTTATTACTGTGGGAAAAATGCTTGAAGCGTATTCAAAAGGAAAGACCACAAACGCTATAAAATCCCTTATGGAGCTTTCACCTAAAACTGCGGTGGTGCTTCGTGAAGGGAAGGAAGTTACAATCCCTGCGTCGGAAGTTGTTAAGGGCGATATATTCCTTGTAAAACCAGGGGCATCCGTTCCTGCAGATGGCGTGGTGATTGAGGGCGTAAGTGCGGTAAATGAGTCCGCCCTTACAGGAGAAAGCATTCCCGTAGATAAAGCCGCAGGAGACAAGGTTTCTGCAGCGACAGTCAATCAGTCGGGATTTTTAAAGTGCGAGGCTACAAACGTAGGCGAAGATACTGCTCTTTCCAAAATAATTAAAATGGTAAGCGATGCGGCGGCTACAAAAGCACCTGTTGCGAAAATTGCAGACAGGGTATCGGGCGTATTTGTCCCCGTTGTAATAGCCATAGCCGTTGTAACTATAGCCGTTTGGCTATTCCTTGGTGAAGCCTTTGGTACGGCACTTGCAAGGGGCATATGTGTTCTTGTAATCAGCTGCCCTTGTGCTCTTGGTCTTGCAACCCCTGTTGCAATTATGGTGGGAAGCGGTGTCGGTGCGAAAAACGGTATTCTTTTTAAAACCTCAACTGCCCTTGAAAATACGGGAAAGGTTAAGGTCGTGGCGTTTGATAAAACGGGAACTATAACAAAAGGTGAGCCGACTGTGACCGATATAATCCCTGCAGATGGTGTAAAGGCGGAAGAACTCCTTAAAATAGCTTATGCTCTTGAAAAACAGAGCGAGCATCCCCTTGCCAAAGCAGTTGTGAAGAAGTGTAAAGAGGAAAACCTTCCTCTTGAAAGTGTTGACGATTTTACTGCACTTCCGGGATTCGGCGTAAAAGGCGTTCTTGACGGACACGTTGTAATGGGTGGCAATCTCCGTATGATAAAGGAAAACGGGGTAGAGGAAAGTGAAGTTGTATCGCTTACAGAGTCTCTTTCGGAAAAAGGAAAAACACCGCTTGTCTTTGTAAAGGAAAACACCTTTATAGGTGTAATCGCAGTAGCCGATGTGGTGAAAGAAAACGCAAAAAATGCTATAGCAGACCTTAAGTCTATTGGCATCGAGGTCGTTATGATAACGGGCGATAATGAAAAGACGGCAAAAGCAATTGCTCAGCAGGTAGGAATAGAAAATGTAGTTGCAAATGTACTTCCAGACGGCAAGGAATCCACTATCCGCACTCTTCAGGAAAAAGGCAGTGTTGCGATGGTTGGTGACGGCATAAACGATGCACCTGCACTTACCCGTGCGGATATAGGTATCGCAATCGGTGCAGGAACAGATGTGGCAATAGAGTCTGCTGATGTGGTGCTTTCGTCGGAAAATATAGAAAGCGTTGTTACGGCGATAAAATTAAGCAGAAAAACTCTTAAAAATATTCACGAAAACCTTTTCTGGGCGTTTTTCTATAATGTAATAGGAATTCCCCTTGCGGCAGGTGTGTGGATCAATTTAACGGGATGGACACTTAATCCGATGTTTGGTGCCGCGGCAATGAGCCTTTCAAGCTTTTGTGTAATATCAAACGCGTTAAGACTGAATTTGTTTAAATCATATAAAATAAAGGAGAAAAAGACAATGGAAACAACACTCAAAATTGAAGGTATGATGTGCCCACATTGTGAGGCAAGAGTTAAGCAGACTCTCGAAGGAATAGCAGGCGTAACAGAAGCAGTTCCCAGCCACGAAAAAGGTACTGCAGTTGTAAAACACGACGACAGCGTAACGGTTGATGCTTTAAAGAGTGCAGTTGAAGCACAAGGGTATAAAGTTCTGTAATATAGGAGGTTAATTTTATGAATTTTGCTACTGTTTTAAGATTCGTCGATATGGGGCGGAAAGATGGTTGGGATGAAAGGTTTGCCATCCCTTATTTCTGGAAGCTTATGGCTGAAAAATATAAAGTAGGGATGAATTACATTCTGACAGAATACGGATTCCCTGAAATCTGCGAAAAATGTGACGGACTTATTGTTCCGGGAAGCAGTAATGATATAAACCCCTCTTACTGGGGCGGAGAGCCATTTACTGAAAATCAACCCTATGATGAATTTACTCTGGATGCAAAACTTATTGAATGGTTTGTGAAACAAAATAAACCTGTTTTCGGAGTTTGCGGGGGACTTCAGTCCATAAACGTATGCTTTGGCGGAAGTCTGAAAAGGATTGATGCGAATATACACAGCGGTGCTGAAAATAAAAATCATACTATAAGCATCAAAGAAAATTCTTTTGTGTATGACATATTCAAATCAACAAAGGCAGAGGTTAATACTTATCATAGTTGGGCGATAGACAGGCTTGCACCGGGATTTGAAGTTGTGGCGGAAACTGATGACGGAGTTATAGAAGCCATTGAATGTAAGGAAAAGCGTATCTTTGCAACACAGTGGCACCCCGAAAGAAACTTTGCCGAAGGTGACCCGATAGAAAATAAGTTTTTCGAGAATTTTATAAATTTGTGCAGATAGTCAAAAAAGAATTCGCAATTTTGCGAATTCTTTTTTTGTTTAAAACTGTCGAAATATGTTGCACATAGGAAAATTTTGTGTTAAAATAAATATGCTAGATACTTAAATTGAAAATCGGGATATTTTACTTTGATGTTGCAAAGAATATGTGCGGTAAAAACATACCCCCTGACATACTTTGCAACAAAGTAATTTAAGTGTCTAGCAACCTTAATTGTCAGAGGGCGGTGTTTTACATGCGTAGCTCTCTTGGGGGCTACGCATTTTTAATTGTAATTTTTCAGACAGACATATGTATGTCCGTGTAATTTTATATTATTAATTAAAATTACAAAAAAGGATTGATTAAAGTGGAAAATACAAAACAATACAGAATTTTGGAGATTTTTTTCAGAGGTCTTCGTGGGGAGGACATATCGGTACAGAAGCTTGCTGATGAATATGAGGTTTCCACCAAAAGCATCAGCAGAAGTATAAACGAGCTGAAGAATTTCCTTGCAGATCACCGTGACCTTGTCGGCAATACGGAACTTTTGTATTCGTATCAGGACAAGTGTTACCGCCTTCATATGGATGAATTTTTATCAAGCCGTGAACTGTTTTCTTTAGTGGAGGTTATGATTGGTGCGCGTGCTTTTTCGCAGGAAGACCTTTTGAGCCTTACATCAAAATTGAAACGCTTTACAACACCTGAAGACAGAAAAAAGCTTGGCGAGCTTATCCGTAATGAAATCTACCACTATCCTGAAGTAAAGCACGATTGTGACAGTGTGCAGGATAATCTGTGGCAGCTTGTAAACTGCATAAACGATAAAACCGAAATATCCGTTGATTATTACAAAATGGACAGAACGTTTGTCACGCATCGCCTTTTACCGCTATCGGTGATGTTTACGGATTATTATTTTTACCTTATCGCCTGTAAAACCGATGGTGATATAAATAAACCTATATATTTCCGTGTTGACAGAATTAAACATATTACTGTGCACAGGAAAAATGAGCTTAAGCATATTCCTGAATTTGACGAAGGCTTACTCCGGAAAAGAAGCCTCTTTATGTGGCCCGGGAAACTTCGCACAATACGTTTTGAATTTTCAGGACCGTCAGTACAGGCAGTTCTTGATAAACTACCTACCGCAAAAATTATTGAACGACTGGGAAGTAATAAATATCTTATCGAAGCCGAAACCTATGGCGACGGCATAAAAATGTGGTTGTTAAGTCAAGGTAGTTGGGTAAAGGTAGTTAGCCCAGGTGATTTTGTGGAGGAGATAAGGGCGGAGGTATCTAAAATCGCTAATACATATTTTAACTGAAAGCGTAAAATGAAAAATTATAATAAAGACAAAATGGATGGCGTTACAAAGATTAAAAGAAATTGAGGAAATAGAAGCAAGTGGGAAAATTTGATAAGTTAAAAAAAGAAAATAAACAAATAAATGAAAGCATCATACAGGAGGCAAGCCATTTTCAAGAAGTTGCTGACGAGTATAATAGAGTTGCTGATACATATCATGCTCCAATGGTTATATTAAAAGACATTGACAGAGAGTTTGCAAGAGCTACAAAACTCAATGATGTAGACATAAGTTTTCTTCTGTTTGCAACGGCGTTACAATGCACGCGACAATATTTACAAACAAAATTCACCATGCAAGATGACCGTCCTAATGACAATGAAGCCGCTTCGAAAACGCCTGGACATCGAAAGACTCACTCAGATCGCGGAATCTATTACTACGATCCTTCTTTTAATGAAATCAAGGAGAATCCAGTTCCGTTTGATGCAAATGAGCAAGAAGAACACATTAAAGGTGTTTTCAAGGGAACGGGCCATTTTGGTCATAGGACAACTTTGGGGCATGATCCGATATTAGGATGGATTGTAGGTACGTCAAATATTGCTACAAGTACGTTAACAACTTGGGACTTTCAATCATATCACGTGAAAACGGGAAAGTCTAAGCGTGATAAAATGATTGAAAAAGCAGATACAATGCAAGTTTTTGCACACACAGGAAAAAAATTGTTGGCTAAAGAAGGACATTTCATCAATTCTACAACAGCGGACGGGAAGCTTACTGAGCATAAACTGGATAAAATAGCAGGTCCTTCTATCATTGCTTTATCTTTGATCAAGGAATGGGAACATTTACGCTCGGATGTTAACTCAAAGAAGAGCTTGCCGTTTCCACTTGTAACTGCAATATCTCCAGAATTTTCTGGAAAGTTGGCGAAGTATGGAATTGATATGTGTAACATAGGAACAGCGGTAAAGCAGGCAACATATGCTGCTCTGATTAACGCAATCGTTGCCATGATTCACAGAATGCTCTATGACGAGGGGTGTGGATTATCCCAGTCAATGTATGAAGAAAAGACCCGAAAAATCCTTACCTATTCCAACGTGATTGCCTCTGCTAGCAATGTCATTTGGGTTGGTGGAAATATGTTGGCTGGAAACGAGATGGCATTAAAAGATTTGGATGTTGGCGGATTAGCAGTAACATTACATCGTCTTATCAGCGACTACAAGTTTATCAAAGAAGTAAAGCTTGAATTTATGGAAAAACAATGGTATGACATTGTGCTTGGTGATGACTACGAGTTTATGAAGGAGGAAAAATGAAATGTCAGTAAATGATTTTAACAGAGGGGTAGAAGCACAAGCAAGGGGCCATTATGCTTTTATGCGTAAGCAGGGAGATGCAACTGAAGAACTTGGAAAACGAATTATAAAGAAAATCAACGAACAAGGAAATCTTGTTAATGTTATAATTGATGAATTAAACAATCAAGAAATGGAAAGTGTTTTTGGTGTATATGATTCTCTTGATATTGGGATGCTAGATAAAAGTGAGCAAATTAAGATGCTGTCATATCTAAAAACACTATTGACTAGACATAGGCAAAAGACACAGCAACAATGTGAGTATTTCACAGCGGTAAAGAAATATCTGAATATTGGAAATGTGTCAGATAATATGAATTTAGGTTCTGTTTCTGAACTTGATATATCAAAAACAGAACTAAAAGCCTTTCTTGAATGTGTCTGTGAATTTCTCTTTCTCAAGAACGGGTCACGCTCGTTTATGGTTGAGTTCAGTCAGGAATTGGAATGTTTCGGGTTAAGTGATAAGATTCTTGATGAAATAGTATTAAGTATCGAAAAAACCTATGAGTTTTTTGGCGCAAAAGGCATTATTGAACATTATGATTTGCAACCGATTCGAGCTGAAAACGTGGAGGAAGAGGATGCCCCATTTGTTATTCCATTTTTTCAAAAACCAATAGTCATCATATATAGTTCAAAATCCAATCATGGCGAAGCTAGAGCAAAAATGTTGCAAATATGTATACATGAACGTCTTGATGAATTAAATTTAGAATGTCCGATAGAAATTTATCCTGGAGACAAAGCAAAAAAGAAAAAGAATGTTTTTGAAAGAGATAATGCGACTATCATTTATATTGGAGAACCAACTTTGTCCAAACCTTTGTTAGATGTAATAGACGAATGGGAATTTGATGAGTTTGGAATGAAATATGTTACTCGTGGCAAGGAGTCCATCATTAAGGTAAAAGAATTGAAGAAAAATCAATATGAAGCCTTTGTAGAATTTGTGAAAGAACAGCATTTTCGTCAAGAAGATGATATAAAAAAGAATTTAAGTAACCAAGAAGATACTATTTTAAAAACAGCTTTTGATAAAGACGAGCCCTTGGCGGTTAATATTTTAGTGGGAATATTGGGGTCGTGGTTGATTGTCCCAAGTGCAATACTTGATCTATCAAACATTGCAGATTATAAAGTAAAATTAAAAGATTTGCAATATAGTATTGCTATAGACAAATTTGTTTCATCTAAAATAAGTCCGTATATTGAATGATTGGGGATAGAATGATTTTGTAAAAATTAACATTTGCCCCGGACACACATATGTCCATCACATAGTGTACACTAAAGAAAAAAGGAGGTGTACATAATGGGTTTATTGGACAAGCTTTTTGGCGGGTCAAGTTCTGATCCTTCGAAGATGAGTGATTCACAGCTTCAGCGAAAGCTTAACAAAGGTGTTGGCAAAAACACCGGTGAGTCACTTGCTACCAGAGCGAATTATATTCGTGAAGGAGAGAAGAGAGGTATAACACCTAAACAGAAATAAAAAATCTGCACATCGAATTTACGGTGTGCAGATTTTTTAACGTATTATTTCGGACAGACATACGTCTGTCCTTTTTGTTTGGTATATTATTGTCAGAAAGTGAGAGTGATGCAAATGCTACAATATGAAGTTGCAAAAGAATTGTACGAAAAAATCAGGCAGGCGGCAATGGAGAATAAGGACGAAGATTTTATGAGCCTTTACAAAGAATGTCTTAACGATGCCGTAATCTATGCAGGAAAGCGTGCTATGTGGGAGTTTATGAGTGATGATGAGCGCAAGGCTGATGATGAAAACCGCAGTATGATACATAATGCGTATATTTCGATGCTTGATGCTGTCTGCAGAAATCTGGGGATTGACAGAATTTATGAAATTTTGCCCGACAGAAAGACGATAGGTGATTTTGCCTGCTATGTGGCACTGTTTACAGGGCTCGAGTGGCGATAAAATAATATTTACAGGAGGACTAAACAATGATTTTTGATTGGAAAAACAACAAGGGAGAGGCTATTTTAAACGGAGTGTTTGAAGATGTGGTGGCGTGCCTTGATTACAAGCGTAATTATATGAAATCGCCTGACGGCGTGGTTGCAAATCACACCTTCCGCAATTTCGAACAGATTGAATTCGAGGAGGGGGCACTTATTGAAAACTGCGTGTTTGAAAATTGCGGTGATATCACTTTCAATGAGTCGAGAATAAACAACTGCACCTTCAAAAACATTAAAACAATTTTCTCCCGTCAGGATAAGATTACAAACTCCACTTTTTCGGATATGAAGTGTAGTTTTGACCTGATTATAAGTCTTGAGGACAGCACCGTCAGTCATTGCACCTTTGAAAATGTGGAGCTTCGCAAGGACAGCGTGCTTATTGACGGAGTTGGCGATTCGTGTGTAAAGGATTGTACCTTTAAAGATATCCGCACAGACAGATATGACGGTAAGATTATAAAAGGAGAAATGATTGTCGGCAAGATTTTCAAGAAAACACAAAGCATTGATATCGTGGATGAAGGTACTTGTCGTGGTCTTGATGATATTGTGATGTTATGATTTGAAGGAGTGTCTAAACGTGAAAAAAAGGATTTGCAAAATTGTCGGGACAATTTTTGTTCTTCTTGCATTGACTGCACTTGTACTGCCTGCATACAATACATACATAGATGATGGCGAAGCATGGAATGTTGCTTTACGGGGATATAATATGATTGAGTTTTCTCCATGGGGGATACTGGCAGTTCTGCTTCCCGTGGCAATGCTTGGGATTGCGTACTGCAACTTGAATGAACGCATCAAGACGCTTCCTTTAATGGCGGTAAGTGCTTTAAGCATAGTCAGTATTCATTGCGGTATGGTTTCGATGAGGACTTGGATTTACAGCGTGGCGACGGGGTTTGTCTATACCCATAGCAACTGGGGGTATTACATCGGGGCTGTGTTTGTTGCAACGGTGCTTTTCTATCTGGATTTTAACAGAAGTGAGGATAAACATTTCAAATCCGTGGAGGATTTATGTGAATATCTGGAGAGTGAAAATCTTTCCCTTTCTCCGATTGATGTTTGTGAAGAAAAATTTTCCCTTTGCGATTACCCTTATACTTTTTCGAGGTGCGGAAAGGGAGAGGGCATAAAAAAGTTCAGCGGATTTATAAGCTTTGCAACGGCTGACGGATATTTCACGGCACTCGGATACGGAGAAAAACCTGAATATATCGAAAGCGGATGTGTCGAAATAACAAAAGGTGAGAAAAATATCGGATACATATCCGAGGCAACAAATCTGACATCTTACGGGGTTTTCTATGGGAATAAAATGCCGAATTTTAAACACAAGGCGAAAATTATGGATTTTGACAAAATAGAAAGCGGATGTGCAGAGATTTGGATTCCGGATGAAAGTAAGAGCTTTGAAAAGATAAAAGTCCGGATAACTCCTTTGAATAAGTGCAATATTGAATGTTTTGCGGAAGAAATTCCGGAAAATACAGATATCTGTGGTGCGGTAGTTATACAGAATGGGCAAATTACCGCAGTAGTGTCAAGTTATGACGAAAAACGAAAATGCTTTAAATGTATAAGTTCCGAACTTGTTGCAAAACGATTGGTTGCCATATCGCGTGAGGATAAAATTTTACAGGCTTTATCACCGATAAAATAAAAATGTGGTGCAAAGAAACTCAGTTTCTTTGCACCACATTTTTATTGGTAATGTTCCGGACATTTTTAACATAAATTAGCGGGATAGGAAAAAATGTTTGGAACGGACAAACTGAACCAAGCGTAGCTTGGGTTACCCGAAGGCGTACAGAGGTACGTCTAGAGGTGAAGTTTGTTCGTAGTTCGTTGGAATAAAAAAGGAATCCGCGAAGATTGCGGATTCCCACCAAACTGCATTCTGCTTTGGAGCAACTATGCCAAAATAAATACTATGACTCCAACGAACGTTCCGGACATTTTTAACATCCCGCTCACAAAATTTCGCCTGCGGCATACATTATAGCCAGTTTTGCACTTTCGTATGTAATACCACCCTGCAGGAATCCTACATAAGGCTCTTTTATAGGTGCATCGGCACTTAATTCAATGCTTGCCCCTGATACAAAAGTTCCTGCCGCCATAATTACCTGATGCTGATAACCGGGCATATCCCAGGGCATCGGTACGGCATAGCTGTCAATAGGGGAGGCTTTCTGTATTCCCTGAATGAATTTTATAAGCTTATCCTTGTCATCAAATTTAATTGCCTGAATAATATCGTAATGAATTTTATCGGGAGTGGGATTTACTTCAAATCCGAGCTTCTGCATAAGTGCACCTGCAAAAACGGCACTCTTAATAGCCTGTGCAACTGTATGGGGAGCCATAAAAAGTCCCTGATACATAAATCTGTTCTGTCCGATTGTTGCACCGCATTCTTTACCGATGCCGGGGGCGGTCATTCTGTTTGCGGCAAGCTCAACATACTTTTTCTTACCTGCGATATATCCACCCGTCTGAGCAAGTCCGCCACCGGGGTTTTTGATAAGAGAGCCGACAACCATATCTGCACCAAACTCGGTAGGCTCGGTAGTTTCTGCAAATTCGCCGTAGCAGTTGTCAACAATACAACAAACATCGGGATTAATGTTATGTATAAACGAAATCGCTTCTCCAAGTGCTTTGCTACTTAAGGTATCACGCCAGTCGTAGCCTTTTGAACGTTGGAGAATAACCGCCTTTACATCCGGTGTAAGGGCGTTTTTTATTCCTTCAAGGTCGATTTTCCCGTCAATCAGGTCAACCTGTTTGTAACCAACACCGAACTCCTTAAGATTTCCGCCTGCATTACCGGAAATACCGATTACTTCTTCAAGTGTATCGTAGGGCTTACCTGCACCTGCAAGAAGTGTGTCGCCGGGTCTTAACACAGCGAAAAGTGAAATTGCAAGGCAGTGCGTTCCGTTAACGATGTTGTGCCTTACAATGGCATCCTCCGCACCGAAAACGTCTGCATAAATACTTTCAAGAGTTTCTCTGCCAACATCTCCGTAACCGTAACCGGTGGAGGGGGCAAGACAGTTTTCACCAACACGGTGTTTTATAAATGCATCAAGCACCTTTTCCTGATTGAACTGCGCAGTTTCATCAATCTTTGCAAAGTAAGGTGCGATTTCTTTTTCAACTTCTATAGCCAAATCCTTGATTATCTGTTTGATTTCCATTGTCAGTCCTCCAGAATTCCTTTTTCCGTAAGTTTTGCAAGAAACTCATCAATGTCTTCCGAAACTGTTTTTTCATCTACATCGTATTCTGCGGTAATAGCTGAAATCATTTCCTCTTTAGTAGTATCTTTCTGCAAAAGATTCCAGAAGAACACCCCTGTATCGTTAAGGGTCAGCATTCCTGAAAAGCTTGCTTCGGCACTAACGGAAACTACAAGGTTTTTGCCTGCAACCGTGCGGAGAATATATCCATTACTTATTTTCATACAAATCATCCTTTCATAAATTTTATAATAACACATATAAAGCCCTAAAGCAAGGATTTAGTGTAACAAATTTTGGTTAAAATATCTTTGACAAAACATAGAAAATGTGTTATTATAGAATGGATTATTTATATTGGTGTATTATGCTTAATGAGGAATAACTATGAGAGAAGAAAAGTTAGGCTTTGGAATAGTGTTCAGGATAGGGATATGTCTTCTTCCCATTCTGTTCGGATATAGTTTGCCTGCAATGATATGGTGTTCATTCAATCTTGTAATGTCGTTTATTGTATTTGGTCCTCTGACCTTTACGGTAAGTTCATTATGTGCGGTATGTATATCTATGTTTTTTTCAGGATTTTTAGGTGAAGGGCAGAAGGTAAGCGGATTGTTTCTTGCACTTCAGTCTGTTTTTTGTGCAGGCGCGTGCATTTGGACTTATGCAAGAAGGAAGAGCTTTTTCAGTGGAGTATGGCTCGCTTCAATAGGCTATCTTGTGCCGATGTTTATGGATTTAAGATATGCGGCGTCAAAAGCGGGAATGAGTGTGGCAGGGTACCTTATCGATGCTCCCATTAATATGATTAAAAGCGGTTATGAGATGCTGAGAAGTGAATCACTTCCAAAAGAGGAACTTGCTGACATAACCAAGCTTGCCGAGATGGTTGAAAGCTTCAGAGAGCCGCTTTCTTTGATTGTTCCGTCAATTCTGATTCTTTCGTCAATCCTTATAGGTTATATAATAATGTGGTGCGTTAATGCCAGAATGAAAAGTGTTCCCACAGGAGTGGAGCATTCCTTTTCAACAATCAGAGTGCCCAGGTCTCTTGTAGCAATAATTGTAATTGCTGTGGCATTGATTATATTGGATATTGATCAGACGGTATTCGTTGTATGTGTGAACATTGTAATCGTACTGATGACCTTGTGTGGCTTTGCAGGAATCTCGTTTGTGGATTTCTATTTGAGAAAAAATATTGCAAGCAGATTATTGAGAATAATAGTTTACTTCGCTGCAGTTATGATTTCTCCCATGGCGTTATCAGTAATGAACATTCCTTTGGTGAATGTATTTACTATTTGTTCTTTAATCGCATTGGTAGATTCGTTCTTTGATTTCAGAAAATTAAAAAGAAAGGGGAACTTAAATGAAACAGAAACAAGATAAACTCAGTTACATTCCGAGAGCTATGTCAACAGTTTTTGCAATTGTTGTATTTATCTGTTCAATAATGATGCTTAAGAAGGCACCGATAGTTTCAGTTATAATGATGGTTTGTTCCCTTGCGATTGTTTTGGAAAAGTCAGTTCACTATTTTGGCAGAGCGAAAAAAATCAAGGAATATATGTCAGATGCTGAAAACGATAGTGATGCTTTGCAGAACAACGAGGCTTTCTTTAAGTCGATGGAGCCTATTGCAGGTGTTCGTATTGACGGAACAATAGGATGGTTCAATTCGGCATTTAAGGATTTGTTTGGACTTATCGGTGATAAAAAGATTACAGAGCTTGTGCCTGAAATCAATATCCGTGAAATATATAATGACGGCGGCAAAACCCCTTTGACGGTAACAATCGATGAGAATATCTACAATATCCGTGCCGCAGTTAAAAGGATTACTTCTCCAGACCATTCAGCGATAGTTCTGTGTTTTGATAAAATTACGGAGCTTGTAAGGCTTAAGTCTGAACTTGCAGATGCACAGAACGTTGTTGCACATATCGTTATTGATAACTATGATGAAGCTATGGCTGATATTGATGATGAAGAGCGTTTTGAAGTTATGGCGCTTCTTGATAAAAATGTCATCGGATGGGCACAGGATGAAGGTTGCCTTGTGAAAAAAATGGAAAAAAATAAGTTTCTTTGTGTCTTTACAAAGAAAGAACTTGATATTTTCGTAAAGAATAAGTTTGATGTTTTACAGAATCTTAAAAGTTTTAACCCTGAAGCCAAGATTCCTCCTACGGCAAGTATCGGTGTAGGTGTAGGCGGAGAATCTTTCTATGAAAATGATGCTTCTGCAAAAAAAGCGCTTGAAATGGCTCTCGGCAGAGGCGGAGATCAGGCGGTTGTCCGTGAAAATGGTAAGTTCACATATTATGGCGGAAACTCCAAGGAAACTGAAAAGCGTACAAAGGTAAAGGCACGTGTGATGGCGCATAACCTCAGGGAGATTATAGAGGAAGCTGATAACGTTCTTATTATGGGTCACAGAAACAGTGATTCGGATGCTATCGGTGCGGCTATCGGTATTGCCAGCCTTGCCAACTTCATAAAGAAAGATGCCAGAGTTCTTCTGATGACAAAGGATGATACAGTTCATATGCTCCTCAAAAAGATTGAGGAAAATCATTATCACGACGGAATGTTTATCGGAAAAAGCGGTTTGCGTGATTTTGTTACACCGAATACTCTTCTGGTTATTTGTGACACTCACGTTCCCGAATTTACCGAAATGCCTGAACTTCTTGACCTTATCAAGAAAAAAGTGGTAATTGATCATCACAGAAGAAGTGAAAGTTTTATCGGTGATGCAGACCTTATTTTCCATGAGCCCTTTGCATCATCTGCCTGTGAAATGGTGGCAGAGCTTATGCAGTATTTTGATTCAAGATACTCTGTTCCCACAGTTGATGCGGAAGTTCTTTATGCAGGTATTGCAATGGATACAAAGAACTTTACATTCAAAACAGGTGTGCGTACCTTTGAGGCGGCGGCATATCTGAGAGCGTCGGGCGTTGATACAATTCACGTTAAAAAGCTTTTCCGTGAATCGATTGATTCATATAAGCTTAAGGCGTCCATCGTAACAGAGGCGCAGATATACAGTAATAACATAGCAATTTCACTTTTTGACGGCGTTGTGCCTCATACGGTTATTGCGGCAGCAGCGGATGAGATGCTTGAAATTACAGATATAAAGGCTTCGTTTGTTGTTGCAAACGGGGAAAACGGTAATATCGTTATAAGCGGTCGTTCGCTTGGAGAAATCAACGTTCAGGTAGTTCTTGAAAAGCTTGGTGGTGGCGGTCATATGATGCTTGCAGGTGCCCAGCTTTCAGATTCTACAGTTGCGGATGCAGGTGAACGTCTGAAACAGTCTATTGACGAATGTCTGAAATAATTTAGAGAGGATGTATTAATAATGAAAGTTGTACTTTTAACTGATGTAAAAGGTCACGGTAAAAAAGGTGACATTGTAGAGGCAAGTGACGGCTACGCAAGAAACTTTCTTTTGCCCAAAAAAATGGCGGAAATAGCTACAGCTGATGTTCTTAACAACATTAAAGGTAAAAATGAGGCGGCAGCTTTCCACAAACAGCAGGAAATTGATAAGGCTAAAGAAACTGCAAAGAGCCTTGAAGGAGCAAAGGTTGTTCTTAAAGGTAAAGCAGGCGACAGCGGTAAGCTTTTCGGTAAAATCACAAACCAGGATGTTGCAGACGCTATAAAGTATCAGCTTCATCACGTTATTGATAAGCGAAAGGTAGTTCTTCCCGATGGTATCAAGACTACAGGCGAGACAAGTGTTGTTCTTAAGATTTATCCTGAAATTTCTGCTACAATAACAGTTGTTGTCAATCCCGAATAATTAACGAATGATAGTTGTTATGCTATCTTCTGGAAAGGAATGTTACTATGGATATTCCGATTGGAAGAACCATGCCGTATAACCTTGAAGCGGAAGCGGCAATCCTTGGAAATATCATACTTGATGAGCAGGCGCTGGCTCTTACAATGGATAAGCTTGATGAAGATTGCTTTTATGCCAATGCGAATAAAACGATTTTCAAGGCAATTTCAAACCTTTTTGAAAAGGGCACTCCCGTAGATATCGTAACCCTGTCGGAGGAGCTTGGAGATAAACTCGATGGTGTGGGCGGTATTGCATACATTACAAAAATTGCACAGAATGTCTTTACCAAGGAGAATCTTAATCAGTATATTGAAATTGCAAGAGATAAAAGAATGCTTCGCGGGCTTTATGATTCTGCAAGCCAGATTATGGATATGGTTACAAAGGATGAAGAGCCTACTGCAGATGTAATCGATAAGAGTGAGCAGCTCATTTTTAAAATATCTGAAAGTCAGGGAAAAAGTGGTTTCGTTCACATTGGTGAAGTTGTTAAAAGCTCGCTCGCAACCCTTGATGAACTTAAAAAGCGTGGAGGTAAGGTTACAGGTATCAAGACAGGCTTTACAGGTCTTGACGCGTCAACAGCAGGTCTTCAGAACAGTGACCTTATTATTCTTGCGGCACGTCCCGGTGTAGGTAAAACAAGTTTTGCGCTTAATATTGCACAGAATGCGGCTATCCGTGAGAAAGTTCCCGTTGCGATATTCTCCCTTGAAATGAGCCGCGAACAGCTTGTAAACAGAGTAATTTCAAGTGAAGCTCTTGTAGAAGCAGGTAAACTCAGAGTCGGTGATATTGATGCAAACGAAATGACAAAGATTGCTCATTCTCTTAAGGATATCATTACGGCTCCCATATACATTGATGATACTCCCGGTATTACTGCGGCGGAAATCCGTGCAAAGTGCCGCAGACTTAAAATGGAAAAGGGACTGGGGCTTGTTGTAATTGACTACCTTCAGCTTATGCAGGGCAGAGGTAAGGGCGATAGCCGTACACAGGAAGTCAGCGAAATGTCCCGTTCGCTTAAAATTATGGCAAAGGAACTTAACGTTCCCGTAATCACACTATCACAGCTTAACCGTTCGTCGGAAAAACTTGCGAGACGTCCGATGCTTTCTGACCTTCGTGAAAGTGGTTCTATTGAGCAGGATGCCGATATTGTAATTATGCTTTGTCGTCAGCAGAGTGAAGAGGGTAGTGAAGAAAGCGCGGGTAATATTGTAGAATGTATTCTTGCAAAGAACCGTGCCGGTGAATGTAATATCATTAACCTTGCATGGCGTGGCGAATATACAAAGTTTATGAATCTTGACAGCAGGAGCTGATAAAATGCTTCTTGATAAAATCCGTAACACAGTAAAAAAGCATAACTTATTTGAAAACGGCGATAAAGTTATCTGTGCTGTGTCGGGCGGTGCCGATTCAATCTGTCTGCTACATACTTTGATTTCCCTGAAAGATGAGTTTGGTATAGAGCTTTATGTTGCTAATGTCAATCATCTTATCCGCGGAGAAGAGTCTGACGGCGACAGTGAATTTGTAAAAGAATTCTGTAAAAAAGAAAACATCATATTTTTTTACAGAGAATATGATGTTATAAATATTGCTAAAGAAAAAAAGCTTGGTGAAGAAGAGTGCGGCCGTATCCTCCGGTATGAATTTTTTGAGGAAATGGCAAATGAACTTGGCGGTGCGAAAATTGCAACCGCGCACAATCTTAATGACAATGCGGAAACTATACTGTTTCGTCTTGTGAGAGGCTCTTCGGCAAGAGGCCTGTGTGGGATTTCCCATAAAAGAGGGAACATTGTAAGACCGCTTCTTGATGTTTCAAGAAAAGAGATTGAGGAGTATTTAATAAACGGTAATATTTTGTGGCGTGAGGACAGTACGAATAAAATCCCCGTATACACGCGCAATAAAATAAGACTTGATATTTTGCCGAAGCTTGAGGAAATATCCTCATGTGCAGAGGAAAAAATTGTTTCTGCAGCACGATTTGTTTCGGAGGATAATGAGTATCTTGCGGAATGTGCAAAAAAAGCGATGGATGAATGCTTTTCTGATGATAAGCTTATTCTTGATAAGTTTTTGCCGCTATACGACGTTCTTAAAAGAAGGATAGTTGCTTTTGCTTTTGAAAAATGGGGAGTAAAAGAGATAAACGGTGAAAAAATAGAGTGCTTTATTGAGTTTGCTTCTAAAGAAAACGGAAAAATGTTTGATTTAAACAATGAGGCGTATGCACTGATTTCTTACGGAAAAATTAAAAAATGCCAACGTGATGAAAAAGATAACATTGTAAAAATTCTTGATGTCGGACAGGATGCTGTAGCTGACGAATGGAAAATTTCAGTTGAAATTAAAGATTCTCCCGTTAAAAACAGTCGCAACATCGCTGTGTTCGATTACGATAAAATAACTCTTCCGCTTTCTGTTTCTTACAGAAAAACAGGCGATAAAATCGCGCTGAAGGGAAGCGGAACAAAAAAATTAAGTGATATTTTTACCGATGAAAAGGTAGAAAGAAATCTGCGTGATTATATTCCGGTTGTGAGACACGGTTCGGATATAATATATCTGGCGGGAATTCGCCGGTCATCATTATTTGATACAGATGAAAAAACAGAAAAATTTCTGGTAATAAAATACGAAAGAAGAGGTTAATATGAAAAACATTAACGACGCTGTAGAAAAGGTTCTTATTTCAGAGGAAGAAATCAAGAATTGTGTAAAAAAAATAGCAGGCGAGATTGACAAGGATTATGAAGGAAAGTATCCTATGTTTGTATCTGCACTTTCCGGAAGCTTTATATTTACTGCCGACCTGATGCGTGCAATAACAATAGAAGGTCAGGTATCGTTCATTTTTGTATCAAGCTATGGCAGTTCATCTGTTTCCTCGGGAAATATAGAGATTACCGCAGGAAAAGGTTTTGAAATTCAGGGAAGGGATATAATAATAGTTGAGGATATTATAGATTCGGGAAGAACTCTCAGCAGATTGAAAGAGTATCTTCTGGAGCAGGGTGCTGCAAGTGTTGAAATCTGTACTCTTCTTGATAAACCTTCAAGACGTGTTGTGGATGTAGATGTGAAATACTGCGGATTCCAGATTCCTGATGAGTTTGTTATCGGTTACGGTCTTGATTTTGACTACAGATACAGACAGTTTCCGTTTGTAGGCGTACTTAAAAGAGAATATTATGAATAATATGTGAAATAGATTGAAAGCCCTTTGTTAAAATGTTAGAATTATTATAAAAGGAGGTATTGCTTTGAAAAAAACATTTAAGAGCATTAGCTTATATATAATACTGCCAATAATTATTATTGTATTGATGATTATGTCTTTTGACCAGGCAGGACCGAAGCAGATGTCGTTTTCGGAGCTTGTAACATCGCTTAAAGCCGAAAAGGTTGAAAGCCTTGAAATCGGAGATACTGTAACTGTTGCGGTAATCGATGGTAAAGAATGTGAGGTTGAAGTTACGCCAAGCATTTTGTTTGCCGTGGCAGGCGATGAAATCAGCCGACAGATAAGTGCAAAAAAACTTAAAACTGATGTTCCGGCTCCTGAAGAAGTGTCCTGGTGGATATCTCTTCTTCCGACGCTTCTTATGATTCTTGTGATAGGATTCTTCTGGTTCTCATTTATGAAGCAGCAGACAGGTGGTCGTGGCGTAGGAAGTTTCGGTAAGTCTAAAGCAAAGACCGGTGTTGATGAGAAAAACAAGGTAACCTTTGAAAATGTTGCCGGTGCAGACGAGGAAAAGAAAGAACTTGAAGAGGTTGTAGAATTTCTTAAGGATCCTAAAAAGTTTATTGAGCTTGGTGCGCGTATTCCCAAGGGCGTTCTTCTTGTAGGACCTCCCGGAACAGGTAAAACTCTTCTTGCCAAAGCCGTTGCAGGTGAGGCAGGAGTTCCTTTCTTCTCAATTTCAGGT
>JAZRTB010000034.1:0-10738 GCA_045651805.1 Clostridia bacterium
TATGCAGAAAGCGGCACTTGAAGCCACAGGACGCCAGCTTACCCCCTGTGCAAGCTGTCTTTCCGACCTTTCTGTTATACAGAAGCATGGTGCACCGTCAGCTTACGGCTTCGGCATAGGCAGAAGCTTCCGCGAATACGGTGGCGGTCATCAGCCTGATGAGTATATGCCCTGTGAGAGAATTTTAGAGTATGCAAAGATTATAGCAACATACATTGTTAACACAATGTGTTAACGGCTACGGGATGTTAAAACCGCCCAGAACACAAAAGGCAAAAAGATATTATTTTAGAGAGTTTTAAAAGCATAAATATTTTACCTGATGTAGAGAAACCGTACTTATACGGTTTCTCTTTGTTTTTTATGCCTTTTGTTACGAACAAACTTCACCGTCGCTGTATCAATATACAGCTTCGGGCAAGCCCCTTCGGGGTTCAGTTTGTCCGTTCTGAACGTTTTTTCCTATCCCTAAACAAAACGACTTGATAAAAAACACATACCGCGCAAAGCAAAAAAGGATAATATTCAAGATGTGCTGAATTTGCGTTTTGAAAATTCAATTCTAAAAATTCCCCATTTTGGGGACAGTCCCTGAAATGGGGAATTTTATATTTTATTATTATATTTGACAAAAATAAATATTGTGGTATAATATATATGTATAATTATTTTTAAAGGAGTGATTGTCCTGATGGACGGCGTCCCTACGTACGTAATCGTACTTATTGTGCTGGTTGCGCTTTCAGCGTATTTCAGCGCATCGGAAACTGCCTTTACGTCTTACAGTAAGACAAGGGCGAAAACAGATGCCGAAGACGGCTCTAAAAAAGCACGTAAGGTGCTTTGGTTAAGCGATAATTACGAAAAGCTTATTTCTACAATCCTTATCGGAAATAATATCGTAAATATCGTGGCTACATCTCTTGCAACGGTTCTTTTCACAAAGCTTTTTGCGGACAACCCCGAGCTTGGCGTTACTGTTTCGACAGTTGTGATGACACTTGCGGTACTTATTTTTGGGGAAATAACACCGAAAACAGTTGCAAAAAAAGACCCCGACAAATTTTCAAGGAAAGTCGTTGATTCACTTTCTTTCCTGGTGAAAATCTTCACCCCTCTGACTGCAATTTTCAATTTGTGGCAGAAGCTTGTACTGAAAATATTTAAAACAGAAGTTCAAAGCGGTATAACGGAAGATGAAATCATCACCGTTGTTGAAGAAGCCGCAAGCGAGGGTGAGATTGATGAGCAGGAAAGTGAGCTTATCAAAAACGTCATTAAGTTCAGCGACCTTGATGTAAATGATATTCTTACGCCCCGTGTAGACGTTGCGGCGGTGGATATCACATGGGACAGGGAACGTATTGCATCCGTGTTCGCAGATACGGAATTTTCAAGACTTCCTGTTTATGAGGATAGTCTTGACAGTATTGTGGGCATACTTTATCAGAAGGATTTTGCCAATAACCTTGAATCCGACATTAAATCCCTTGTGAAACCTGTCAACTTCATATTCCCCACAATGAAGATTTCCAGACTTCTTAAGTTTTTCCAGGAATCAAAGAGCCATATGGTGGTTGTTAACGACGAATACGGCGGAACAGAGGGTATAGTTACACTTGAAGACGTGCTTGAGTCCCTTGTCGGAGAAATTTATGATGAACATGACGAGGTTGTGGAGGATATCGTGCCCTTGCAGGACGGGAAATTCCGTGCTCTCGGTAGTACAAGCATTGATAAATTCATTGAATTTTTCTCACTTGAAGAGATTGAAGACGATTCAGATATCACTACAGTAAGCGGTTTTGCCGCACATAATCTTGATAAAATTCCCGACGAAGGTGAATCCTTCGGGTATGAAAATCTTATTATAACCATTACAAAAACAGACAGCAACCGAGTTGTGGAAGCTGTGATAGAGGTTCTTGAAAAAGAACCGTCCGAGGAGGAAGAATGATAAAGAAATTTTTCAGGTTTTTGTTTGATGTCATAGGGAGTTCGATAAAGAATAATATAGTTGCTTACGCGGCACAGTCGGCGTTTTTTATGACGATTTCGTTCATTCCGCTTATTATTCTGCTTATCAGCGTAATTAATTTTCTGCCTGTATCAAACGATGTTGTTCTTGCAGGTGTTGTATCGGTATTCCCCGGTGGCACAAAGGACCTGGTTTCTTCCTTCATTACGGAGTCTTTTAACAAAAGTGGTGCCGCCGTAATTTCAATTACGGCGGTTTCTACACTTTGGGCGGCATCTTTCGGAGTTTTTTCCGTGACAGCCGGTCTTAACAAAGTGTTTTCCGCAAGTGAAACGCGAAATTTTATCAGGGTAAGACTTGTCAGTATGTTTTATACCATAGTTTTCCTTTTTGTAATGATTTTGTGTTTGCTTGTGTTCGTTTTCGGCAATACTATTGCTGAAAACATTGAGAAAAATCTTCCTGCCGGTAACGGCGTGGCGACAATTCTTATGAGTAGCAGGCTTCTTATAGGAATAATTGTTCTGACGTTATTTTTTCTTGCAGTATATGTTTTTGTTCCAAACAGAAAGACAAAAATACTGACAGAGCTTCCCGGGGCACTTGTGTGTTCCCTTGGATGGATAGGGTTTTCGGCAATATTCTCATACTATTATGAAAATATTTCAAATTATTCCTACCTTTACGGCAGTCTTTCTGCTATGGTGTTCTTTATGCTATGGCTTTTTGTCTGCATATATATCGTCTTTTTGGGCGCAGAAATCAACAATTGCCTTGAAACACGATCCGAAAGAAATTTCCTCTTTAAAAAATGAAAAAAATTACTCTTTGACAAAAAACTTCAAAAGTGTTATAATATATACAGAATCTGAAAATGGAGGCACACCATGTATAAAATAGGTGACAGCGTTGTGTATCCCATGCACGGTGCAGGGATAATTGAAGACATTGAAGTAAAAGAAGTGCTTGGTAAGGAGCAATCCTATTACGTGGTACGTATGCCTATCGGCGATATGAAGGTTATGGTGCCTATGGATAACGCGGCAGGCGTCGGAATGAGAGACGTTATCGAAAAGGCAGAGGCGGAAAGAGTTCTTACTGAATTCCGCACCTTTGAAACAGACGTTATCCAGAACTGGAACAAGCGTTTCCGCGAAAATATGGTCAGAATCAAGAGTGGCGATATTTTTGAGGTTGCCGCAGTTGTGAAGAGTCTTATGCTCCGCGATAAGGAGAAGGGGCTCAGCACAGGTGAAAGAAAAATGCTTTCCAATGCGAAGCAGATTTTAATCAGCGAAATTGTTGTTGCTACGGGCGACAACCACGAAACTATTGAAAACAGGCTGTTGGACATAGTCGATGAAGAATTATCGGCACAATAAATTTATATGGTAAAAAAGGCTGTAAAAATTTTTACAGCCTTTAATTATAAGTGAGGGTAGTATATATGTACAAAAATCGCACATTTTCCGCCATCATTACCGCCGCAGGAAGCGGTACAAGAATGAATAAAGATAAAATGCTGATGCCACTCCTTGGCAAAAGCGTAATTTCGCATACTGTTGAAATTTTCAAAAACTGCGGATTTTTTGACGAGATAATCGTTCTTGCATCTGCAAATAATATCAAAGAAATTTCGGAGCTTCTTCCCGATGTTACCGTGACAGAGGGCGGTGCTACCCGCGGAGAAAGCGTTGTTTGCGGACTTGAAAAGGCAAAAAGCGAATTTGTGCTTATCCACGACGGTGCAAGACCTCTCATAACAAAGGATATTATTGAAAAAACGGCTGAAGAATGTATTTTATCGGGTTGTGCGGCTGTAGGTGTCACCCCGAAAGATACCGTGAAAACAGCATTTGACGGAGTTATTACGGACACTGTTCCCAGGGAAAATTGTATCCTGATACAGACTCCCCAGGGATTTAAAAGAGATGAATTAATGACTGCCTACGAAAAACACGGCACAGGTGAAACGGACGACTGTGGTGTTATGGAAAAGATGGGTGCAAAAATAAAAATTGTTGAGGGTAGCTATGAAAACCTGAAGCTGACTACCCCCGAAGATGTACTTACCGCAGAAAAAATATTAGCTAAACGAGCAGGCAAAAAGGAGGTATGCCCCATGAGAATAGGAACAGGCTTTGACACACATCGCCTTACCGAGGGGCGTGACCTTATAATCGGGGGCGTTACAATTCCATATGAAAAAGGACTTCTCGGACATAGCGATGCAGATGTACTTATCCACGCTGTTATTGATTCCCTTCTCGGGGCGGCGGCACTTGGCGACATTGGTACACATTTCCCCGATACGGACGAAAAATACAAGGGTATTTCAAGTATGAAGCTCCTTTCCCATACGGCAGAGCTTGTAGAAAAAGCAGGCTACAAAATCGGCAATATCGACACAACCCTGATTGCACAGGCACCGAAAATGGCACCCTACATAAAAGAAATGGAGAAAAACCTGGCATCCGCACTTAAGATAGACATATCCTGTGTAAGCGTAAAGGCTAAATCTAACGAAAAAATGGGATTTACGGGACGGGGAGAGGGTATGGAAGCAAGAGCAATCGCCCTTATATATAAGGGATGTTAAAATCGCCCAGACCGCAAAACGAAATGGAAAATAGAATGGTATTTCAAATGAATGTTAAAACAAAGTGCCATTGAATGTTTGAGGTAGGAATTTGCGGTGCAAATTCCGAATTGATTCGTTTTGCTACGCACAAATGTCACCTCTCGGTGTATCCACATACACCTTCGGGTTCCCTTCGGTTCCATTTGTGTGTTCTGAACAATTTTCCCTATCCCTTTTCGGGGATGTTAAAATCGCCCGAAACACAAAACGAAATGGAAAATAGAATGGTATTTCAAATGAATGTTAAAACAAAGTGCCTTTAATTGTTTTTGGTAGGAATTTGCGGTGCAAATTCCGAATTGATTCGTTTTGCTACGCACAAATGTCACCTCTCGGTCGTCGCAACTAACGCTTTAGTCGTATTTGCTTTGCAAATATCGACGCTGTCGCTTGGTTGCTCCTCTCCCATTCAGAGCACGCTTACGCTACCACTCTGAACGGGGCCCGGGGTTTGTACAGCTTCGGGTTCCCTTCGGTTCCATTTGTGTGTTCTGAACAATTTTTCCTATCCCCTTGTTTCGTTGATGTTAAAATGCAAAACAAAAGAAGGTGTAGCAAAACAACATTTTGCTACACCTTCTTATTTTATTTCTACATTTCAGTTGAATTTATGTCTTTTATCCAATTCCCTTTTACACGTTGCTTTATATTCATCTTGCCAATCGTCACTATTGATTCTTTTGCTTAACTCCTCATCGCTTAAAAAGTGTACTTTGTCTTCCCATTCAGTATAATCGTACTCTTGCTTTTCTCTTACTTCCGATTTTTCAGCTTCTAAAGATTTTCTGTAATCAGGAGCCAAAGCATCTACCAGAATATCGGAATTTTCAACCAACTGACCAAATCCGTAAAGGAAAAAGGAGGCAATCCAGTAAAAAAGGGATCCTGTCGCAGCAACCGCTAATCCGAGAAAAAATGCCTCAAAAGTCCCGCTTTTCACCCAAATTACCAAGCCTGAAATTATGCTGGTAAAAATACCAATACATGTTATAACCTCTGTGTAGGTTTTAATTTTCTTTCCTATGTTATCAAACATGATTAATTCCTCTTTTCGTTAGTTATTTTGCACTATTTGATTGAATTGCAAGGGGCGGTTTTAACATCTCCGATACAAAAAGGCACAGAGAAAAAGATGCAGAATTGACAAACCGAACCCGAAGGGTGGAACCGAAGGCGTACGAGGGTACGTCGAGGTGAGGTTTGTCGATAGCGCAAAGCGTCAAAACGAAGGATACCGCCGTAAGCGGTGTCCTACATTAAACTAATAAATTAAAATTCAGCACATACTGAACTATTATCCTTTTTTTGCTTTGCACGGTCTGCGCTTTTTATCAAGCCGTTTCGACTATTTTATTTCTACTACCGTTACCCCAGCTTCACCCTCACCATACTTACCTGCTCTGAATGAGCGTGCATGGGGATGGTGGCGGAGCATATCGGTAATCGCACTACGGAGTGCACCTGTGCCTTTACCGTGGATAATGGTAACTGTTTCAAAATGGGCAAGAGATGCATTGTCGAGGTACTTGTCCGTCAGCACGAGGGCATCGTCAACGGTTTCACCGCGGAGGTCAAGCTCCGGCTTGATATCCATATATGCACGGCTTTCACCAACGATGTAGCTGCTTGATTCCTTCTTCTTTTTGGGTGCTTTGCCGGGTGCAAGGGCAGAAATATTGGTCTTTATCTTAAGTATTCCCACCTGAACGGTAAGGTCACCTTTTTTATCGGGAAGGGTGAGGACATTACCTACGGAATTCATAGTTGTAACCTCAACCACCTGACCGAGAGTAATTTTTTTCGGGTCAAGCTTTTCCTTGCTCTTTGAACTGAAAACGTCCTCGGAAAGCTTGTCTGTTGCTTTATCAAGACCTTTTTTAAGGCTTCGTCTGCCTTCTTCAATAGCGGCACGGTTGTTCTGTGCCGATTCATCAAGAAGCTTCTGCATCTTTTTAACGATTTCGTCAGCCTCCGATTTTGCACGCTCGTAAATCTTTTTGGCGTCCTTACGGGCATTGTCGAGGATTTTCTGACGTTCTTTGTTGATTTTCTCTCGTTCTTTCTGCGATGCAAGACGCGCGGCTTCTGATTCTTCGCGGGCTTCACTTGCCAAAGAAAGCTCTTCCTGTGCTTTTGCACGGTGCTCTTCAAGGGATGTGATAACATCCTCAAAACGTGTGTTTTCGCTTGTGAGAAGTGTCTGTGCCTCCTCAATCACACCCTCGTCAAGACCAAGACGGCGTGAAATCGCGAAAGCGTTACTCTTACCGGGAACGCCGATAAGAAGCTTATAGGTGGGACGAAGACTCGCCACGTCAAACTCACAAGCGGCATTTTCAACACGGTCTGTGGAAAGTGCGTAAAGCTTGATTTCACTGTAATGGGTTGTTGCGGCAACCTTTGCACCAAGTGCCTGTGCCCGTTTAAGAATAGAGATTGCAAGTGCCGCACCCTCCGTCGGGTCAGTACCGGAGCAAAGCTCGTCAAAAAGAATAAGGGATTTATAGTCCGCTTTATCGAGAATTTTTATAATATTTGTCATATGGCTTGAAAATGTACTTAAAGACTGCTCGATAGACTGTTCGTCACCGATGTCGGCAAAAACATTTTCAAATACTGCGATACGGCTACCGCTTGCGGCAGGGATACAAAGACCTGCCTGTGCCATCAGCGTGAAAAGACCGAGGGTTTTAAGAGAAACCGTCTTACCACCCGTGTTGGGACCGGTAATTACCAGAGTGTCAAAATCCTCACCCAGATAAATGTCCGTAGGAACAACAGTTTTCTCTGAAATAAGGGGGTGACGGCCTTTTTTTATGTTGATGATTCCGTCCTGATTAAGAGTGGGGACAGAACCGTTCATTTTCCTTGAAAGCTTGCCTTTTGCAAAAATAAAGTCAATGTCAATAATCGTTTTATAGTTGCGGATAAGCTGGGGCGAAAATTCCGCCACTTCTGCCGAAAGCTCGGCAAGGATGCGGTCAATTTCGTCTTTTTCATTACTTGCAAGCTCGCGGAGCTTGTTATTAATCTCAACCGCCGCCATAGGCTCAACAAAAAGGGTTGCACCGCTTGAACTCGAGTCGTGAACAATACCGGGGACCTGTGATTTATTCTCACTCTTTACGGGAATAACGTATCTGTCACCACGCATAGACACAATAGGCTCCTGAAGCAGAGGTGCATAACGTGATGAATGTACCATTTCGTTAAGCACGTCACGGATTTTGGAGTGCATTGAGCGCATTTTTCTGCGGATTGAAAGAAGCTCCGCCGATGCATCATCCGCCATTTCCTCATCACTTATAATTGCGGAGAAAATAGTTGTTTCAAGCTTTTTATCAGATGAAAGAGACGCGAAAAACTCCGCAAGTAACGGATAGTTTTCAGAAAAATCATCGTCATCGGAATAGGAACAAAGCCCTCTTGTCATACGAAGCACGTGGGCACAAGACAAAAGCTCACCCATGGAAAGAGAGCCACCTGCCTCACTCCTTTTACACGCAGGAGTGATATTCCTCACGGGGCTTATTGCAGGAGAGCCTTTTTTGATAATAAGCATCTCCGCTTCGCCGGTAAGATTAAGAAGCTTCTGTGCCTCATAAATATCCGTTTTAGGCAAAAGAGCGCTTGCACGCTCTTTCGCTTCAATACAAACCGCCTGGGCGGTAAGCATTTCCTTAATTTTATTAAATTCAAGAACACGAAGTGTGCGTTCTTCCATAATATTACTCCTTAAATTGAATTAATGTGAAGAGGAAGTCCGTTTACTGTAAGCTGTGAAACTTCGCCCTCAACAAGAGGCTTCACATAGCGGAGGAATTCCTCTGTTACGCCGTCACCATTTTCGTTAATCATTTCTCTGGGCACGGACTTCGCCTCGTTTGCAATTTCGCTGACATCGTGAATATCGGTTACGCAAAGGTACGGGTCGTCGGAAATTCTCTTGAGAAGTGCCATTTTACCTGTATGACCCTCGGACGCTGCCTTAACTGCCGCTTCACCAACCGAGAAAGACTCTGTAAGGTCTGTAAGAGATGCACAATGTGAAGCACAACGCTGAAGGGTAGAAAGCTCTACCGCACGGATTTTCTTAAGCCCAAGGTCTCTCTTGAGCATTTCTGCAAGAGTCTGTGCAGTACCTGTAAGCATTGTGTGACCGAAAGCGTCTGTGCCGCGGTCAGCACCCATTTCGCAGATATATCTGCCATCGGGCATTCTGATACCCTCGGAAAGAGTGATAACAAAGGACTTTTTCTCCTTTGTAAGCTCCATAACTCTTTTCTTGATATATTCGTAATCAACGGGAATTTCGGGAAGAAGAATCATTGCAGGGCCTTCGCAGTCGTCACCCTTTGCAAGAGCGCTTGCGCCTGTGAGCCAGCCTGCATCTCTGCCCATAATTTCGATGATTGTGATGCTTTCCATATCGTAAACAAGACCGTCACGGACAACCTCTTTTGTAACGGTTGCAACGAATTTTGCCGCACTACCGAAACCGGGGGTATGGTCTGTCACGGTAAGGTCGTTATCAATAGTCTTGGGAACACCGATGAAGCGTACATCACTACCGATTTTTGCGGCGTGTGCAGAAAGCTTGTTCACGGTGTCCATTGAATCGTTACCGCCTATATAGAAAAACGCCTTGATGTCGTATTTTTCAAAAATTTCAAAGAGCTTTGCATAAACTTCCTCGCCTTCGCCAACCTTGGGGAGCTTATAACGGCAAGAGCCCAGATATGAGGAGGGAGTTCTCTTGAGAAGCTCCACATCTGCATCTGTCTTGAGATATTCGGACATATCAATCATTTTTTCCTTTAAAAGACCCTCTACACCGTTTACCATACCGTAAACCTTGCCTGTGCAGAGCTTCTTTCCTGCAGAAAATGCGCCTGCAAGAGAAGAGTTGATTGCCGCTGTAGGACCGCCTGACTGACCTACAATAATATTTCCGTTGATTTTCATATTTATTACCACCTTTTACTCATTTGCATTTTTATAAAGGAACGCCGCACCAATGATTCCCGCATCGCCGCCGATGTCGGACATTCTTATAGTTGTTCTCGGGAGAGGGCCTACGTCGTAGCTGTACTTATTCACGTATTCGACCACGGGTTTTAAGATAAGGTCGCCCTCTTTTGAAATAGCACCGCCGATAACAATTTCCTTCGGCTGAAAAATATTTACTATATCGGTAATACCGATTGCAATTTCTTCAATCCATTCGTCACGGATGCGTTTCGCCTCCGCATCGCCACGCTTTGCGTGTTCAAAAACAGTTCTGCCTGAAATAACCTCATCCTTTTCAAGGTTCAGTTTATCACGGTTTTCCTCGGTGAAATTTTTAAGCGCAGTTACGGATGCATACGCCTCCCAGCAACCAAGCCTTCCGCAGGAGCATTTTCTGCCTCCCTGATGGGTTATAATATGGCCAAGCTCACCTGCAACACCGTTTGAGCCGAGATAAAGCTTGCCGTCAATTACGATACCTCCGCCAACACCTGTGCCGAGGGTTACATATACGAAATCCTTGGCATCTTCCGTTCTGTAGAATTCGCCAAGTGCCGCACAGTTGGCGTCGTTATCCACCATTACGGGTACGGGTGCAAAATTCTCACGAAGAAATTCTCTCACGGGAATGTTTGACCCGGGCACGTTGTTCGCAGAAATAAGAAGCCCCGTGCTTCTGTCAACTGCACCGGGATAACCGATACCGATTGCCTTGATTTCCGATTTATCAACTTTGGCGTCATTGATTGCACCATTTATGGCATCAAGAGTAGCTTTAAGAAAGCCGTCGTTTCCGTCCATAGGGGTAATTACTGCATGCTTTGCAAGAATTTTTCCCGCACTACTGACAACGCCTGCCTTGATACTCATTCCGCCAACGTCTATACCAATATACATAGTATCACATCCTAACGTATATATATTAATATATTTGAAGCAATAAGTCAACAATCGGCAAAAAAAAGAAAAGGTTTTGCAATGCAAAACCTTTCAGCGTGTCGATAAACCTATCGACACGCTGGCAGATATCGAAAAAGGAAGGTAAATTTGTCGAACATGGACTCGTAGGCGTATGCGGATACGGTAGAGGACGTGTTCGACGAAAGCAA
>JAZRTB010000035.1:0-15983 GCA_045651805.1 Clostridia bacterium
CATTGTCCCCCCTACAGAAGCCTTCAGCGTTGAAAGATTCTGCTCTCTTGCAAAAGAGGCTATAGAGGACATTCACAAAAGAGGTAAGCTTCCCATTATGGTAGGCGGAACCGGACTTTATGCCGACAATACGGTGTATGCAACCACATTTTCCGCACCTAAAAGGGATGAGGCACTCTCTTTGGAGCTTGCTCGTTTTGCTGAGGAAAACGGCAACGAAGCTTTGCTTGAAATTTTAAGAAAGGAGGACCCTGAAAAAGCAAATACTTTACACCCCAACGATGTGAGAAGAATAATCCGCGCCATTGAAACGGTACGGGCAACAGGAAAAACCCGCAAAGAGATTGACCGTGAAAGCAGGCCGGAGGAATCGCCCTACAATTACCTTTATATGGCGATTGATATGGATAGGGCGCTACTTTATAATCGCATCGACAAGCGCGTGGATATTATGCTCAAAGACGGACTTTTAGAGGAAGTGAAAAAACACATCCTCCCCGACCTTAAGAATATTTCCACAGCACTTACAGCCATCGGCTACCGCGAGGCGGTGTGGTATTTTAAAGGACTTTGTACATACGAAGAAATGACAGAGCTTTTAAAAAGGAACACACGCCGATATGCCAAACGACAGCTCACATGGCTAAGACGTAACTCTGACGTAAATTGGCTCGACTATAAAAACACTTTAGGTCAGGCTCAACAGCTAATTGAAGAAAGGATTTTGACAGATGAAAACACAAATTAATTTGCAGGACGTATTTTTGAATCAGGTGCGAAAGGAAAAGACGGTTATCACCGTGTTTCTCTTAAGCGGTTTTCAGATTAAAGGGCTCGTAACGGGCTTTGACAGCTATACTGTTGTTCTTGATTGCGAAGGTAAGCAGGAGCTTATATATAAACACGCAATTTCTACAATTATCCCCGCAAAACCGGTAAACTTTATTGAGGCGGAGAAAAATTTAGCAGAATAAAAAAATTTTAAAAAGCATTAAGGAGGTGCACTGTGAATAAAATTCTGAAAATTTCATTATTGGTACTTTCACTTATAACAATTATCAGTACGGCAAGCTATTGCAGTGCGCCTTACGATACTGAAACGGCACATATTATAACGGTTAAGAAAACCATCAGTTCAAGCGGATACATTCTCCGCAAGGAAACATTGGTAGAGGCAGAATCAGGCGGTATTTTTGAGCCGTCCGTGGCTAACGGCGACCGCGTTGCAAAAAGCAGTACCATAGGCGTTGTTACAACGGGCGACCTTGACGAGGATCTTGCCGCAAGGCTTGAAGAAGTCACCGCCCGCATCAACGAGCTTAAAGAGGCAGACAGTATAGCCGACATCTACGCGTCCGATGAGGCTCGCATTTATGCGGCTATGAAGCAGGTTACTGCGTCTATCCGAAGCAGTACCGCTGAAGGCGACTTTTTTACCGCTGCAGAGGAAACCTCAAAGCTTGCCGTTCTTGTAGAAAAGAAAAACTCTGTGGAAACGGCAGGTGCCGCAGATGAGCTTCTTGTCAGTCTTGAAGCTGAAAAGTATGATATTGAGCAGAAAATCGGCGGTGTCCGTCAGAATGTTCTTGCTCCCTCATCAGGTTATTTCTTTACCGCAACCGACGGTCTTGAAGGTTCGGGGAAAGAATCAGACCTCTTACTTGTTACAAATTCCAAGATTAAAAATTTTGAAACAAAGCTTAAAAACCACACCCCCGCCGCTTCCGAAATCGGCAAAATTACAGATTCTTACGAATGGTATCTTGTAATGTCGATGCCCAACGAGGATGCCGAAACGCTTACTCCGGGTGCCGCGGTTACCGTTTCTGTGGATGACTCGGTATTTGTTGATGCTACTGTTCTTACAGTCAATGCAGATACCTCCGATAAATCTGCCGTAGTTATTAAATCCACGCGAAACATTCCCGGCATTTACGAAAAACGAACGGGGCAGTTTGAAATATGCCTTGCCGAGTATTCGGGACTTTACGTTCCTGCGGCGGCAATCCGTGTTCAGAACGGTGTTACAGGCGTTTATGTAATGAACAGAACCAACGAAATTGTATTCGGTTGTGTTGATATTCTTTTCGAGGAAGAATCGTACTGTATTGTCCGTACGGAATATACTCCTCCCGAAGATATCCCGTATGAACCTCTACGAACATATGACAATATACTTGTAAATCCGGAGGTGTCAGACATTGACAGTAAATCTTCAAAAAAACCTTGACGATATTCACAGCCGAATTTCCGCTGCCGCAAGCCGTAGCGGACGAAGCTGTGAAGATATAAAGCTTATATGCGTGTCAAAGACTATTGACACAGACACAATCTCCATGGCACGCGACCTTGGGGAAAAGGTTTTCGGTGAAAACCGTCCGCAGGAGCTTCGTGACAAATTCCCCGTAATTGATGGTGCAGTATGGCACCTTATCGGTCATCTTCAGACAAATAAGGTAAAATACGTTGTGGGCAAGGCAGAATTAATTCATTCTGTGGAAAGTCTGCACCTTGCAGAAGCCATTGATGAAGAGGCAAAAAAGCAGGGTATTGTGCAGGATATTCTCCTTGAAGTCAACATTTCCGGCGAAGAAAGCAAATATGGTTTGACAACAGAGGAAATTCCTAATATAATTAAAGAGATAGAGTGCCTTTCAAACATCCGTTTCAAAGGCTTTATGACAATGGCACCCCTCGGTGCTCCCGAAGAAGAGATAAGAAGTATTTTCCGCGAGGCAAAAACGCTCTTTGATTCTTACAGGGACAAGGGTGCGACAGAGCTTTCCATGGGAATGTCAGGTGATTTTGAAATTGCCGTAGAGGAAGGCGCCACTCTCGTAAGAGTGGGCAGTGCCATTTTTAAAAGATAATTAATTTTAAACAAGGTGTACAGGCTGTTCTGTATATCGAAATTTAGGAGGTATATATATGTCATTCTTAAAAAAATTAAACAATCTTGTGTTCGGTCCCGAGGAGGACGATGAAGTAGAGTTCACTACCGATAGTGAGCCCAGCTTTGATTTTGACGAACCCCCGGTTGCGCCTGTTCCTGCAGCAAAGAAGCCCAAGGTTGTAAACATTGCGGCAACAACACAGCTTAAGGTTGTAGTTGTATCTATTGAGGAGTTTGATGAAGCAAGAGAGGTTGCTGATCATCTCCGCAGCAAAAAGCCCGTTGTTGTAAATCTTGAAAAGCTTGAAAAGGAAGTTGGCAGAAAAGTTGTTGATTTCATCAGCGGTGCAGTTTACGCCCTCGGTGGTTCTATCCAGAAGGTATCAGGCGGCATCTTCCTTATTGCTCCCTACAACGTAGACATTATGTCAGACGTTCGTGAAGAGCTTACAAACACCGGTATTTTTCCGTGGGAAGAATAATAAGTAAGGAAAAGTTTACCGCTTCCCTTGACAGCCGTCACACGGTTATGTTTGCCCATATTTTTGATATGGCAGAAATTTGCGAGAAGCGATTTTCATCCGTTTACGGAGATTTTCTGTCCGAAAACAGCATCAGCACCCTTTTGTGCAGAAAGCAATTTCTGCCTATGGAGCCGATGCTTTTCGGCGGTTATGAAGATTCCGAAAGACAAATGGTAGCTTTTATACCCGAATATGAGGATGCGGATTTCCCTATAAGTGCAGTCCGCATTACTTCTCCTATGCTTAAAAGTCTTTCCCATCGTGACTTTCTCGGAAGCGTACTTGGACTTGGCATTAAACGTGAGAAGTGCGGTGATATTCTCATTTTTGAAAATGAGTGTTATATAATCGCACATAGTGAGATTGCATCCTTTATTTCCTCAAATCTTACAAAAGTTGGTAGAGTCGGCGTTAAATGCGAAGACTGCCCCCTCTCCGACATAAGGCTTCCGGAGAAAAGCTTCACTCCCATTTCAGGGACTGTGGCATCTCTCCGCCTTGACGCGGTTGTTTCCCTTTTCGTAAGCAAGGGGCGTTCTCACGCGGCGGAGCTTGTGACGGCAGGATTTGTTTTTGTAAACGGAATCCTTTCCGACAAAAACGATATGCGCCTTTCAGACGGCGACACGATTTCTGTACGCGGTCACGGTAAGGCAATCCTTGAAATAAGCGGTAAGTCTAAAAAAGACCGCACATTTGTCACTCTTAACAAATTTTCCTGAAAGGACTTCCGTTATGGTTTTATACCTTGCAATATTTTTGCTTATTATTGCCCTTGACCAGATTTCAAAAATTATGATTACCTCCCGCTTTGCTTTAGGTGCAGGGATGACAGTTATAAAAGGTGTCCTTGATTTTACCTATGTTGAAAACCGTGGTGCGGCATTCGGGATGCTTCAGGGTGCAAGAGTATTTTTTATAATCCTTACGGTGGTTGTATTTGCGGCACTTATCTTTTATCTTATAAAGGTGCGTCCCAAGTCACACCTTGAAAAAACCGCGCTTACATTTCTTGCAGGCGGTGCAATAGGTAACTTTATTGACAGACTTTATCTTTCCTATGTGCGTGACTTTATTGAAGTTACGTTCATTGACTTCCCCGTATTCAATGTTGCAGATTGCTTTGTATGTATCGGTGCGGGGCTTTATATCCTTTACACTTTACTTGATATGATTAAAAGCAAAAGTAAGGATGCGAAATCTTTATGAATGATAATACAATAAAATTAACAGCGTGCGAAAATGCGCGCTGTGACGTCTATATAGCGCAAAATTCCGAAAACCTTACAAGGAGCTTTCTTAAAAAGCTTTTTGACGACGGAAAGGTTTTTGTCAACGGAAAAACGGCAAAATCCTCACTTAAACTAAAGACGGGCGACGAGATTGAAATAAATCTCCCCCCTGTAAAAACTCTTGAAGCAAAAGCCGAGGATATTCCCCTTGACATTGTTTATGAGGACAGCGATGTTCTTGTAATAAATAAACCCCGGGGTATGGTTGTCCACCCTGCCGCAGGGAATGAGGACGGAACTTTGGTCAATGCAGTTATGCATCATTGCGGTGATAATCTTTCCGCAATAAACGGCGTACTTCGTCCCGGAATTGTCCACAGAATTGACAAAGACACAACGGGGCTTCTGGTTGTTGCAAAAAACAATAATGCACACCTTTGTCTTACGGACCAGCTATCCGACCACACTTTAGGAAGAACCTATTACGCCATTGTCCACGGGAACATTAAAGAGGATACGTTGACTGTCGATGCCCCTATCGCCCGTAGCGAGCAGGACAGGAAGAAAATGGCGATTGCAAAAAAGAACGGCAGAGATGCCCGTACACATATAACGGTGCTTGAACGCTTCGGAAAATACACCTATATAAAATGCAACCTTGAAACGGGGCGTACACATCAGATACGTGTCCATACAAAACACATAGGTCATCCCATTTTAGGAGATAAGACCTACGGACTTAAAAAAGAAGAATTCAGTCTTGCGGGACAGCTTCTCCACGCAGGAGAGATTGCCTTCATTCACCCGTCAAAGGGAGAAAAGGTCTCTTTTAATGCAGAGCTTCCCGAAGACTTTAAGAATACATTGGATAAAATAAGAAATAAATATATATAATGCGAAGTTCGGAATGATTTCACCTGTACGCACTACCTTCCGTTACCCTTGTTCGGCGGGGATAGGAAAAAGCGTTCAGAACGGACAAACTGAGCCCGAAGGGTGGAACCGAAGGCGTACGATGGTACGCCGAGAGGTGAAGTTCGTGCGGAGCAAAGGGCATAAAATCCGAAATTCGTAAAGCGAATTTCCACCAAAAATAATAAAAGCAATTTTGTTTCTGTTTTTAATATTATGAAATAAAAACTGTTCTCGCCCTTTGCGGTGTGGGCGGTTTTAACATCCCCTATAACTTATGTGAAAGAAGGAATACAAATGGCAGAAAAGTTTTACATTACCACCCCCATATACTACCCCAGCGACAAGCTCCATATCGGACACAGCTATTGTACAGTTGCCGCTGACACTATTGCACGTTATAAGCGCGCACAGGGATACGATGTAATGTTCCTTACAGGCACTGACGAACATGGTCAGAAAATTCAGAGAATTGCCGAGGAAAAAGGCGTTACTCCCCAGGAATACGTTGATAATATCGTTGCAGGCATCAAGGATTTGTGGAAAACTCTTGACATTTCAAACGACAAGTTTATCCGTACAACCGACGAAATGCACGTTAAAGCTGTACAGAAGATTTTCAACATCCTTTACGAAAAGGGTGACATCTATAAGAGCGAGTACGAAGGTTGGTACTGTACCCCCTGCGAATCTTTCTGGACAGAGCATCAGCTCAAGGACGGCAAATGCCCCGACTGCGGACGTGCCGTTGAAAAAACAAAGGAAGAAAGCTATTTCTTTAAGCTGTCAAAATATCAGGACAGACTTATTGACCTTATAAAGAACAACCCCGATTTCCTTCAGCCCTCTATCCGTCAGAATGAGATGCTTAATAACTTCCTCATTCCCGGACTTGAAGATTTGTGCGTATCAAGAACAAGCTTTGACTGGGGTATCCCCGTAGAGTTTGATCCCAAGCACGTTGTATACGTATGGCTTGACGCACTTACAAACTACATCACTGCTCTCGGTGCATTCAGCGATGACGACAGCGACTTCAAGAAATACTGGCCTGCAGACGTTCACCTTGTAGGTAAGGAAATCGTACGTTTCCACTCAATTATCTGGCCTGCAATGCTTATGGCACTTGACCTCCCCATTCCCAAGCAGGTTTACGGTCACGGCTGGCTCCTTCTTGACGGCGGTAAGATGAGTAAATCAAAGGGTAACGTGGTTGACCCCGTTGTCCTTATCAATAAATACGGTGTGGATGCTATCCGTTATTTCCTTATGAGAGAGATGCCCTTCGGTGCAGACGGTGTATTCAATAACGAGGCACTTATTAACCGCATCAATTCTGACCTTGCAAACGACCTTGGAAACCTTGTAAGCAGAACTGTAAGCATGGTGGAAAAATACTTTGGCGGTACTGCAACAAACAAGGGCGTAGCAGAAGATGTTGATAACGAGCTTATCACTCTTGCAAAGGAAACTCCTGCTGCAGTTGAAAAGCTTATGGATGCGTTCCAGTTCTCACAGGCACTTACAGAAATCTGGAAGCTTATCAGCAGAACAAACAAATACATTGACGAAACAATGCCCTGGGCACTTGCTAAAGACGAGGCGAAGAAGGCTCGCCTCGAAACAGTTATGTTCAATCTTCTTGAAGCAATCCGCGTAGCGTCAGAGCTTATCGCACCCGTAATGGTACACACCACTCCCCTTATCAAGGCGCAGATTGGTGCAACAGTATCAGGTTGGGATACTGCAAAGACATGGGGCGCACAGGACAGCTTCACCGTTACAAAGGGCGAAGCACTCTTCCCCAGAATTGACGTTGAGGCAGAGCTTAAGGCTATCGAGGAAGAAGCCGCAAAGAACAAGGCTCCCGAAATCGAAAAGCCCGAACCCAAGGAAGAAATTTCTATTGATGACTTTATGAAGACAGAGCTCCGCGTGGCAAAGGTTATCGAGTGCGAAAGAATTAAGAAAGCGAAGAAGCTTCTTAAGCTTCAGCTTGACCTCGGTTACGAAAAACGTCAGGTTGTAAGCGGTATTGCACAGTATTACGAGCCTGAAGACCTTATCGGCAAGAAGGTTGTTATTGTTGCAAACCTTAAACCCGTTAAGCTTTGCGGTGAAGACAGCTACGGTATGATTCTCTGTGCGGCAAACGACAATCAGCTTTCAATCGTTTCTCCTTCTGACGATATGGAATTGGGAAGTGAAGTTCGCTGATGCTGTTCGACACTCACGCACACTACTACGACCGCAGATTTGATGAGGACCGCGACGAAATTCTTTCCTCTATGAAAGAAAACAACGTGGGCTATATCATAAATGCAGGTTGTGATATTAAAACTACAAATGAGTGCATTGCACTTTCTGAAAAATATGACTTTTTGTATGCAACAGCAGGCTTTCACCCCGGAAATATCCGGGGTGAAGTTACGGATAGGGATTTAGCGGAGATTGAACGCCTTGCCTCTCACCCATCTGTTAAAGCAATCGGAGAAATCGGTCTTGATTACCACTATGAGGGATTTGACAAGGCTGTGCAGAAGGATATTTTTGCAAAGCAGATTGCTATGGCTGAAAAACTTGCTATGCCAATTGTAATCCATTCCCGTGATGCCTGCGGTGATACCCTTGATTTACTTAAAAGTGAGTACAAGGGCACAGGCGGTGTCTGGCATTGCTTCGGCGAAAGCGTGGAAACGGCAAAAATCGCCCTTAATATGGGTCTTTCGTTCTCCATAGGCGGTACGGTGACGTTTTCAAATAATAAACGTGCTGTCGAGGCGGTTAGCTACATCCCCCTAGAAAATATTCTTCTTGAAACGGATGCACCCTACCTCGCCCCCACTCCCTACAGAGGCAAGCGTAACAGTAGCCTTTATATCCACCTTGTAGCGGAAAAAATTGCAGAAATCAAAGGCGTTTCTTACGAAGAAGTAGAGAAAGCCACAACAGAAAACGCAAAAAAACTGTTCGGAATATAACCGAGCAGTTTTATTTTTCCCCAATTTGGAGACAGTCCCCAAATTGGGGAATTTTTGTTATTTTTGGAACAGTTGACTTTTGAGAAATTCTATTATATAATATTGATAATATTTTACGGAGGAGGTGCACAAATGAAAAAAATTCTTTTATTGGCAATGTGTGTAATTCTTGCATTTTCTTTTGCGGGATGTATTGAAACCGAAGAAACAAAGGAATTACTCAGCTATGTTAATGATGATCTTGCCGAACTTGAAGAGTACGAAGCAGCAGTTATTGACAGTTTCAATAGTGTAAGTGGCGACAACTACACAGATGATGCTACAATGTATGAAGAGCTTTCCACTAATACTATGAGCGCTCTTGAAGATTGGGAAGCAAAGATTATCGAGGTTCAGGAAGGTCTTAAGGACAGTAAGATTCTCGAAGTCCACGCTCTTTATTCAAGCTATGCTACAAAGTGGAGAAACTCTATTGTTACTATGATGGACGCTCTTGAAACAGGCGATATAGCTAAGGCTACTTCTGCAAATGATATGATGGACGAAGCAAACAAAATAGCTGCAGAGTTCAGAACAAAGCTTGATGAGCTTGGCGAAGAATACAACGTTGAAATTACACGCGAATAATTCACAAAAAAGAACTTATCGTATAATGATAAGTTCTTTTTTTTAATTTGATTGTGTCCCAATTTGGGAAATTTTTGTTTAGATTAGAATTTGTCTTCCAATGTTTGATTTTGTCTATTGAACTTTGCATTTTTTAGTGGTATAATCAGGGTATAAAAATTGAAAGGGTTGACATTTATGACAAAGACCATTCTTTTTCAGGGTGATTCAATAACAGATGCAGGCAGAAACAGAAACCTTGGCGTAGATATGCCAAATACTTCTATGGGTAGCGGATATGCAACTATCGTAAGTGGTGAGCTTGGCTACCGTTTCCCCGGTGAATATAAGTGCCTTAACCGCGGTGTTGGCGGTACGGGTATGGCATCAATGTACTCCAGAATCCGTGAGGATCTGATTGAGCTTAAGCCCGATTATTTAAGCTTCCTTGCAGGCGTAAACGACGCGTGGTTTGACCTTGGCGGAAAGGATTATGCGCCTGTAAGCGCTGAAAGAGGCAAGGCTTTGTTTGAAAAGCGTTACTCAATGCTTCTTGAAGAGGCACTTGAGGCACTTCCCGGGCTTAAGGTTATGATTCTTGAGCCTTTCACACTTGATGCACACAAAACGCCCTACGGCGAAGAGGGTGCGTGGGCAGAAACTTATGAAATATTCCGTAAAGGCGTTGAGGAAAAGGCGGAGGTTTCTCGCAGAATCGCAGAAAAATATAACTTTACTTTTGTTCCGCTTCAGCATAAGTTTGACGAGGTTTATGACCCCGAAAACCCCACCTATTGGTTGTGGGACGGTGTTCATCCCACCGCACAGGGACATACGCTTATTTCGAGAGAGTGGCTCAAAGCATTTGAATCAATGTGCCATTGATTCAAATGCAATGCAAAATTCAAAATGCATAATGCATAATTAAAAGCAGGAATCTGACGATGCAGATTCCTGCTTTATTATTTACAACATTAAGGGATAGGAAAAATTGTTCAGAACGGACAAACTGAACCAAGCGAAGCTTGGGTTACCCGAAGGCGTATGTGGATACGCCGAGAGGTGAAGTTTGTTTGTAGCAAAACGAATACAATCAGAATTTGCAAGGCAAATTCTTTCCTAAAACATTCAAAGGCACTTTGTATTGACACTTAATAACAGAATCTTTTTAATACCACATTCGTTTTGCGGTCTGGGCAATTTTAACATCCCTGACCATTAATCGAACATAGGTACTATCTTGTGCTCCTGTCTTGCCTTTTCCGCACGGAACACTGCAAGATGCCCAAGCACAGACTTATCAATCGCTGTACAAGATACTGACGGCTCTTCTCCGTTTACAAACTTTACAAAGTCTTCGGGAACTTTAAGGTCTCCGCCGCCGTGACCGCCGTGGGCACCCGTCATATCGCCTGTAATTTTAAGGTCAAATTCTTCTTCGGTATAACTCAAACTGTCCGGCAGAGGCTTACGGATAACATATTTCTGCTCGTCAAACACACCCTTAAGCTCGCCTTTTGTTCCGAGAATATGAATACTTCTCTGTGCAGAGGGGGTGTTTCCAATCATATTAAATGTTGCCGTTGCACCGTTATCAAAATTCACTATAACAGACTGGTGGTCAACGTTTCCGTCACGCTCACAATCCCACACGCATCTGCCGAAGGGATTGTCTGTTTTAAGGGAATTTACCTTAACATCCATATCAACATCCTGCACACCGTAAATGGCATCCGTATCGTCAGTTTCAAGGCACTTCCACACATAAGGTGCCCATCCGTGACTATTTCCGAGATAGTTTCTCTTTGCTGAATGTGTACACTCGTCAACAAGAGGACAGTCCACAATACATCTTGTACCTGCATTTTCCGGCTTTTTATCCTTAGTAAAGTTAAAGTCACAGCCGAAGGATGCTATATCGGTAGGAGTAGCACCGTCCATCATCCACATCATAAGGTCAAGGTCGTGACAGGATTTTGCAAGAAGCATTCCCGTAAGGCACTCCTTGGGGCTTGCCCATTTTCCGCGTACATAAGCCGCAACAGTATGATGATAAGAAACGTGCTCCGTAAGCTGAATATTATATATATCACCAAGCTCGCCGCTTAAAATAGTTTCCTTTATTTTTCTGTAGTAAGGTGTGTAACGAAGAACGTGGCATACCATAACCTTGCGGTTTTCTTCCTTTGCAACCCTTGCAAGTTCGAACATTTCTTCCTCATTTATTGCAAAAGGCTTTTCAAGAAGAATATCATAGCCTTTTTTAAGGAGCATCTTTGATGTGGGAACGTGGTCCTGATCCATTGTTCCGTTTATAACTGCATCGGCAAGCTTTTCACGACTACACAGGTCTTCACAGCTTTCAAAGCACATATTATCGGGGATATTGTACTTTTTCTGTGCAGCTGCACGTCTTGCAGGGTTAAGCTCTGCAACACCTACAATTTTCATTTTATCGGGATTTTCAAGGGCATACTGCGCATAAATCATCGCACGATTTCCTGCACCTACAATAATTACTTCCAATGGCTTTTTCATAGTTTGTTTCTCCTATTATTTTGCATTCCGCACTCCGTATTCCGCATTCATCACTCTCTTAATAATCCTGCGTCAAGGTTGAACTGCCTACACGCTTCCTCACCATCGACAATTACTACATCAGGCTTTGTTGCCCAGCCTGAATGTTGAAGATGACAAAGCTCCACAAGCTTACGGAAGTAGCCAAGTGTCTTTTCATTTCTTGTCCAGTCGTTACGCTTGAGTTCACCGTCAATCATTGCACGAAGATAAAGCACCTGCCACTTCTTTGATTCCTTTACATCCTCTGCAAGGCTTTCGTGAACTTCTGCTATTGCTTTTTCAATGCTTTCTACCTTATCGGGAGTCTTGATGGGGTAGCAGTGAGGCTTCTGCCCTTCATGCATAATGTAATAGTAAGCACCTGATTCGCCTCTGAGGTACGGAGGTCTGTACTTTCTTGGAAGAGTTTCTTCCATATCCCACATAGCTTTTACGGCTTTGTCAAGCATTTCGCCTGTCATTCCGAATTCATATGAAAGATATTCACGCATTGTATCGTCTGCAGACTGGTTGTCACGATAGAATCTCATGCAGATAATCTTGTTGATATCCTCGTACAAACCTTCGGAATAAGGCATACCGCCTTCAAGCTTGTCGCCATACTTATCCCAGAGTTCCTGCAAAAGCTTGGGAACGGGGTTTGCACCGAAACCGCCCCACGGAATAGCACCGGGCATACTGATTTCGGGGAAGTTGATGATGGGACGGGGCATACCTTCACGGAAGGGATATTCCGCATACTGAGGCTCTGATACAAGATAGTCAACCTCGGGAAGACGACCTGCAAGAAGTTCCTTTTTAAGACCTTCAAACTCCTCCTCGTTACATCTGTATGTACCGAACTGCCACATACTGAGGATAATCTGTGCATTGGGGTAATATTCCTTGATTACGGGAATAAGTGCCTCCATATTTCGAACTAAACCGTTACTTCCCCAGGGAGCACAAGCGGTACAGCTGCAACCGCCCTGGTCGTACGGCAGTACATATATGTAGTCAAGCTCTGTATCCTTGAAATACTCCATCATCTCACGGCGTTCCTTGATGATTTCTTCCATACCGCCGGGAACAGAGGGACAAATTTCTCTGTGATAGTGGCTTGAAAGGGGATAAACATATCCGTCGTGACCGGGTGTCCAGTCAGCGCGAAGCTCCATAGGGCTACTGTCCCACGCTTCGTTGGGAAGATATGTCATAGAGGTCTTTATACCGATGCTCTTCACAAAGCGGAGCATCGCCTTAAGACGGTCTGCATCTTTTTTACCCTCTTCCATATCTGTGTAATGGTGCATATCAAACCACACGTTAAAGGTATTCATTCCCCAGAATCCAAGGTCTGTATAATACTCATAAAGTTCGGGGAGCGGTGCGGCATCAAGATAGTTCTTGAAATGAGTTGTGATATACTGACCCGAAATCTTCTTGTGAGATGTGAATTCACCTCTTACACCGCTGTTACGGAGAAATCTTCCGCAGGTGTTAAGAAGTTCAGCGTGCGAACCGGCTGTAATTACACCATTCTCAATTTTTCCCGTGAATTCACCCATAGAAGCATCAATCTTAAGCTCTATGTCTATTTTTTCTTTAAGTCTTTTTTCAAATGCCGAAGCAATATTTGAAAGGATTTTGTCGTTTTTGTCAAAATTAATCATAATAATCCCCTTTTCTTCGAGTTTTTATGATTTCAGTATATACAATCGTGATTCGTTATGCTATAATAGTTTTGATTAGCATTAGCATAATTTTGACTTTTTGATGGTGATGAGTATGCAAATAATTCCTTTTCACGAAAATATACCTTTTACCCATAATAAGTTCTCTGTCAAGGTTATGACATACAAAACCGACGGTGCTCTCCGTCCGCACTGGCACGAACATCTTGAGCTTTTGTACTTTTTTGACGGAAAGGGCACAGTTACCTGCAATGAAAAAACCTTCTCTGTCGGAAAAGGCGACCTTATAGTCGTGAACCCGTCACAGATTCACACATACTCTCCTGAAACAGAGATTTCATTTTGCGGCATTCTGTTTTATCCGTGGTTTTTCTCCGATATAGAGTATGACAGCCGTATTCTGATTGAAAACTGCATCCGCGGTGACAAATTTGTAAAAGAATGTATCGAAGCAATGATACGGGAGAAAAACTCCGCTTCACCTTTTTCCGATATGGCGATAAAAGGCCATGCCTATACACTGACGGCATATCTTATGCGGAATTACATCGTTCACGAAATGACAGAGAAAGACACCCTGCACCAAAGAACAAAGCTTAAAAGGGCAGAAACAATCCTTTACTATATTCAGAATCACTATCACGAGAAAATAAACTCGAAAACGCTTTCCGATTTATGTTATATGAACGAAAGTCACTTTTGCCGCTTTTTTAAGAAAAACTTCGGTAAAACACCCCTTTCTTACATTAACGAATACCGCATAGAAAAGGCGTGCGATATGCTTTTATCCACAACGGCAAGCATAACGGAAATCGCCCTTTCCACAGGCTTTGAGGATATAAATTATTTTTCACGAACTTTCAAAAAACTAAAGGGCATTTCGCCTACACAATTCCGAAACAAAACGGAGTGAAATTTCACTCCGTTTTCTATTATGCATTTGCCGATTAAATTTTAATTGGCATCAACCGCCCCAGTTAGGATGGTATCTGTCCATTCGGCTATTGCCAAGCTTTATAATATTATGGTTTCTGTACCACTTGCCGTCCCTTATACCGAAATTCTTTACCTCGTCCTTATGACCGAGCCTTGAAAGCAGAGTGCGGTTTCTGCCGATTTTCATACGGCTTTCCGTATCCCAGAGGGCTATGCCCTCTACGCCCCACTCATAAAGCTGTGTTACCCTGTCACGGAGAAGTCCTACCTCCATATCACGGCGCATAAGGTCAATATAAAGGTTTGCTTTCTTGCCTTTGAAGATTTCAACAAGCTCGCGAATGTCTTCTTCCTTATCTTCTTTGATGTCATAGTCACGTCCGTTGACACCGTTGCAGGCATCGTAGAAGCCCCACTTGAACTCTTCCTCGCCCTCAATTACGCCCTTGGCATATTTTTCAATATCAACAATCGTCTTTGCCTCATCACGGAACATATCATCGTGAAGCTTTTCGTAATGCACGAGAGGATAGCAGATAATTTCGTCAACAAGTTCCTTGTCAACCCACTCCTTGATGTCAAGACCGACAAATTTGCTTCCTGCAACCGTTTTAAGCACGTGTGCCGCAAATTTGAGAGGCTTCTGCCCTCTTTCGGCACGCTCCTTGTTAAGGCGCTCTCTGACTTCAATGATAAAATCAGTCATTATGCGGCATTTTTCCTTAATGATACGGGGGTCGTTGTTTGAAAGCTCGCGAGCGTCAACACCATACTTTTCGCGCATAATTTCAAGGAACGGCTCCTCAAAAAGAATATACGGATAACCTCTGTGGAACAGGAATTCCACGCCGTCACAGTCGTACTCTGCCATTTCGCTGAAAAGATCCGCCATATATTTTCTTGTTTCGGGATATGCATAGGAAAGTCTTGAAACCTCCATCCCGTCACGATCTTTCATACGAAGTTCGGGATGTTCTTCGTAAAACTCACAGATAAATTCCTCATCATAAGGGGGCTCAAACGCCCACATACCCATTCGCATTGAAAGGAACATCTGAAGACCGATTTCGTGACCCTTTTCAATCATCACCTTGTGGGGGTCAAGACCGTTTTCCTTGAAAAAGCGGCAGGTTTTTGACTTGTTACGGACATATTCTCTCGCCATTGAAACATCCTGACCTGACGTGTACTTAAGATTATGGAACTTCTCCATTGAAAGGATTTTTATATCGGTATTACGATAAGACTCAACTCTTTCAACAAAGCAGTCAAGGTCTTTAGGCCCCTGTATTACCATATTATCAACATCGTCTGAAGCGTAGAGCGTTCTTGTTTCCGTCTGCTCACGATCCTTCTTTATCGCCTCAACCTCTTCATCGGAAAGCGGAACAAATCTCACCATTGCAAGGTATGTGTCCTGCTTTTCCACAAGATTTTCGGGGTGCGAGAAAATAAGGCTTTCATCCGTCATATCAACGTATTTCCAAAAAAATTCGTCAATCGTCCAGAGAATGACCCCCCGTGCAGGAGTAAGGAATGTGTTATACTCCTCGCTCGATGTTCTGACATTTATACTGTGAGGGCCGCCGTAAGAGGGATTGATACCGATATACACGGCATACCATCCTTTAAGGTTTGGATTTAAC
>JAZRTB010000036.1:0-2316 GCA_045651805.1 Clostridia bacterium
TTCTTGTCTGGTGACCAAAGTGTACACCTGCTTCAAGAAGCTGTTTCATTGATACTACTGACATGTGTAATGTCCTCCTTTTGTTTTTTTAACCTCCGCAGGTTCTGAAGTATGCACACCTCTCGCGAGGCGAAACGGGCATACTAATCCCCTTGCGTGCGTTATCCCGAAGAGTATATCACAAGAATTTCTGAAATGCAAGAGTTTTTTTCAAAAAATCAATCTTTTTTTGAACTTTTTGACAATCTGCTCTGCAGTTCAAGCATTCTTTTTCTTCTTATTTCTTCTTTCTCGGTATCAACAGCATAGGATGTACCGTCAAATATGAGTACACTCCCCTCTTTTGTACCCGCAGGAAGCTCACAAAGCTTTACATACATATGTGTCATATCTTCTTTTTCGAGCACTGCTATCTCTTCTTCTATTCTGTCCACAATAAGCTTCATTACTTGTTTTCAACCCTTTCATAACCGTCGGCAGTACACACAAACACAACATCACCGTCAATATCCGTACGGTAAAGTGTAATTTTTTCCTCCTTCACATACTGTAAAGCTTCTCTGTGAGGATGACCGTACTTGTTGTCTCTGCCACAGCTTATAACAGCCACGTCCGCATCGACAGCATCAAGAAAGTCATCGTGTAAAGAAGTACTGCTGCCGTGGTGACCCATTGCAAGCACATCTGCCTTGTAATCGAGATTCGGATAGGCTTCATACACTGAAGAAAGCTCCTGCTTTTCTGCATCGGCAAGCACCATAAAAGAGGTGCCGTTCACAGAAAGTCTTACCATAACAGACATATCGTTAAGATCTGAAACCTGCTCGCAAGGCCCGATAGTCTGAAAAGATATACCATCTTTGACCTTATAGACTTTACCGGTTTCGGATAATTCGACATTGACCTCATTTTCTGCAAGTGCTGTAAGCATTTTTTCATAAACTCTTGTTGTAGGAGTGTTAATTCCAGAAAGCTCCGGCATAATAAAAGTACCGATCGGATACTTGTTTATTATATCATCCATACCGCCTATATGATCGGAATGCGGATGAGAAGCAACCACATAATCAAGAGTTTTTACACCACAGGAGTCTATATAATCGGTAAGCCTCTTACTGTAGTCAGCTTCACTTGTATCTATGAGTATTCCGTTTTCTCCGTAAGAGACAAGGGTGGCTGAACCCTGACCTACATCCAAAAAATGCACCTTGACATCGGAACCGTATATTCTGTCAGCTTTATTAAAAATTTTATCACTGCAGGTAAAAACCAAAGCAAGGACTATAACGATAACAAATGAAATAAGCTTTGTTTTATTATCTTTTCTTTTTCGCTTTGCCATATTTATTTACTCCTCTGTTTTTATGTATCTCGCCTGTATTTCGTTTGGGAGTATTATCATCTACAAGGCATTTTTCGCCTTTACCTATAAGGTCATATCGTCCTGCCTTTTTCAGAGCTTTTATTATAATCTGCTTGTTTGCGGGATTATAGTACTGAAGTAACGCTCTCTGCATAGCCTTTTCCTCCGGCGTTTTTGCGACATAAACATCCTTCATTGTGTACGGGTCAAGTCCCGTGTAGAACATACAGGTAGACACGGTGCCGGGAGTCGGGTAGAAGTCCTGCACCTGCTCGGGACGGATGTTTCTTTTTTTGAGGAAACATGCAAGCTCAATTGCCTCTTCAAGTCTGGAACCGGGGTGAGAAGACATAAGATACGGAACAAGATACTGCTCCTTACCCACACTCTTACTGAGTTCAAAATAACGCTTAGAAAAATTAACATAAGCATCAATATAGGGCTTTCCCATTTTTTCAAGCACCATCGCAGAACAATGCTCAGGAGCAACCTTAAGCTGTCCGCTGACATGATGCTTAATAAGCTCCTTGAAAAATGTCTCATCACTGTCTCTGAGCATATAGTCATATCTTATACCCGAACGTATGAAAACCTTTTTAACGCCCTTTATTTTTCTCATATCACGAAGTATGTCAACATACTCTGTATGATCTGCAATAAGATTAGGACATATCTTAGGTGCAAGACATTTTTTCCCTTTACACAAGCCGAGATTTTTCTGTTTTTCACAGGAAGGCTGTCTGAAATTCGCTGTCGGACCACCCACATCGTGGATATAGCCCTTGAAATCAGGAAGCTTTGAAAGAAGCTCAGCCTCTTTCAGAAGGGATTCCTTGCTTCTGGAAGTTATGTATCTTCCCTGATGCAAGGCAATTGAACAGAAATTACAACCGCCGAAGCATCCTCGGTTGTGGGTTATTGAAAACTTAACCTCTTCGATGCCAGGTACACCG
>JAZRTB010000037.1:0-2709 GCA_045651805.1 Clostridia bacterium
CCTCAGCCGTATAAGAAGATAAAGCATAGATATTCGTCGGGTGTAAGCTTCGGTTTATCCCCGGAAAAAATAAAAGCATATTTCATTCTTCAGCCGTAATACAGGCGGTATTGAAATGACTGAAAAATAATGGTTGCAGACGATAAAAAGAACATTTTTTGCTTCCTGATTATTTCACTTTTAATATTGTCAGAGAGACTGATACAGAAAGGACTAATAAAATGACTATAATAAAATCTCATCCCTTCGGAATACAAAGAAAAATTGTCGCCAATATGACAGCCGATTCCAACAGAAATATTCCTCACGTTACATATATGTATGAGGCTGATGTAACAGAGTTTTTCGCATATTATAAGGAGCTTAATGCAAAAAATCCCGCTGATAAAAAAGTAACCTTCAATACTGTAATTTTAAAGGTTATAGCAGAAGCTCTTAAGAAAGTCCCTAACTTAAATGCTCATCTTGAATTTAACAGAAAGCTCGTCAGAGGTAAGCTTCATATTATCAAGGAAATCAATATTACTATGCCTATGATTTTTCCTAACGGTGAAATGATGACGGTAAATCTTATTGATTTCGGAAATAAAAATATTTATGAAATGACCGAATATATTGATAACCTGAAAAAGAAGATGGACAACTCAAATCTTGAGCATGCTATGTTTGAAGTATCATTAAGAGATACTCTTATCGAACTTGCAAAGGGTCATCCTGTTCTGGCTTTTTACAGAGCTGTCGGTTCTCTGACAGGTAAAGACAGACTTAAGTTCAAAGCCAAAGAGATAAAAAAACACTATTCAATCCCCCGCCATAAACGAGTAACGGTTGATGACCTTAAGCAGGGTACCGTTATGGTAACTAACTTCGGCTCACTTTATCCCAAACAGAAGGGTGCAGGTGCCATGCTTGAAATTATACCGCCTCAGGTTACGGCCTATGCAATCGGTGCAGTTACAAAAAAGCCTGTTGTTGTAACTGAAGACGGTGAGGATAAAATTGTCATCCGCTCCATACTTCCGATTTGTATTGCCTTTGACCACAGAGCATTGGATTTTGATGATATTATTCCGATGATAAAGGCTTTTGATGAAATTTTTTCCGATTTCGGCTCAATATTTTCATAATTATATATGAAGAAAAGCTACAAATCTGTTTTCAGACTTGTAGCTTTTATATTTTATATTTTATATATTATTTATCAGCCGCCTGCCGCAGGTGAAAGAAGCCATACCTCGTCTCCGTCAGAAAGCTTCTTTCTTTTGCGCATGCATCTGTCACCGTTGACGTAAACAACAGCATCACCGAACTTAAGCTCTTTATGAGGTTCAAGTGCCGCATTTCTTTCAGGCCAATACTTAAGCTTGGGGTCATTTTTCATTTCTTCCTGTTTTTTCAGATCCTCGTAATAACCCTTTTTCATCTTTTCGGAAATCGCATCGAAAATTCCCTGAACATTTTCTGCATCAACTTCAAGATAACCGAAGCCTGTTGTTGAACGGATAACACCGAAGATTTTAACCTTTACCATAAGGGAATACCTCCTTTGCACATTCGGGCACCTTTATGCCGAGCCTTTTAAGGGTACGCATTGTGGGAGCGCCATCCTTCCAGCCACGCATTATGTAATAGCTTTTTTTCATTTTTTCAAGGGGTACCTTTGTTCTCTTGTCACCGGGTACCTGCTCTTCATCCGTCAGACGTCCGGGAAGAGTGTCTGTATCCTTACCTACGGGAAGACCGAGAATAATATTTGCAAGTCTTTCCACGTTATATCCGTAAGCACCTGCTTTAACAAATGTACCTGCAGTATAGTGTAATCCCGTTGAGGCGTTAAGTACACGGGGATACTGAACAAGAGGAATGTTTACAGCGAGCACTTGCGGGAACTGTAACACGGGATAGAGCACGGGGGCTGAATATTTGAATACAGTCTGCACTGCTCTTGTCATAAGGCTTGCAGGCTTATTAACAAGAAACCATGGAAGAATTGCGTAGGATGTGAATACACAGAAGCCTGCCGCAGAAGCACCCTCCATAACATTCTGGAAAGTAATGGCAAGACCTGCCTTACCCTTGGGAGTGTAGGAGTCCATATTAAGTCCGAGGCCCTCAAGAACAACCATATAGCCTGCATTGAGGTGGCATCCGCCTCTGTTTGCGGTAGCATAGCCCAGGCCGTGACCCACAGCACCTCTTGGCTCATAAGCAGCAAGCTCAAGACCCTTGGCGTGAATTGCAAATTCCTTGCCGCCGAAGCGTTCACTCATTCTCTTTGTTCCTTCAGCAAGAATGTCACCGATTCCGCGTCTGTAAGCAATATCGTGGAACACCTCACTCAGATTATCAGTCTTGCCGAATTCAAGACCGCAGTCCCACAAGCCCTTTTCATTAAGCTCCATAGCAAAAGCAACACAACCTGCAGCAGAAATCGTGTCAATTCCGAGCTCGTCAAGCTCATAGTTCCACTTGATAATTTTTTCAATATCGTCATTCATAAGGTTAGGACCTAAAAGACCGAGAGTTTCAAGCTCGGGACCCTTGATGTTCTTACCCTCATATCTTACTCGTCTTTCGCACTTCATCGGGCAGGAATAGCATCCGCCGTTTTTGATGAGGTGCTTTTCTGCAAGCTCCTCACCCGAAACCTTTTCAAAGTTTTCGAAGCGTCCGTCACCGAAGTTCTTTGTTGCAAGAATTCTGTGAGCC
>JAZRTB010000038.1:0-36288 GCA_045651805.1 Clostridia bacterium
ACTCGTCAAGAATCTTAAAGCGGGCAATCTTTGTCTTTTCAAGAGCTTCACGGATAACTTCGGGAGCAAGACCGTCAATCTTGATATCAACCTGAATAGCTGTGATACCGTCCTTTGTACCTGCAACCTTGAAGTCCATATCGCCGAAGAAGTCTTCAAGACCCTGAATATCAACCATAGTGATATAACGGTCGCCTTCTGTTACAAGACCGCAAGAGATACCTGCAACGGGAGCCTTAATCGGAACACCTGCATCCATAAGAGCAAGTGTGCTGCCACAGATACTACCCTGTGATGTTGAACCGTTTGAAGAAAGTACCTCTGACACAAGACGAAGTGTGTAGGGGAACTCATCTGTTGAAGGAATAACGGGAACGAGAGCCTTTTCTGCAAGTGCACCGTGACCGATTTCACGTCTGCCGGGGCCTCTGCTTGCTCTTGTTTCACCTACTGAATATGAGGGGAAGTTGTAGTGGTGCATATAACGCTTTGTTTCCTCATCGTCAATGCCGTCAAGAAGCTGTTCCTCGGAAACCATACCGAGAGTACAAGTTGTAAGAACCTGTGTCTGACCTCTTGTAAACATACCGCTACCATGTGTACGGGGAAGGATGCCAACTTCTGATGCAAGGGGACGGATGTCATCAAGACCTCTGCCGTCTACACGCTTGCCATCGTCAAGAATCCAGCGACGTACAACGTATTTCTGTAATTTATAGAGAGCCTCGTCGATTGTAGCTTCCATTTCGGGATACTTTTCAGCGAGAGCTTCGTAAACAAAGCTGTAAACTTCTTTAAGGTTTTCTTCACGGATGTTCTTGTCATCTGTGTCAAGAGCAACTCTTACCTTATCAATAGCAATTTCCTTAACTGCTTCGTAAACATCAGCAGGAACTTCCATAGCCTCGTAAGCAAACTTGGGCTTGCCGATTTCAGCCTGAATACCTTCGATGAATTCGCACATCTTTGCGATTTCAGCGTGTGCAGCCATAATACCCTCAAAAACAAGGTCTTCGGGAACCTGATTTGCACCTGCTTCAATCATATTAACCTTTTCTTTTGTGCCGGCGATTGTAAGGAACATTTCGCTCTTATCACGCTCAGCCTTTGTAGGATTAACAACAACCTTACCGTCAACAAGACCAACAGTTGCACCTGCGATAGGACCTGCAAAGGGAACTGATGAAATGCTGATAGCGATTGATGCACCGATCATAGCTGTAACAACGGGATCGTTATCAGGCTCAACACTCATAACTGTTGTAACAACTGCCACATCGTTACGAAGGTCCTTCGGGAAGAGAGGACGGATGGGACGGTCAATACATCTTGATGCAAGGATAGCCTTTTCTGTGGGGCGACCCTCACGCTTTAAGAAACTGCCGGGGATTTTACCAACAGCGTAAAGCTTTTCTTCATAATCTACTGCCAGAGGGAAGAAATCAACGCCTTCTCTGGGCTTTGCAGAAGCTGTTGCAGTTGCGTGAACAACTGTTTCACCGTAACGAACAAGACAGCTACCGCCTGCGAGCTGTGCCATTTTACCTGTTTCAACAACAAGGGGTCTGCCACAGAACTCTGTTTCAAAAGTCTTAAACATAACTAAACCTCTTTCTTTTTTGGATTTTGTTCGAAAGGGTAGTCGTTTATCACTTAAGAAAACTGAAAACCTTGGGAGTTGTCCTCTTTCTTAAGTGTTAAGCGTAACTTCCCTTTCGACTGCCGTGGTTTCTTGACTTTAATATGTCGGAGAAACACGCGTTTCTCCGACATATACCAATCAAGTTCGATTAATTGTGAGATTACTTTCTCAGACCGAGCTTTTCAACGATTGCACGGTAACGGTTGATGTCAACCTTTGTAAGGTAGTTGAGAAGACCTCTTCTCTGACCAACCATCTTAAGAAGACCACGTCTTGAATGATGGTCCTTCTTGTAAACCTTGAGGTGCTCGTTAAGGTGATTGATTCTCTCTGTGAGAATAGCAATCTGAACCTCGGGAGAACCTGTGTCACCCTCGTGAAGCTTGTACTGATCGATAATGCTCTGCTTTGTTTCCTTTAACATAGTAAGAAAACCTCCTATAAAATATTTTTTGGCAAAAACTCCATAGCTCCAAGGTAAGGGTTGGAGAAACCGCAAACCATAGTAACCGGATAATATGCCATATAGCATAATAACACAAGTGGAGAAGTTTGTCAATAGAAAAATGTTCTTTTAAAAAAGAAACCCTTCTCATCGGTATAATGAAAAGGGTTAATCACTTTCTGATTAAAGCTATTTGATGTGACATATCGGCGCTTGCTTATCGCTTATGGGAAGCATTGTGTATCCCTCGTTTGAAAGATATTCAAGCACGTGGGGAAGAAGCTTCGCCGTGCTTTTTCTGTCGTGAAAAAGTATCACGGGCGTGGTTTTGCATTTTTTCAGGTCGCGTTTAAGGTTTGCAATAATATTTTCGGGAATAATTTTTCCTACGCTGTCACGCGGGTCAACATTCCAGTCCCATATTATATAACCGTTGTCGGTAAGCTTTTTCGCCTGTGCATTTGTAAGACGATAGCTTGAACCGAAAGGTACGCGGACAAGCTTTGATTTTGTTCCCGTTATATTTTCAAGTGCCTTATTTGCTTTATCCATCTCTTGAAGCGGTGAAACTTCGGTAGAATAAATAGCTTCGCTGTGGCTTACCCCGTGAAGGCCTATTGCATTTTTGCTATGCAAAATTTTCTTTATAAAATCAGGGTACATCACGATTCTTTCTTCAAGAACGAAAAACGTCGCTTTCGCATTGTATTTGTCAAGGGTTTTGATGATTTCGGGAGTGTTCAGAGTAGGACCGTCGTCAAATGTAATATATACGAACTTTTCCTCTTCTTTGGCGAAAACGTGTTGCAGAAACAATACCAGAGGAAGAATCATTATTAGCATCACCAATGAGTAGTAAATGTGTTTTCTTTTCATACAAAAACCTCCCCTCTTTAAGAATATGGGGAGGTCTCTTCATTTATGCTTCAATTGTTATTGCGTGGGATATGGCAGGAATGCTTTCTCCCTGGAATGTGGCTGTGGGGCTCATAAGTGCTCCCGTTGCGGCAAAAAGTACTTTTTTGAGATTTCCTTTTTTCATCTCGGGAAGAATATATCCGCACAGAATTGATGCCGCACATCCGCAACCGCTTCCTCCTGCGTGAGTGTCCTGTGAGTCTTTGTCAAAAATCATAGCACCGCAGTCGTCGTAGTTTGCTATCTGCCCGAGACCCTCCTTAAGGAAAAGCTCTTTTGCAATACTTTTTCCTATAATTCCAAGGTCTCCCGACAGAATAAGGTCGTAATCGTTGGGGGAACGGTTAAGTGAGGAAAGATGATTTTTAAGAGTGTCAACAAATGCGGGAGCCATAGCCGCACCCATATTTCCTATATCTGTTACTCCTAAATCAACAATTTTTCCGCAGGTGATGGCTTCAATCTGCAAATCCCCCGGGGAGGACGACAGAATCACACTACCGCTTCCCGTAACTGTCCATTGGGCGTTGGGCGTTCTTTGACCTCCGTATTCAAGAGGAGTGCGGAACTGCTTTTCCGCGCTGCAGAAATGACTGCTTGTGGAACAAAGGACCTTGTCACCGCCTCCGCTGCCCATAAGAACCGAGCCGAGAGCAATACTTTCCGCCATTGTGGAACAAGCACCGTAAACTCCGAAAAACGGGATGTTGAATTCCCTCAATGCATAACCCGAGGAGATACATTGGTTAAGAAGGTCTCCTGCAATTACAAAATCAATTGCGCTTTTCTCAATGGATGATTTGCTGATAGCAAGGGAGGCACTTCGGCGAAGAATTTCGCTTTCTGCTTTTTCCCAGCTTGACTGACCGAAATATTCATCTTCTTCAATCAGGTCAAAATACTTGCCGAAAGGTCCGTCCCCTTCTTTTTTTCCGACTACTGCCGCGAATGACAGAATTGATGGCTTTTTGTCAAAGATTATTGTGCCGTTTTTTGCGTTATACATAAAATTTCTCCTACCTGAATATGAAGTAAATTATTCCGAAAAGCACAGATGATGCCGTCCCGAACACAATTACGGGACCTGCTACGTCAAACATTTTTGCTGCAGTTCCGGGAACAATACCTTCTGTCCTGAATTCCATAGCGGGCGAAGTCACCGCGTTGGAGAAACCCGTAATGGGAACAAGAGTTCCTGCACCTGCAAATTTTCCGATTTTGTCAAAAACCCCGAGCATTGTAAGAATTGATGCAATCCCTATCAGGGTAATGCTTACGGCAGAGGATGCAATATCTTTTTCAAGTCCCATTCCCGTGAAAAAGTTCCGCAGAAATTGCCCGAAAGCACAGATTGCACCTCCGCAGAAAAACGCACGGATCGAATCCTTGAAAACAGGGGATTTTCCGGAATGTTTTTCCACTATTTTCGCATATTCTTTTTTGCTTACCATAGCAAAGCCTCCTTATATAAATGTAGCGGCACTGCTGATTGTTCCGCTTGATGCAACCACAAATTTTATTATAAAAAGTGATATAAATGCAAAAGCGATAAGAATCGTCCTATATGTTTTTTTCATAAAAATCATCCTTTCGGTATTATTTTCTCCAAAAACAAAAAAGAAATTCTTTTGAAAGAATTTCTTTTTTGTTTTTATTATTTGAATTTTTTTCCTATAAAAGGAAGCGAAGCAAGCTCGCTTCTGTCGAAAATTTTAAATGCGACTACCAGCACGAGATAAACTATTGCACCGCCTCCGATTGCCGTAATCGTTGCCGCCGCATTTCCCATAAAGGGAGCAAGCACCGCGTAGCAGCCCTTGGCAAATCCGCCCATAAGCAAAGCGGCAAAAACAGGCTTGATAAAGTATTTCAGAATATCAAATTTCATCTGCAGATTTTTGCGGAGAACGGCAAAGCTTACAAAAAATGCAATTGCCTGACAGGCTATACTGCCAAACGCCGCACCGTATATATTAATTTCGGGTATCGGGATGAGAATAAGGTTAAGGATAACCTTTGTAATTCCGCCTGCGAGAACGCTTAAAGCAGGGACATAAATTTTTCCCATTCCCTGAAGTGAGCCGTAAATGGTCTGACTCATCGCAGAGAAAAATACCGTCGGAGCAACAAGTGTGAAAAGAAGTGCCCCGTCGCTGGCGTTAGGGTAAATCATCTGCAGAATAGGTCCTGAAAGCACCATGTATCCGATACTGCAGGGAAGAGCAACAACTACCGAAATAAGCAGAGAAAACGAGATTTTCTCACTTGCGGTTTTGTAATCCTTGACTGCCAATGCCCCTGCAACCGTTGGAACAAGCACCGTTGCAAATGCTGTGTTAAGTGCAAGAGGAAGGTTTATGAGAACGTCCGTCTTGCTTAAAATTCCGCTTAATCTTACAGCCTCGTCAGAAAGTGCCTTCGCAGAAGAAAACTGACCTGCAAGTGCAATTTTGACTCCGCGGATAACGGTCACAATATCAACAATTCTGTTGAGGGAAGAAACTATCGCACCTAAAGAAATGGGGATGGATACCATAAGTATCATTTTTGCGATTTTTGTTGCCGAGCCTGAAATTTTTATCTCGGGCGCGACGGCAAGTTTTTCTTTCAACTGCTTTTTGTTAGCGGTGTAGAAAATGAACAGATAGCCGAGGCTGAGTGCTGTGGAAAGCGTTGTTGCAAGAGTAGCACCTGCCGCCATATATTCGGGAGCAGAGCCCGCCATTGAAATGACTATAAGTATGGTGGACAAGCTCTTGAGGAACTGTTCCAGCACCTGGCTTGTGTTGGTAGCTTTCATATTGTGCTGTCCTGCGAAGAATCCTCGTATAACGCTGGAAACGGAAACGAAAACAAGTGCGGGAGACAGCACTCTTATAGTATGGACTGCAAGAGGTGCGTCAAGGATGTTTGTGGCAATAAACTGTGCCCCGAAAAACATTATGCACGAGAAAAACAACCCTACTGCAAAAAATAGAATCAGAGCAACGCGGAAAATGCGTATAGCTCCCTTGAAGTCGTCAAGCGCACAACGCTCCGAAACGAGCTTTGAAATAGCGTTGGGGATACCGATAGAGCTTATGGCGAGAAGAAGGGTGTAAATCTGATAACCGAAGTTATAATACCCATTTCCGATATCGCCGAAGCCGTCAATATTGGTAATTACCATACGGTACACAAATCCCAGAAGCTTTACTGCAATTTGTGCAAATATGATGGTTATTACGTTCATCAAAAAGGACGGAGCCTTTTTTTCTTTAATCATCGTATCAAAAACCTTTCAGACAGAATCACGCATCAGCGGACAACTTCCTCCGCTGTTTTGTAGCAAGCTCTTTCACCACCGATAAGACGTGGACGTGTTTTAGCACAAAGAATAGGTGCTTCTCCGATTTTCTTTATTGAAAGACGAACGGGAACACACACCCTCTTAAGATGCATTCCGATAAGAGTGCCACCGATGTCAATTCCTGCGTGTGCCTGAATATAATCAACAAGCACCGGATCCTTGTAGCTTCTGTAAGCATTTGTTGCAAAAGAACCGCCTGCCTTGGGCATAGGAACTGCAGAAACTTCTTCAAGATTGTATTTTTCCATACATTCACGCTCTATAACAAGACTTCTGTTAAGATGCTCACAGCATTGTGCCGCAAGATAGATTCCCTTTTCGTAAAGAGCTTCGTAAATGCCCTCAAAAACAGCACCGCCGACCTCAAAATTGGAATCTGTGCCGATTTTTGCACCGCAAACCTCGCTTGAAGAACAGCCTACAACAAAAATGTCACCTTTTTTAAGGTTTGCGATTTCACAAAGCTCAAGAGCAGCTTTTTTAGCATCATTTTTTATATCTGTAAACATATATATTCATACCCTTTCGGTTTTTTTAACCTATTATACACCTTTTTTTAAAAAAAGGCAACATAAATTATTTTCCCCAGTTTGGGGACTGTCCCCAAACTGGGGAAAATAATAAAAATATAAAGAAAAATTTCTGCATAATATGTTATGAGGTGATTTCATGAACGAAGAACAATGTATGTGTTACATAACCTATGCCGTCCCGAAAAATATGGTGCCTGAAATTTTCAGGATAATGCCTGCAGAACCTCCAAAAGAACTGTATCCGACGGATTTTGTGCCGGAATGGTACAGAAAAAGTTGCTTCCCCGAAGACGATACGGAGGATTAAACAAAAATGGCGTATTTTGGGAAATGTCCCCAAAATACGCCATTTTTAAATTATTTATTTCCCTCAATAAATTCCGACAATACTCTTGCCGCACTTCTTACAAATGCAAGGCAAGGTCTTTTGGCGTAATATTCAGGACTTCTGGGTGAAGGCTCGGGTTTTTCCGCACCGTCAACACCGAGAAGCTCACGGCAGATGATTGTCCCATATTCGCTTTTAAAATCCTCTGCAAGCTTCTGCACTCTGGAATACAAAAGCTTCTTTTCATCATCAGCCTTTGCATCATCGTAGCCGTAAAGTGTGCCCAGCACCATAAACATACCGCTTACCGCACCGCACACTTCGCGGAGTCTACCCATACCGCCACCGAATGCGGAAGACATCTTAAGTGCCTGACTTTCGGTGAACCCCATTTCTTCGTGAAATGCCGCAAAAACTGCCTGTGCACAGTTGTAACCGTCTGTAAAATATTTTCCTGCAAGCTCTTCGTGCTTGTTCATTAAAATCAACTCCTTTTTTGCTATTTTACCACAAATTCCTGTTGATGTAAACAAAATAAAAAGAAATCCGCAGAAATGCGGATTTCTTTTTGTTTTGAATTAAGTAAACGATATACTCGCTATGCTCGTGCGATATATCGGTGTGCACCGATGCGATATAACCTCACGCAGTTCGGTTGCGATATGATAAAATCTCGTTGCCGTTAGGCAACATATCGCACCCAAAGGGTATATCGAGTTCGAAGAACATATCGTAAATCTCTGCAGAGATTTATATCGTAGCGGAAATCTTCCGCTTAGTTGATGCCGTATGCAAGCATTGCATCCGCAACCTTCTTGAAGCCTGCGATGTTAGCACCTGCGATAAGGTCATAACCAAGACCGTATTCTTCAGCAGCGTCAACAGAAGCCTTGTGGATATTAGCCATAATACCACGGAGCTTTTCATCAACTTCCTTCTCGCTCCAGCCGTAACGCATTGAGTTCTGTGCCATTTCAAGAGCTGATACGGCAACACCGCCTGCGTTAACTGCCTTTGCGGGTCCGATAATAAGACCTGCATCGCGGAGAAGTGTTGTAGCTTCTGCAGTTGTGGGCATATTAGCAACTTCGATATAGTACTTTGTACCGTTTGCGATAATCTTCTTTGCTTCTTCTTCGTTGATTTCGTTCTGTGTTGCACAAGGCATACAGATATCAACCTTAACGCCCCAGGGCTTTTCCTTGGGGAAGAACTGGCAACCGAACTTGTCAGCGTAATCCTGTGCCTTGTCACGGCCGGAAGCTCTCATTTCAAGAAGGTAGTTAACCTTTTCTTCTGTAACAACACCGTCGGGATCGTATACATAACCGTCGGGGCCGGAGATTGTAACAACCTTACCGCCGAGCTCTGCAACCTTCTTACACACGCCCCATGCAACGTTACCGAAGCCTGAAACAGCGATTGTCTTACCCTTGATATTATCGCCGAAGTGAGCGAGAACTTCTTCAACATAATATGTAGCACCGAAACCTGTAGCTTCAGGTCTGATGAGAGATCCACCCTAAGCGATACCCTTACGTGTAAGAACACCGTTTTCCCAAGTGTTCTTGATTCTCTTGTACTGACCGTAAAGATAACCGATTTCTCTTGCACCAACGCCGATGTCACCTGCGGGAACGTCAACGTCGGGACCGATATGACGATAAAGCTCCATCATAAAGCTCTGGCAGAAACGCATGATTTCGGAATCAGACTTACCTCTGGGGTCGAAATCACTACCACCCTTACCGCCACCGATGGGAAGACCTGTAAGGCTGTTCTTGAATGTCTGCTCAAAGCCGAGGAACTTGATAATTCCGAGATATACAGAGGGATGGAAACGAAGACCACCCTTGTAAGGTCCGATAGCGCTGTTGAACTGTACACGGAAACCGCGGTTTACATGAACCTTACCGTTGTCGTCAACCCACGGTACGCGGAAAGAGATAACTCTGTCAGGCTCAACCATTCTTTCGATGATTCCGTTAGCTTCAAGCTCGGGACGCTGTTCAACAACGTGCTCAATGCTTTCGAGAACTTCTGTTACTGCCTGGATAAATTCAGGCTCATTTGCATCTTTTTTCTTAACGTCTTCAAGGACGCGATTAAGATATGCGTTTTTCATTAAAAAAACCCCCAATTTAATAGAAAAATTTTTTTTCTTACTATTATAGCACCATGGTAGAGTGGTGTCAACTTTTTTTTGACGATAAACCCGTATTTAATTGGGTTTTTAGGGAAACATAACCATACGAAAGAAAACGAAAGTTTTAATGAAAGGAAAATGAATGATGAAAGGCGTAACAAAAAAGGCGGCGACCCTTATCCTGAGTGCAGTCGGAGTCATTGTAATTATGATGGTGGTAGGCAGCATAAACTCTGCACCGCAAAAAAATGCCGGACAGACCGAAAACGGAGGCATCTATTCACGGGCAATCCCTGAAAAAACGGCAGAAAAACTCAGCGCAGAGGATATGCTTGATCACGCACTTAAAAGCGTGGTGGGAATTTCCTCGGCAGACCCAGTAACGGTAAAAAGTGAAAACGAGCTCCGCTATATGGGCAGCGGAGTAATTGTAAGCGAGGACGGATACATTATAACCAATCATCACGTCGTAGGAGCAAGACCGTCAAGAATTGAGGTAACCTTGTCGGATGGGGAAACCACCGAAGGGAAAACTGTGTGGAGCGACCCTGCCCTTGACCTTGCCGTTGTTAAGATTTCGGGAACGGGGCACGTGTATTCTGAAATGGGTGATGCGAAACAACTTCGTGTTGGCGAAAGTGTAATGGCAATCGGCAATCCTCTCAGTATGCAATTTGAAAGGACTGTTACCGCAGGAATTGTAAGCGCGACGGGACGCAGTATAGAGGTGGAGAACGACAATAAAACTTCATATTATATGGAAGACCTTATTCAGACAGATGCATCTATCAACCCGGGCAACAGCGGTGGCCCTCTTCTTGATGATTCAGGAAGAGTTGTGGGAATCAATACCGTCAAGGTTTCAAGTGCCGAGGGTATGGGCTTTGCCGTTCCCGTTAACGTGTGCGTGCCTATAATTGAAAGACTTCGCAGGGAAGGTGAATTCCGCACTCCGTATCTGGGACTTTATGCATACACCCCTGCAGCAGCAAGATACTTTGGTCACGACGAAGTGGCAGGAGAAGGACTTTTTGCTGCCAAGATAGATTCCGAGGGACCGGCTTTCGTGGCGGGACTCCGTTACGGAGATATAATAACGGAAATAAATGACCGACGGGTAAATACAATGCTTGAACTGCGAGAAGAACTTTATAAATTTCAGCGGGGAGATATTGTTACAATAAAATATGTCCGTAACAAAAAAACAAGAACTGCAACAGTCAAGCTTATAAGTATGCCTTGACAACTCTGTATATATTATATATAATAAGGAAGAAACTCGTTTTCAAAAGATAAACATCCTCTTATTTTTTCGGAATTATGACACAAAGCACATTTTTATGTCAGAACTTTTACAAAACATTACAGTTTCGTTACAACTGCAAAAGACCTCTTGACGTATTAAAAAAGCGGTGTTATAATCGCAGTATAGTAAAGGGGGATTTCCCCACTACTTGCTTTTGGTGATTTTGAAAGAGGGCGCCGAAAGTAAAAACGAACTCTTTCAAAAAATATAATTTTATAGGAGGAAGAGATTATGACAAATCTCAAGAAGACACTCGCAGTTGTTCTTGCATTTGCTATGATGCTCAGCATGGGTAGCGTATTCGCTTACTCAGATGTTGAAGCTGGAACAACAGTAGGTCAGGCTGTAGAAGTTCTTTCAAACCTTAACATTCTTACAGGTTTTGAAGATGGTACTTTCCGTCCTGACGAAACAGTTACAAGAGCACAGATGGCAGCTATCATCTGCCGTATGCTCGGTTACGAAGAACAGGCTCAGTCAAGCATGGGTACAACAGTATTCAATGACGTGGCTGCAGACAACTGGGCTTCAGGTTACGTTAACGTAACTCAGGCTCAGGGTATCATCAACGGTTACGGCGACGGTAACTTCGGTCCTAACGACAAGGTTACTTACGAGCAGGCTGTTAAGATGATCGTTTCAGCTCTTGGTTATGACCTTGCAGCAGCTCGTAAGGGTGGTTACCCCACAGGTTACCTTGCAATCGCTTCTGCAGAAGGTATCACAAAGAAGGCTAACGGTAAGGTTGGCGACGCTGCAGCAAGAAGCACAGTAGCAGTTCTTGTTTACAACGCTCTTGAAGTTCAGCTTATGGACCAGGATTCTTGGTCTTCAGACGGTGACGACAGATACTCACAGACAGATGATACAATTCTTTCTAAGTATCTTGACGTTACAAAGTACGAAGGTATCGTAAGCCTTACACCTATCTCAGGTGTTGCTGCTATTGGCGCTTATGATGCAGACTCTACACCCAAGATGAGCCTTTCAGACGCTTATGAATGGGGTTACTACAATGACAAGCTTGTTAAGGAAGAAGCTGTTGTTAACCAGGTTGCATGTGACAAGGTTGACGTAAACGCTTACCTTGGTAAGTCAGTTGTAGTTTACATCGGTGAAGACGACCTTACAGGTAAGGACACTGTTGTTGCTATCGCTGAAAACGAAGCAAAGAACGAATCTCTTGCAATCAGTGCTACACAGCTCGTTGAAGACGGCGAAAAGTACTGGGATGAAGAAAATACAATCGGTTACAAGAACGTAGGTTCTTCAAAGGTTCTCGATATCACTCTTGCTGATGATGCTGTAGTTTACAAGAACTATAAAGTAGATTCTGCTACAACAACAGAAGATCTTGCTGATCTCGTTCGTCGTGGCGGTACAATCGAATTCATTTCTAACGACGCTGACAGCGACTACGAAGTAGTTCTTGTTCTTGCTTACGAGCATGAAGCAGTTGTTGAAAAGGTTACAGAAGTTAACGGCGTTTACAAGTTCGACCTCTACGCAGGTGCTGGTCTCGGCAGAATTGATGCTGAAGACGAAGACGCTCTTGTAGCAGTTATTAAGGATGGCGAAGCTGCAACAGTTGCAGACATCGCTGCAAACGACACAGTTTCTCACATCGAAATCGCTGATGATTTTGATATGTACTTTGTATCATCTGCAACAGTAACAGGTGCAGTTGATTCTTACGACCTCGAAAACGATGTTGTTACAATCGCTGGTGAAGACTACGAAGTTTCTGTAGCTTCAGGTATCACAGTTTCTCGCCTTAGCGGTGAAGAAGGTATCTTCTTCCTTAACGTTGATGGCCAGATCGCTCACAACGAAACAGAGGCTTCTGCAGCTGGTAACTACGCACTCGTTGTTGCTTCTTACGATGCAGCAAGCGGCGTTGACAGCGGTGAATACCTCCAGGTAGTTCTTACAGACGGTACTCTTGCTGAGTACAAGATCAACACAACAGCTAAGGTTTACGACGCTGATGGTAATGTTGAATCAACAGACGTTCAGGCTTACTTCGAAGAAATGATGAATGGTGAAAAGCCTGGCAGCGATGCAGTATTCGCTACAGTTGAAGACGTTAAGGCTGATGCTGACCTCATGGTTAAGCTTACAGTAGCTAACGACAAGATCACTAAGGTTAGACTTCTTGAAGGCGCTGCAGGTTCAGCTGCTTCAACTGCTGAATTCGATGCAGAAGCTATGTCTATCGGCAGACTTGACGTTGCTGATGATACAGTTATCTTCTCAGTTAAGCAGACAACAGGTGTTATCGATCCCGAAGATATCGTAATCGGTACAGTTGCTGACTTCTTCGTAGATGGCGAAGAAATCGGTGGTGACCTTGTAGCATATGACGAAGATGACAACACAGGTATCTTCGCAGCTGCAGTAGGTTTCGGTCTTGAAAAGGCTATCGATCCTACATCTGACCTCTTCATCGTTACAGCTATCAAGACAACTGTTATCGATGATAACGACGCTTACGTTGTAACAGGTATCCAGGCTGGCGAAACAGTTAAGGTTACTCTTTACAATGAAGACGAACCCATCACAGCTCCTGCTAAGGGTGACATCATCCTTCTTGCTGAAGCAAACGCTGAAGGTTATGTAGAAGAAATCGAAGTTCTCTTCGATGGTTCTATCAACGCTTCAAGCGCTAACGAAGATGATGAAATCTTCTCAGGTTACGGTGAAGTAGTTGCTTCTTCTAGAAACAAGTTCGCTATCGATGCTGCAATCACAAACGATGCAACAGGCGATGAAGAATTTGCTGCAGAAGAAGAACTCAGCTACAGAGCTGCTGCAACATACACACTTCTTGACTACACAGAAAACAGCAGAAACCCCGAAGTTTCTATCGAGTCTGGTTCTGAGTGGCTCTTCGACGTAACAGAATACGAATCAGAAGCATTCGTAAGATTCGTTGATGGCAAGCTTGCAGAAGTTGTTGTTTACAGATTTGCTGAAATCAATGACTAATCTTTGACTCTTATAAAATTAAAAGTCAATTAAAAAAAGGGCAGTCCCTCCGGGGACTGTCTTTTTTTGTTCCTTCGAAATCCCAACCCGGGCACAAAATTCCCCAATTTGGGAAAAATTGAACACTTTGGGGACAGTCCCCTTTTTGCACAAATTAGGCATTTTGGGGACTGTCCCCATTTTGTACAATTTTACTTGACGAAACACTGTTTTTATGATATGCTTCTGTTGGTGGTGATATTATGGCAAGACAAGCTAGAATTTTAAGTTCAACAGGAATGTATCATATTATGTTCCGCGGAATTAATAAGCAAGAGATTTTTTCATCCGAGTATGATTATGAAAAACTAAAGGAAATTATTTTTTCAATCAAAGATTCCTTCGGCATAGAAATCTATGCTTATTGTATGATGCCAAATCATGTTCATCTGTTTCTGAGAGAGGCGGAGCAGGGGGGGATATCTGATTTTATGAAACGGATATTATCTCACTATGCTGGTTGGTATAACTTTAAGTATGAAAGAACAGGGCACCTTTTTGCCAATCGTTATAAAAGCCTGCCGGTTGAAGATGATTGCTACTTTTTAACTTTGGCAAAGTATATTCATCGCAATCCTGTAAAGGCAGGTATTGCAGACAAACTGCAGGATTACCGTTACAGCAGCTTTTCCGATTACATCGAAAATAATAATGCCGTTGTTAATATTGATTTTCTGCTTGATATGCTTGATGAAGATAGAAAGGTTGCCATTAAACAGCTTATCTCTTTCAGCAATGCTACGGAAGATGACGACTATGATTTTGAAAGTGGTCTGCAAAATCGCGACCTTATGGCGAAAGTGAAGATTATTCAAGTCACCGGTGGCAGAAGACCTTCAGAAATCAGACTTCTTCCCAAAAAAGAACGAAATATACTTTTAAAAAGTTTAATGGAAGAACATAAAATACCAAAGATAACTTTAGCTAGATTAACCGGAATTTCCCGAGGAACTCTGCAATCATTGTAAAATTGTACATTTTAGGGACAGTCCCCTTTCTGCTCAAATTGAACAAAAAGGGGACTGTCCCCATTTTGTTCAAAAATAAACACTTGACGAAGCGAGATTTGTGTGGTAAAATGTCTTTGTAAAAACTTTGACGGAGACAGTAGCCTTGGATGGGGTGTAAGAGAGAGGGATGCATAGCTGGAAGTATCCTATACAACGCCTTGGTGAATACCACTCCCGAGTTGCAGTGCGGAAAGGTAACGAGTATGTGCTGTCGTGACCCTGCGTTAACGGAAAATTGAGTGAAAATTAAGGTGGAACCGTGCGTATGTGAATACACACCCTTAATCTATGGCGGTGCTATAGGTTATGGGTGTTTTTTGTTGTATAGGAATTTGCGTAATTTAAGTGCGAGCAACGATTTACAGATTTGAATTTAGCTCAGACGCGAAATGGGTGAAGCGGCACGCTTCTTTTGTTTTTAGAATATTAATTAAAATTTATATAAATCTGAAAGGATGATTAAAATGGCAGAAATGAACGAACTGCAAACCTTAAGACACTCTGCGTCACACGTTATGGCACAGGCTGTTAAAAGACTTTTCCCCAATGTAAAACTTGCGATAGGTCCTGCGATTGACACAGGATTCTACTATGACTTTGACACAGATACTCCCTTTTCTCCCGAAGACCTTGAGAAAATCGAGGCTGAAATGAAGAAAATCGCAAAAGAAAACCTCAAGATTGAGCGTTTTGAACTTCCCAAAGAAGAAGCACTCGAACTTATGAAGGATGAGCCTTACAAGATTGAACTTATCAACGACCTTCCCGAGGGCGAGGTTATCTCATTCTACAAGCAGGGCGAATTCACCGACCTTTGTGCAGGTCCCCACGTGAACTATACAAGCAAGGTTAAGGCGTACAAGCTCCTCAGCGCAACCGGTGCTTACTGGAGAGGCGACGAGAAGAACAAGATGCTCCAGAGAATTTATGCAACTGCATTCCTTAACAAGGAAGACCTTGAAGCAGAGCTTGAAAGACGTGAAGAAGCAAAGAAACGTGACCACAACAAGCTCGGTCGTGACCTTGAACTTTTCACAACAAGTGATGTTATCGGTCAGGGACACGCCATTCTTCTTCCCAAGGGTGCAAGAATTATTCAGCTTCTTCAGAGATTTGTTGAGGACGAAGAACAGAAGAGGGGCTGGCTCCTTACAAAGACTCCCCTTATGGCGAAGAGCGACCTTTATAAGATTTCAGGTCATTGGGATCACTATCAGGACGGTATGTTCGTAATGGGTGACGAGGAAGTGGATAAGGAAGTGTTCGCACTCCGTCCCATGACTTGTCCTTTCCAGTATCAGGCATACCTCAACCGTGGCAGAAGCTATCGCGACCTTCCTATGCGACTTAACGAAACTTCTACACTTTTCCGTAACGAGGCTTCCGGTGAAATGCACGGTCTTATCCGTGTAAGACAGTTCACTATTTCCGAGGGCCATCTTATGTGTACTCCCGAACAGCTTGAGGAAGAATTCAAGAATTGTCTTGAGCTTGCTATCTATATGCTTAAAACTCTCGGTCTTTACGAGGATGTTTCCTACCGTTTCTCACAGTGGGATCCCGACGACCGTGAAAAGTATATCGGTACAGACGAGCAATGGAATGAAGCACAGGGTATTATGGCTAAAATCCTCGACCACCTTGAAATTCCTTACAAGGTTGGTGTTGGTGAAGCTGCCTTCTACGGTCCCAAGCTTGACATTCAGATTAAGAACGTATTCGGTAAGGAAGATACTCTTATCACAATTCAGATTGACCAGATGCTTGCCGAGAAATTCGGTATGGAATACGTGGATAAGGACGGCTCAAAGAAGCATCCCTACATCATCCACAGAACATCAATCGGCTGTTACGAAAGAACTCTTGCCCTTCTTATCGAGAAGTACGCAGGTGCGTTCCCCGTATGGCTTGCTCCCGTTCAGGTTAAGCTTCTTCCCATCGCAGACCGTCACCTTGACTACATCTACGAAGTTAAGAAAGAGCTTGAAAAGAGCGGCATCGTAAGAGTTGAAATCGACGACCGTAGCGAAAAAATCGGTTACAAAATCCGTGAAGCACAGCTTGAAAAAGTTCCCTATATGCTTCTTGTTGGTGATAAGGATATCGAAAACAACACAGTTTCTATCCGTGACCGCCGTGACGGTGACATCGGTAGCATGGCACTTGCTGATTTTATTGCAAAGATTACAGACGAGGTTGCTAGCAAAATAATCAAATAATTGGAGTGGGATGTTAAAAATGCCCAGACCGAAAACGACAAAAGATATTTAATGTTCGTTTTTAATAGCTATAAAAGCATTTTCGCTTTTTTGTTTGATGAAGAAATTCGCCAAGCGAATTTCAGATTTCATGTCCTTTTCTACGAACAAACTTCACCTCTCGACGTACCCTCGTACGCCTTCGGGTAACCCCCTGCGGGGTTCAGTTTGTCCGTTCTGAACATTTTTTCCTATCCCAATTTGTAAGTTCAAAATAAAGGAAGGAACTCTCCGCAAAATCGGAGAGTTCCTTTTCTGTTCGGCGACATGAGCCTATTATAATGTGCAAATTAAAAAAGGTGCACCAACAGAGTTGATGCACCGAAAAATGCACACCCCTCTTTGTTGCGACACAAATCTTAACATTTAAACCCAACACGAGTATGCTAAAACAGAGTATGCATTTTTACCGAAAGTAAAAAAATGCTACCCGTGCTGGTTATAATACTTATTAAGATTTATGTCGCAGATTCAGTATAACATATTATAAAATAAATTGCAAGATAGTAGGCTAAAATTTGAACAAAAAGGGGACAGTCCCCAAAATGCGCAAATTGAACAAAAAGGGGACTGTCCCCTTTTTGTTCAATTTGGAGGTAATTGCTGTGACAAATGTATATTTTTGTTGTTGTTTGTAAAAAATACTAAATAATACTTGACATTGGACAATAGTAGTGGTACATTATTGTTAGCACTCAATGGAAGTGAGTGCTAACAATAATGTTTTAAAGCGTGCGAATACAGCTTCGCAGAATTTTAAAAATTTGAAAAGGGGTGAGCGTATGGAGCTTTCAGATAGAAAAAGGGCGATACTTCAAGCAATAATTGAAGATTACATTTCTACGGCGGAGCCTGTAGGCTCACGAAATATTGCGAAAAATCACGACCTTGGGCTTTCTGCGGCTACAATCCGTAACGAAATGGCGGACCTTGAGGAAATGGGTTATCTTGACAAGCCTCACACCTCGGCAGGCAGAATCCCCTCGGAGATGGGTTACAGATTTTACGTTGATTCGCTGATGCACCGTTACAGCCTTACAATGGATGAGATTTCCACACTTCAGCACAGTATGGACAGAAAGTACAATCAGCTTGAAAGCGTAATTTCTGAAATATCGGACATTATTTCACGGGCGACAAACTATCCTGCCATTGTGGAGCTTCCCATGGCGAATAAAAGCAGACTCCGTAACCTTAAAATGATGCTTATTGAACAAGGCTCTGTTATGATTGTGGTTGTCACCGATGCAGGCGTTGTCCGTAACAAGCATATTAATGTAAACCGTGATATTGATTATGAGGTTATCGATTCCATTTCGGAATTTTTGTCGGGTCAGCTTACGGGGCTTTCGGCAGACGATTTCACCGCGGCAAGGCTTATGCTGATTTACGAGGCGATGTCCTCTTATGGTGAGTTTTTGCGTGCAGTTGTGGAATTTGTTCTTGAATGTCTTGTAAATTCAGGGAACAGAGTTTACATCGGCGGTGCGTCAAACATCCTCAACAATCCCGAATTTGAGAATATTGAGAGGGCGAAGGAGTTCCTTACATTCATTGACAGCCGTGAAAACGTGTCAAATATGCTTAATCTTCTGGGCGACGGCAGCGAGGAAAGCATCAGCATAAAAATCGGTAGTGAAAACGGCGTTGAAGCGATGCGCGACACAAGTCTTATCGTGGCAAATTATAACGTAGGTGACAAGCTTCACGGAAAAATCGGTATTATTGGTCCCAAACGTATGAATTATGCAAGAGTGGTATCCTCTCTTGAATTAATAAATGACAAATTAAGCGAAATCCTGGGCAGAATGCTTTACGGTGATAACGAGGAAAGGTGATATAGATGGCAGCAAAGAAAAAAGCAGAAGAAAAAGAAATCAAAACAGAAGAAACTGTTGAAGAAACAGCAGAAGAAACAGCAGAAGAAACTCCTGCGGAGGAAATAAATGAGTTCGAGCAGAAGTGGAAGGATGTAAACGATAAATATCTTCGCACCCTTGCAGAATATGACAACTATCGTAAGCGTACTATTAAAGAGAAGGAATCTATTTATCCCGAAGCAAAGGCAACCGTGGTTGAAAAGTTCCTTCCCATTATGGATAATTTTCAGAGAGCCATTGACTCTGCTGAAAACAAGGACGCTTTTTATGAAGGCGTTGTAATGCTTAAAAAGCAGATGGATGAAGTTTTCACAGCTCTCGGCGTTGAGGAAATCAAGGCAGTTGGCGAAGAATTCAATCCCGAGCTTCACAATGCGGTAATGCACGTTGAAGACGAGGAAGCAGGCGAAAATGTAATCGTTGAAGAATTCCAGAAAGGCTACCGCATCGGCGACCGAGTTATCCGTCACAGTATGGTAAAAGTGGCAAATTGAAAAATTGAACAAAAAGGGGACTGTCCCCAAAATGTTCAAAAACTACGAGTTATAAATTTTTTTGATATATTTGGAGGTAAAAAATTATGGCAAAGATTATTGGTATTGACTTGGGTACAACAAACTCATGTGTTGCAGTTATGGAAGGCGGCGAGCCTACCGTTATTGCAAACGCAGAGGGTGCAAGAACTACTCCCTCTGTTGTGGCTTTCACAAAGAACGGTGAAAGACTTGTTGGTCAGGTTGCAAAGAGACAGGCGGTTACAAACCCCGACAGAACAGTTATTTCTATTAAGAGAGAAATGGGTACAGGTTACAAAGTAAACATCGACGATAAGAGCTACACTCCCCCCGAAATCAGCGCAATGGTACTCGCAAAGCTCAAAGCTGACGCTGAAAGCTATCTCGGTGAAACAGTTTCACAGGCAGTAATCACAGTTCCCGCTTACTTCTCTGATGCACAGCGTCAGGCTACAAAGGATGCAGGTAAGATTGCAGGTCTTGAAGTTCTCCGTATTATAAACGAGCCTACAGCGGCTGCTTTCGCTTACGGTATGGACAAGGAAAACGACCAGAAGGTTATGGTTTATGACCTTGGCGGCGGTACATTCGATGTGTCTATCCTTGATATCGGTGACGGTGTATTCGAAGTTCTTGCAACAAACGGCGATACAAAGCTCGGCGGTGACGACTTTGACGAAGCTATCATTAACTACCTTGTAGCAGAATTCAAGAAAGAAAACGGTATTGACCTTTCAGCAGATAAAATGGCTATGCAGAGACTTAAGGAAGCTGCAGAAAAAGCTAAAATTGAGCTTTCAGGCGTAACAACAAGCAATATCAATCTTCCTTTCATTACTGCAGATGCATCAGGCCCCAAGCATCTTGACATCACTCTTACAAGAGCAAAGTTTAACGAGCTTACTGCTTCTTTGGTAGAGCGTTCAATCATCCCCACAAAGAAGGCTCTCGCAGATGCAGGTCTTTCAGTTGGCGAAATTGACAAGGTTCTTATGGTTGGTGGTTCAAGCCGTATTCCTGCAGTTAACGAAGCTGTAGAAAAGCTTATCGGCAAGACTCCCGACAAGGGTATCAACCCCGACGAATGTGTTGCACTCGGTGCGGCTATTCAGGCAGGTGTACTCGGTGGTGAAGTTAAGGACATCGTTCTTCTTGACGTAACACCTCTTTCACTTGGTATCGAAACAATGGGTGGCGTGTGCACAAAGCTCATCGAAAGAAATACAACTATCCCCGTAAAGAAGAGCCAGATTTTCTCAACTGCGGCTGACAATCAGACAAGCGTGGATATTCACGTTCTTCACGGCGAAAGAGAAATGCCGCAGGATAACAAGACTCTCGGTAACTTCATGCTTTCAGGTATTGCACCTGCTCCCCGTGGCGTTCCGCAGATTGAAGTTACATTCGATATTGACTCAAACGGTATCGTAAATGTAAGTGCAAAGGACCTCGGCACAGGTCAGGAACAGAAGATTACAATTACTGCTTCTTCTAACCTTTCTGACGAAGATATTGACAAGGCTGTTAAGGAAGCAGAGCAGTATGCTGCAGAAGATAAGAAGCGTAAGGAAGCTATCGATGTAAGAAACAACGCAGATCAGCTTGTATACCAGTCAGAGAAGACTCTCGGTGAAATTGGTGACAAGGTAGATCAGGCAGATAAGGACGCTGTTCAGGCAGAAGTAGAAAAGGTTAAGGAAGCTCTTAAGGGCGACGATACCGATGCTATCAAGGCTGCAACAGATGCACTTCAGCAGAAGTTCTACGAAATCAGCCAGAAGCTTTATGCACAGGCTAATCCCCAGGGTCAGCCCGGTGCAGATATGGGCGGTCAGCAGGGCGCAGATAATGTGTACGATGCTGATTTCACAGATACAACAAACGGCTGACATAGTCAGCCTTTCGAAGCGAAAAGTTTCTGACGAAAATATTTCGCTTCGAGTAAAGGGCTTACGCTCGCGCGGCACTCACCGTGCCAGCCCTTGCAAGGAGTCAAAAACGAGGTACACGCCCCCGTTTTTGACAGAATTAATGTTAAGGGGACGCCCCTTAACAATCCCCTGAAAAGCGTGCTTTGAATGAAGAAGAAGGGACGGTAACTTTCACCGCCCCTTTACATTCTTTGAGGTGAAATAAAATGGAAAAAAGAGATTATTACGAAGTCCTTGGTGTAAACAAAGGTGCCTCGGACGATGAAATAAAAAAAGCATATCGTAAGCTTGCAAAGCAGTATCACCCCGACCTTAACAAGGATAATCCTGATGCTGAAGCAAAGTTTAAGGAAGCGGCAGAGGCGTACGAGGTTTTAAGCGATTCCGAGAAGCGTAGCCGTTACGACCAGTTCGGACACGCAGGTGTAGACCCTAATGCAGGCTTTGGCGGTGGCGGAAGCGGCTTTGGCGGTTTCGGCGGTTTCGATATGGGTGATATCTTTGAAAGCTTCTTTGGCGGTGGCTTTGGAGGCGGTAGTCGCCAAAGACGTAACGGCCCCGTAAGAGGCGACGATATTCAGCAGGCGATAGAGCTTACTTTTGAAGAAGCGGCATTCGGTTGCAAAAGAAAAGTCAACATAATCCGCGCGGAAAGCTGTGAAGAATGCGGCGGAAGCGGTGCAAAGAAAGGTACATCCCCCGTTACCTGTACAAAGTGTAACGGTACAGGTCAGATGAGAACTGTGCAGAATACACCTTTCGGACAGTTCGCATCAACGACAACCTGTAATGCTTGTAAAGGCCGTGGTACAACAATTTCAGACCCCTGTCCCAAGTGTAACGGCAGTGGTCATGTTCGTACCCCCCGTGAGCTTGAGGTAAATATTCCTGCAGGTATTGACCACGGACAGACAGTTTCAGTAAGAGGTCAGGGCGAAGCAGGTATGCGTGGAGGTCCGGCGGGAGATCTTCTTATTACAATTTACGTTAAGAAGAATAATGTCTTTGTCCGTGACGGAAACAATGTGCTTGTAGACGTTCCGATTACATTTGTTCAGGCAACGCTCGGTTGCGAAATCGAAATCCCCACAATTGACGGTAAGGTTACACAGAGAATCCCCGAAGGTACTCAACATGGCACTAAATTCCGTCTTAAGGAAAAGGGTATTCCTTCAATCCGCACAGGTCAGCGTGGCGACCAGTATGTAAGAATAATTGTGGAAGTTCCCAAGAATCTTTCATCAAGACAGAGAGAAATTCTTGAAGAATTTGCAAAAGAAAGCAATGAGAAAAATTATAATCAGCGTAAGAAATTCTCTGAAAAGATAAAAGAGTATTTTAAATAATGAGAGGAGCTATACTATGGATTGGCTTCAGGTAAGTATATACACAACTCCCGCAGGGATTGACCCCCTTTGCGGACGACTTTATAATCTTGGCGTAACCGGTGTTGAAATTGTTGACAAGGACGATTTTGAGGACTTCCTTGAAAACAACAAGCAATACTGGGATTATGTTGACGAAAAGCTCGTTGAAGAAATGTCGGGCGAAACCCGTGTTAAAATCTATGTAAGCGATAATGAAAACGGACATAAACTCCTTCAGAGTGTCCGTGACGACCTTATCGCATTCAAGAGCATTGACACAGAGGATCAGTTCGGCAGTCTTCGTGTGGAGCTTGATACAATGCACGAGGAAGACTGGGAAAACAACTGGAAGCAGTATTTCAAGCCCATCTACGTTGGTGACAGACTTGTTATCAAGCCCGAGTGGGAAACAATTCCCGACGGTGACGGCAAGATTGTTTTCAATATCGACCCCGGTATGACCTTCGGCAGCGGTCAGCACGAAACTACACGTCTTTGTGTGGAAACTCTTGACACCCTTGTGAAAAAGGGAGACAAGGTGCTTGACCTTGGTTGCGGAAGCGGTATTCTTTCAATTATTGCCCTTATGCTTGGTGCAGGAGAGGCAAGAGCCGTGGATATTGACCCCAACTGTAAAAAGATTGCATACAGCAATGCGGCACTTAACGGAATTGGTGAGGATGTGTACACCGTTCTTGACGGAAATATCCTTATTGACGAGAATTTCAAGGAAGATACGGAGAAAAGCGGTCCGTATGACGTTGTTGTTGCAAACATCGTGGCAGACGTTATAATCCCCCTTGCTTCCGATGTCAGACGCTACATAAAAGACGGTGGTACATTTGTTGCCAGCGGTATCATTGAAATGCGTATTGACGAGGTTAAGGCGGCAATTGAGGAAAACGGTTTCCGGATTCAGGAAATCAAAAAAGAAAATGACTGGTATTGTATAATATCAAAATGAGGGAAAGCGAATGGCTAACTTCTATATAAATAAAGAAGATATCAATGAAAATATTGCCACAATAAAAGGTGATGAGGCACAGCATATAAGCCGTGTTTTAAGAATGAAAAAAGGCGACGCCGTAACTCTTTGCGACGGCGAGGGTATGTTTTACGATGCAGTTCTTTCAGATTTTGATGATAAAGACGTAACTGCACAAATTTCGGCATCCTACACGGCTCCCACAGAGCCGTCTGTTCAGCTTACGGTGTTTCAGGGAGTTCCCAAAAATCCCAAGCTTGAAACCGTTATACAGAAGCTGACGGAAATCGGTGCGGTAAGGCTTGTGCCCGTAGATACAAAGCGTGCCGTGGCAAAGCTTGACAAAAGTGCAAAGGTAGAAAGACTCCGTAAAATCGCACAGGAGGCGGCAAAGCAGAGTAAAAGGGGAATTGTGCCGGAAGTTAAAGACTCCGTTTCTTTCAAAGAGGCGGTGAAGATGGCAGCGGAAGCTGACCTTGCCCTTATTCCCTACGAAGAAGAAACCGAGGTTTCTCTTAAAAGTGCTCTTCGTGGAAAAACTCCCAAAACCGTGTCCGTTATGATAGGTCCGGAGGGCGGTTTTGACGAAAGCGAAATTAAGCTTGCAAAGGACGCGGGCTTGCAGAGCGTAACATTGGGAAAACGCATTCTCCGCACAGAAACTGCACCCCTTACGGTTGCATCGATAATCCTTTATGAGCTTGGTGAAATGGAATGATAAAGCTTTATTATACTTTTTCAAATCCCGAAAGCGAAACCTTTATTAAAGCTTCGCTTAAGTGCTTTACAGGCAAGGATAATTTTCTGATAAAGCGAACTCAAAACGGCAAACCCTACACAGACGGAGTGGAATTTTCACTTTCTCATACGGATGGACTGACTGTTTGTGTTGTAAGTGAAAATCCCGTAGGTGTGGACTGCGAAAAAGTGCGGAGTATCAATAATAAAGAAAGAATTCTCGCCCGTTTTGTAAAGATGCAGGCAGAGAATATTACCGACAAAGAATTTTTTGAAAAATGGACAACCTTTGAAAGCAAAGTGAAGCTTTTCGGCGAAAAATCGGTGGATTGTCCGTCTGTTTTTGAAAAAGACGTATTCACACAAATAATTGAGATTGACGGGTTTATAGTATCCGTCAGCTCCGAAAAAGAAGGAGAGGATATATATGGCATTCTTTTATAAGTCAGACATAATGCTTCCCAAGGAAGGCGACCTTACAAAGTGGGCGGTTGTAGCTTGCGACCAGTACACTTCACAGCCTGAATACTGGGAAAAGGTTTCAAAAATTGCAGGGGACAGCCCCAGCACACTTAATCTTGTGTATCCCGAGGCTTTTTTGTCCGAGGGCGATGCAAGAATTGAAAAAATCAATGCAAAAATGGCAGAATATATGGAAAGCGGTCTTTTCACAACATACAAGAACTGCTTTATCTATATTGAACGTACTCTTTCAGGCGGAAGAGTGAGAAAGGGCGTAGTTGGTGCAGTTGACCTTGAGGACTACGATTTCCACAAGGGCGTGAAATGCCCCATAAGAGCTACTGAAGGTACAGTTCTTGAAAGAATCCCTCCCCGTGTAAAAATCCGCGAAAACGCCCCGCTTGAGCTTCCTCACGTTATGCTCCTTGCAGATGACAAGGAAAAGACTATCATCGAAAAGATTGAAAAGGGCGAAAAGGTTTACGATTTTGAGCTTATGCAGGACGGCGGTCATCTTGCAGGCTGGCTTGTAGACGGAGAAGAGGCAGATAAGCTTATCGCACGCGTTGAAGCCTTTGCGAAAAATTCCCCCGACGGTCTTGTTTTTGCGGTAGGTGACGGAAACCACTCCCTTGCAACGGCTAAAACCTGCTGGGAAAATATCAAAGCTACTCTTTCCGATGCGGAAAAGGAAACTCATCCTGCACGCTTCTGCCTTATCGAGCTTGAAAATATCCACGATGATGTTCTTGAATTTGAGCCTATCCACAGGGTTGTGTTCGGCATTGATGATAAGAACAAGTTTATCCGTGAACTTATCGAAGCTCTCGGTTGTACAAATCTTGACAACGGCAACGAAAAAATTGTAATCACAAAGGATGGGGAAGAACTGCCTCTTTATATCGGCAGACCCACAAGCCCTCTTGCAGTAGGTACTGTGCAGAAGTATCTTGACGAAATCGGTGCGGAAGTTGACTATATCCACGGCGATGATGTGACAAAAGAACTTTCGGGAAAAGATGGTGCAGTGGGAATTTTACTCCCGAAGCCTGACAAGAGCAGTCTTTTTGAAACTGTTATAAAAGACGGTGCACTTCCCAGAAAAACCTTCTCAATGGGCGAGGCAAATGAGAAACGATTCTATATGGAAGCTAAAAAAATTAAGTAAAAATTGCAAAAAATATTACACAATTTACACTTAATGCAGTCATATTTGCGAAAAAAATCTATAAAATGTAACAAATATAATTAAAAGTAAAACCCCAATATGTAGGGGTTTTACTTTTTTTATGCCACAAATTTTTAAAAAATTGTTACAAAGTTATAACAAAAAACGCAAAAAAGCTTGACAAATGTCAATTCCCCTATTATAATGAGGCAGTGTAAAGGACGTGTTTAAATGTTTATCAGTAAAAAGACCAGAGTTGTTTTTGCGATAATATGTGCAGCAGCTACAATGATGGTTAATGTTATAACTCCTCTTGCTGCTCCTTACGGATACAGCAGTATTGAGGATGTGAGAAGCAAGGCTCTCAGCAACTATCTTTCATCAAACAAAATTATTACTGCAATAAATGCAAAAGCTCCCGTTTCGGAAGGTGTCATTCCTGAAATCACAGAAGACGGTGCACTTGTTACATACAGTACCGTAACAGAGATTCAGCCTGTAGGCTACAGCATTGTTAAGAGAATCAATGCGGCTCTTGACAAAGGTGAAACTGTTACAGTTCGTGAAGGCGTTGAGGGTGAACGTACAGTAGTTTACTCAATCAGATACGAAAACGGTGTAGAGGTTTCAAGAGAAGTTGAAGAATCATATGTTACAAAGCCGGCGGTAAGCAAGGTTGTAGACTATGGTACAGATAATGCAATGGAGGAAACAGGTTATGTTTCAGAATGCGTTTCTGTAGACGTGTCAAAGCTTGATTATGCTTACTATATCGACTGTGAAGCTACAGCATATGACCTTTCTGCAGAAGAGAATGGCGGTTATGCAGGACAGTCAGCAACAGGCGTTCCGCTTGATAAGGGCGTTATCGCAGTTGACCCCAGCGTTATTCCTCTCGGAACAAGAGTTTATATTGAGGCGATAGATGGTAGCTGGTCTTACGGCTATGCAGTTGCCGCTGATACCGGTGGAGCAATCAAGGGTAAGAGAGTTGACCTTTGCCACAGAACACAGTATGAATGCATTCAGTTCGGCAGAAGACCTTGCCGTGTATACATTCTCAACTAAATATTTGTTAAAAAGCCTGCTTGGGGACGTAATGCCCTGGGTGGGCTTGTTTTTTTATTCATAGGAAATTTCATAATTTAATCGCAAGCAATAGTTGACGTGTTTGATTTTCGTCCGGATGCAAAATGGATGAAGCGGCACGCTTCTTTTTGTGAAATAAAACAGATGCGCTTTTCATATATTGTACGGGTGATAAATATGAAAAGTGCATCTTTGCTTATGAAAAATACGCTTATTCTTGCGGCGACAAGTATAGGGCTTCGGTTTTGTACTATTTGTTTTCAGGCATACCTTGCCGCAAAAATCGGAGCGGAGCAATTAGGCGTCTTCGGAATAATATCTTCTGTGGGAGCGGTTTTTGCCACCATAAGTATATCCGGCGTCAGGTTCAGCGTTACAAGAATTGCGGCGGAGGAAATCAGTACAGGAAACGAATATCCCGTATCTCTTATGCGGTGTGCTTTCAGGTATGCGACCTTTTTCGGAATTCTGGCAGGGACGGGACTTTTCTTTCTTGCGGAGATTATTTCTGTCGGTTATGTAGGAAACGGGGAGGCGGCAGTCCCCCTCCGTATGCTGGCATTGACGATGCCTGCGATTTCGCTTGGGGGCTGTATTGAAGGATATTTTTCTGCGAAACAGAAGGTTTTACGCCTTGTCCTTGTGCAAATAATATCGCAACTTTTCCGCATAGGCTTTGTTGTCTTTTTGTTTTCCCGTCTTCTTGAACGCGGAGTGTTTCCTGCCGATATTCTTTCCGTAGGCTCAATCGTAGGAGAATATGTGTTTATGACGGGATTGTTTATTCTCTATTGTTTTGAGATGATGAGAAAACCGAAACGAAAAACTTCAGGAAAATACCTTCCGCATCTTCTGAAAACGGCTATGCCTCTTGCTGTAAGTGCATATATGAGAACGGGACTTTCCTCTCTGGGGCAGGTTATAATTCCTGCGGGGCTTAAAAAATCGGGAATGGGCACGGAAAGAGCATTCGCTTCTTATGGGGTAATCGGACAGATGGCGTGGCCTGTCATTATGTTCCCTGCGGCGCTTCTTACGGCGCTGGGGGAGGTCCTTGTTCCGAGGCTTACCGATGCACAGATGAAAAATCAGAAAGCAGGGATAAGCTACATTGTCAATCGTGCTTTAAGAATCGGGGCAATATTCAGCTTTTCGGTTATGGGAATAATGCTCTTTTTTGCCGATGATATCGGACTGTCGGTCTACAAAAATGCCGAGGCAGCTTTTTATATACGGATTCTTGCTCCGCTTGTGCCGGTAATTTACATGGATTGCGTCACAGACGGATGCCTTAAGGGACTTGGACAACAAGTGTATTCAATGGTATACAATGTAGCCGAAGGGGTAATAAATGTAGTGCTGCTTTTTTTGTTGCTTCCGAAAATAGCACTTACAGGATACATAATAGTAATGTATATTAAAGAAATTTTTAACGCATCGTTGAGTGTTTGTCGTCTTTCAAAAATTACGGATGTGAACTTCGGAATTTCGTTTCTTATTTCTGCCGTGGGGTGCATGGCAGGGGCGTGGGTTCTTTCAAGAATTGTTTTTCCGACGGGAGTTCTGGCGGGAATTATTGCTTACGTTGTAATTTATGTTTTACTTATGTACATTGTAAACGCTGTTTCAAGAGATGATATAAGGTGGGCGTTTATGCTTGTGAAATATAAAAAAATATAATGCTTTACAAATGGAATTTGTTGTGGTACAATGTGTATTGTAGACTTACAAAAGATAGGAGTATGTAAAATGAATTGTCCTTATTGTGGCGCACAGATGAATCCCGGTGCAAGATTTTGTCCGGTATGCGGCAGAGAAAGTGCAAGTGCTCAGAATCAGTCCTATGCACAGCCTTATGCACAGCCTTATGCACAACCTCAGGCACAGCCTCAGACTTATGCACAGCCTTCTGCTCCTGCAGAACCTGCATATTATGATGATCCCGGCTATGCAGCTTATGGTACAGAGCCCCCGAAAAAGAGCCCTCTTAAGGCTATTCTTATTATCCTGATTGCACTTTTTGTTGTTGCGGCTATCGGTATTGGTATTTATTTTGCTGTAAATAACTCATCAGGTGGCGGAAGTAGCAGTGACAAGGATGACAAGATTGAGTGTAAAGAATGTGGCGACGAGTTTGACGGTAGCGGTGACTATTGCGACGATTGCAGTGAAAAGTTAAAAGACTGTGTAAACTGTGGTGACGAGTTTATCGGTGAAAGCGAATACTGTGATGACTGTGAAGCCAAATTTAAAGATTGTCCTGAATGTTATACAAGATTCCTTGGTGAAGGTGAATTCTGCAGCGAGTGTGTGGATGGTCTTACACATTCAGAATGTCAGTATTGCGAAACAATAATTACTGAAGAAAATCTTGCTGTAATAGACGATGAAAACTATGGTTTCTGTCATGATTGTGATACAGGAAACTATTGCACAGAGTGTCATGCTCCTGCAGCATATGGTGAAAGCTATTGTTACTGGCATGGCGGTAGCGACATAGCTTGATAATTACATAACGGTTTTATTAAAACGGAGTGCTTCGGCACTCCGTTTTTGTGCAGAAAAACATTGACAAAAAGGTTGTATGGCGGTAAAATATAAGAATAGAAAAGTAGGAAAGGTATTTTAACTATGAGTGAATTGATTTTGCCTAAAGATTATGATGCGAAGCTGACTCTCCGAGAGACGCAGCGTGCAATTAAAATAATAAAGGATAACTTCCAGCGTATGCTTGCCTCGGAGCTTAACCTTGACAGGGTCACAGCTCCCGTTATTGTTTCCAAGTCAAGCGGTATCAATGACGACCTCAGCGGTGTAGAGCGTAAGGTTGAGTTTGACATGAAGGAAACGGGTGAGGTGGCAGAAATCGTACAGTCCCTTGCAAAGTGGAAGAGAATGGCTCTCTATCGCTATGGTTATGAGACTGACGAGGGTATCTATACAGATATGAACGCTATCCGCCGTGATGATAAAATGGATAACATCCATTCTCTTTTTGTTGATCAGTGGGACTGGGAAAGAGTTATTAAGCCCGAAGACAGAAATATTGACTTCCTTAAAAATATTGTAAGTAAAATTGTGAAGGCAGCGGCTGATACGCAGAGTGCTCTTTGTGTGTCTTTCCCCGGACTTCAGAAGACTATTGAAAGAGAAGTTTTCTTTGTAACAAGTCAGGAGCTTGAGGATATGTATCCTGAACTTGATGCGAAGGAAAGAGAACACGCCGTAACCCGTGAACATAAGACGGTATTCCTTATGCAGATAGGTAAAAAGCTCAGAAGCGGACAGCCTCACGATGACCGCGCACCTGACTATGACGACTGGTCGCTTAACGGTGACATTCTTGTGTGGAACGATATTCTTGACAGAAGTGTGGAGCTTTCTTCAATGGGTATCCGTGTTGATGCGGCATCTCTTAAAGCACAGCTTGAAAGTGCAGGCAAGCTTGAAAGAATGCAGTTTGATTATCATAAAATGATTGCTGACGGAACGCTTCCCCTTACAATCGGTGGAGGTATCGGTCAGTCAAGACTTTGTATGCAGATGCTGGGCAGAGCGCATATCGGTGAAGTGCAGGTAAGCGTATGGCCGGAGGCTATGCGTAAAGAATGTGAAGAAAACGGAATATTCTTGTTGTAATAAAAAAGCAGGCTCAGCCTGCTTTTTTATTACAATAATCTTTTATAGTTCTGCGGAGAAATCCCCATTACTTGTTTGAACCTGCGTGAAAAATATATGTAATCGGTATAACCGCATTTTTCTGCAATTTCGTAAAGGGACATCTGAATTCCGTACACGTCAATCAGATAGCGTGCATGCTGTATGCGGACATCTGTAAGAAATTCGGTCGGGGTTTTACTCATTTGTTTTTTGAACTGTGCACGGATATAATCCTCTGCATAACCGCTTTTGTTAAGTATGTTACACAGGTTAATATTCGGATCGTGAAAGTTTTCCGTTATTTCATAAACAACTTCCTTCAGTGCAAGTGTCATCGTGTCGTACAGATTAATATTCTGAAGAAGAAAATGAGCAAAGGCATTGCACAGAGATGCCACATAGTCGGGATTTTCAAAACGGTTGTTGTAAATCATATTTGCAAGGAGGGCACCCTCCTTTTTTTCGTTGTCGGAAATCACAACGGGATCGGAAATATTGAAAATCTGATTGAATTCGCCGCTTATATAAATTCGTTCGGGAATTATATCGGGGTGTGAAAAGTGCAGAGTGTCGGGCGGAACAATAACAATATTCCCTGCAGAAACGGGCGTTTTTTTATCCTGTGTGCAAAAATGACCGTTTCCGCTGATATAAACAATGACTTCGTAGTTTTTGTGTTTGTGAGGTGCGGATGCACTTTTTGTAACATTAATATTATACTTCATACTATCACCGTGAAAATTATACACCAAATCTATCTTTTGTGCAAGTTAAAATATAAAAAGACCTAACATATTGTGAAAAAAAGTGCTATAATTCCTATGTTGTTAAAGAAAAGAGATGATTTTTATGAAAAAAAGTAATGTAGATATTCTTCAAGGTCCTATTACAAAAGGACTTCTTGCGATGGCGTTCCCCATTATAGTGATGAATGTAATGCAGACGTTATTCAATGTTGTTGATATGTCTGTTCTGAAGATATACTCCACCGACAATGCCGTTGGTGCAGTAGGTGCTTCGGGAACGCTTATAACTCTTTGCACAAGTCTTTTTGTAGGACTTTCCGCCGGTGCTAACGTTGCAGTTGCCAAAAGAATCGGCAGCGGTGACCGTGAAAAGGTGCGTAAAGCGGCTACATCAGCACTTCTGGCGGCTATCGTCGGCGGTATAATTCTTATGATAATCGGTATAAGCTGTGCGGAAATTTTCCTGAAGCTTACAAAATGCCCTCCCGAAATTCTTCCCAATGCGGTTATCTATTTCAGAATATATTTCATTGGTGCACCTCTGCTTCTTATAACTAATTTCTGTGGTGCAATGCTCAGAGCGGCAGGCGACACAAAAAAACAGATGCGTATTTCTATCACCGGCGGTATAATGAAAGTTATAACTACGCTTCTGCTTGTTGCCATGTTCAAAATGGAAATAATAGGTGTCGGCCTTGCAAATATTATGTGCTGGGTAGTAATGAGCGGATGGGGACTTATTTGCGTTCTTAAGCATAAGGATATTCCCATTGACTTCAAGAAAATGCGCTTTTATGTGCAGGAACTTAAGGAAATTCTCTTTATCGGCGTTCCGTCAGGTATGCAGAGCGCCATGTACTCTTTTGCAAATGTTATAATTATGGCGACAGTAAACAGCTTCGGTGCCGCCGCAACAACCGGTGTTTCCATTGCAAACCAGTTTGACGGAATAATGTATCAGCTTATTTACTCGCCGTCCCTTGCGGCAACGCCGTATATTGCACAGAACATCGGTGCAGGTAATTTCGACAGAGTTAAAAAGGCGATTGTGCGTGCGGTCCTTATAACAACCTCCATAGGTCTTACATTCGGACTTCTTTCGGCAATATTCTCAAAAGAATTGTCATCCATAATGTCGTCCACACCCGAGGTTATAAAGTATTCAAGTCAGAAAATGGTGCTTGTATCAAGTACATATTTCATCTGCGGTATAAATGAAATTATGGGCGGTGTGCTTAAGGGAATGGGTAAACCTATTGTTCCTGCCGTTGCAACAATGCTTTATATGTGTGCAATAAGATTTGTGTGGGTATATGTGGTATTTCCGCTTTGTCCGCAGAATCTTACATTCCTGTACCTCATCTGGCCTATCGGATGGATTTTGTCTATCGCTACATTGCTGATTTTCTATTTCCCTGCAATAAAGCATCTGCAGGCGGAAATTCAGAATCACAAAAATGCTCCTAGTAAACAAACGTCATTGGCATAAGTAAAAAGGGGATGTAAAAAAAGTCCAGACCGCAAAAAGGCGATAATAATACGAAACACAGATAGTCTGTAAATCATAAAGATATCTTGTTTTGTTGAAAAATCTCATTTTATTCGATTTTTCTTCGTTTTTGTGCCTTTTTGCTACGAACAAACTTCACCTCGCTGTATACACATACAGCTTCGGTTCCACCCTTCGGGCTCAGTTTGTCCGTTCTGAAGCATTTTTTCCTATCCCCAATCAAAGTGGGTGTAAAGAAACTCGGTTTCTTTACACCCACTTTTTTGCTTTTTCTTTCGTTTTCTTGTCGAAATGCCTAAAAAACATAAAAATATTTTAAATCCTTTGTGCAAAATGACGAATTAAAAAATAAATTATTATGCATTATACGTCTATATACAAAAGTATAAATATAGTAAAATATATATACGGAGAACATCTCCGAATATTTTAAAAACGAAGAATCCCTATAAACCGAAAAAAAACACGGTTTATACTTCGTGGAAAGGACGGTTAAGGCAATGAACGTATTTAGTGGAGAAAGTATCAGAAACGTAGTAGTATTAGGACACGGCGGAGCAGGAAAGACGTCGCTTGTAGAAGCGATTTTATATAAAGCCGGCGCATCCGAAAGATTCGGTAAGACTTCAGACGGAACAACTGTAAGTGACTATGATGCAGAAGAAATCAAGAGAAAAATTTCAGTTAACCTTTCAATGGCGCCCTGTGTGTGGCGTACTCCTAAAATAGCTGATTCAAAGCTTAACCTGATTGACACACCCGGGTACTTCGATTTTGAAGGTGAAGTTGCAGGTGCCCTCCATGCGGCAGAAAGTGCTCTTATCGTTATCAATGCAAAGAGTGGCGTGCAGGTAGGTACTGAAAAAGCGTGGAAAGCCGCCACAGAACGCGGTATGGCAAGAATGATGTTCATCAACTGTATGGATGATGAAAATGCAAACTTTGACAAGGTAGTTGAACAGATTAACGATAAATTCGGCGCAAGTGCCGCAGTTTTCAGAATTCCGATTAAGGAAGGCAAGGATATAAAGGGTTATGTAAATGTAGTAAGTGCAAAGGCATACCTTGTTGAAAACGATGTTGAAACTGAAATTCCCATTCCTGCAGATATGCAGGCAAGTTACGATAAATATCATGATAAGCTTGTTGAGGCGGTTGCCCTTACAAGTGATGAACTTCTTGAAAGATACTTCGCAGGCGATGTAATCACCGACGAAGAAATGCGTGCAGTTCTTAAGGGTAGTGTTAAGCAGGGTCAGGTTGTTCCTGTTTACGGCGGTTACTGTACCGGTAAAACATTTGCGGTGCGTTCTCTTATGGATGCTATGCTTAAATATCTTCCTTCTCCCGTTGAGGCAGAAACTACACCCGCTTGCGATGCAGGGGCAGACCTTAATGCTCTTACATTCAAGACGCTTGCAGATTCTTACGGCAAGATTTCTCTTATCCGTGTAATGAGTGGTACTCTTAAGGCTGATTCTACAGTTTACAACGTAACAAAGGGCGCAAGCGAAAGAATAGGTAAGCTTTATGCGCTTCGCGGTAAAAAGCAGGAAGAAGTTCCCGAGCTTAAAGCAGGCGATATCGGTGCGGCTACAAAGCTTGCTTGTACTCTTACGGGCGATACTCTCGCAAAGCAGGGTGCAGAGGCTGTGGATGAAATCGAATTCCCCAAGCCTGTAATCACTATGGCAGTTATCCCCCAGGCCAAGGGCGATGAAGAAAAAATCAGTGCGGGCCTTTCAAAGCTTCGTGAAGAAGACCCCACCTTCAAGGTTATAAACAACAAGGAAACCAAGCAGATGCTTGTTTCAGGCATGGGCGAGCTTCATCTTGATGTTATTTCAAGCAAGCTTAAGACAAAATTTGGTGTAGGTATGGGCCTTGAAGAGCCGAAGATTGCTTACAGAGAAACTATAAGAAAGCCTGTTAAAGTTCAGGGTAGACATAAGAAACAGTCAGGCGGTCACGGTCAGTTCGGCGATGTTTGGATTGAATTCAGCCGTCACGAAGGCACAGAGCTTATCTTTGAAGAAAAGATTGTGGGCGGTGCAGTTCCCAAGAACTATTTCCCCGCAGTTGAAAAGGGTCTTCAGGAATCTATCCAGAAGGGCGTTCTTGCAGGCTATCCTGTAGTAGGTCTTAAGGCAGTATTGGTAGACGGCTCTTATCACCCCGTTGACTCTTCGGAAATGGCGTTCAAGGTTGCGGCAGGCATCGCATATAAGGATGGTCTTACACAGGCAAGTCCCGTTCTTCTTGAGCCTATCGGTCATCTTGAAGTTATTATGCCCGAGGACCTTATGGGCGATATCATCGGTGATATCAATAAGCGTCGCGGCAGAATTCTTGGTATGAATCCTATCGGTGACGGCCTTGGCGAAGTTGTTGCGGAAGTTCCCGAAGCTGAAATGTGTAAATATGCAACAGACCTCCGCAGTATGACAAGAGGCAGAGGCAAGTTCACTTTCGCTTTTGAAAGATACGAAGAAGCTCCTGATGTAATTGCACAGAAGGTAATAGCAGAGTATAAATCTAAAGCAGAATAATAAATATTAACCAATCCAAGCGGTAAAAAAGAGGCTTTTTCAATAAAATGTAAAAAAGTCTCTTTTTTTGCCTTTAAATCGATAAAAAAATACTGTTTTTACCCGTAAAATGGGCAAAATATACTTGCAATTATCGAAAAAAATGGTATAATAATTAGGATGGAGTTTCAGGGACTCTTTCAAGAAGATATTAATTATAATTTATATATTTTTTATGAGGTGATTTTAATGTTAAACAAAAAAACTATTGAAGACATCCAGGTACAGGGTAAGAAGGTCCTCGTAAGATGTGACTTTAACGTTCCCCTTGACGCAGAAGGCAACATCACAGACGAAAACAGAATTGTAGGCGCTATGCCCACAATCAAGTATCTTGCAGATAACGGCGCAAAGGTTATCCTTTGCTCACATATGGGTAAGCCCAAGGGTGAGCCCAAGCCTGAATTCTCACTTGCACCCGTTGCAAAGAGACTTTCAGAAAAGCTCGGCAAGGAAGTAGTATTTGCAGCTGACGCTGAAGTTGTTGGCGAAAATGCAAAGGCTGCTGTTGCAGCTATGAAGGATGGCGACATCGTTCTTCTTGAAAACACACGTTACAGAGCAGAAGAAACAAAGAACATCGAAACATTCAGCAAGGACCTTGCTTCTCTTGCAGAAATCTTTGTTAACGACGCTTTCGGTACAGCTCACAGAGCTCACTGTTCAACAGTTGGCGTTGCAGATTAT
>JAZRTB010000039.1:0-13271 GCA_045651805.1 Clostridia bacterium
TCGGTCACTTCCACACAGATTATCTTATGACGTCAGAAAGCGGAATTCCCTATATTGCAACGGCAAACCTTCTCCTTGCTGAATGTCACGTGGAAAGAGAACTGGGCAACGAAAAGGAGCTTTTGTTTGACGTTGTGACCGTTGACCGCAAGGAACGTAAAATAACAGTTACACGAATTGGCTCAGGTAAGGACAGATTTATAAATTACTGATAACAAAAAAACACCGCTAAATTGCCGAAGTGCAAGCGGTGTTTTTTTTTGCTATCTTATTATACAATTATTTGATAATAGCGGATTTAAATGCTTCACGAAGTGTTTCAACGTCGCAATCGCCACTTATGTATGCCTTTTCCTTTGCAGGAATTACAAGGGTGTTACCGTTCTTTGTGAAAGCGATTTCCTCTTTGCCGAGGTCACGTTCAAGCTTTACATCTGCATCAAGCTGAAGTTCAAGTGTACCTTCGCCATAGTTATGCCAGTATGTAACGTAGCTCTTGCCTGCTCTCTCAAAGCTGAATGCTGTAACCTTTTCGTCAGCCATTTCAATCTGATAGTAAGGAACAAGCTCATACTCGCCCTTTTCGTTAATAAGAAGTGTGAATTCTGTGTTTTCGTCCTTGAGCATTTCCTTATGCTCATCTGTAAGCCAGTCAATTCTTCTTACATCTTCCCAACGGCGCAACACTTCAAGAATGTCGGGCACTCTGGGGTTTGTTTCATAACGCTTCGCCTTGTACGACAAAGTAATGGGGCAATCCCACGCTGCCGCCTTACTTGTGCCGAATTCGTAAATGTCGGGTCTTGTTTCGTCACGGAATCCCCACCAGCCGAAGTTAAGACGGGTGAAGTTCTTCTGCATCATAGGTGCTTCTGCGAAGGGATGCTTTATAAGCATTTCCTTGAATTCGTGCATTTCAAAGGTATCAAATGCGTTACCGCCGCTTATCATATGCCAGCTGAAGTGTGATTTAGCCGCACCCTCACAGAAAAGCGGTTCTTTATCAAGCTTTTTATACACTCTGTACTGCGCATAGGGAACATAGATTTCGTAAGGTGCATTGGTCCCCTCGGAGCCGTCATAATAAATGAACTCCATACCTGCATTATAAGCCTCTGCAAGCTGGTCAGCAACCTCATCCTGAAGAGATGTTGTCTGGTCAATGTAGTAGCTTGTTGCTATGTATTCGCTGACATCAAGCACACCGCCTATTTCACCAAGAGGATGCTCCGTAGCGATGGTGTCATTATGTCCTCTCTTACAGCCCTTGAAGCAGTAGGGAGGCTCGGTTGTGTAACTTTCGTAGCTGATTAATTCTCCGCCGAATTTAAGAATACGTGTTGTGTTATTGTACTTGTTGCAGTACATGGGACAACCCAGGGGATTCTGCTCAACATAAATAGTGTCATCGTCTTTACCGAGAGGCTTTGCAAGGTAAAGGTATCTCTTAAGGTTAAGTCTGTGGTCAGCAACGGGCTTTGCATACTTTGTATCTCTGCCGATATGCGTATGAAGGAAGTGGAAACCGGGTGTGATACCCTCCTCCTTAAGACGATTTATGACATACTTAAGGTCCTCTATACCATTCGGATATGTGTCTATATATTTATACTCACCGCAGGCAGCATATCCCCAACCGATTTCAAAGAAGCAGGGGAAATACATAAGGATTTTGCTGAATCCGCCCATTTTTGCTACTTTAATGGTTTCTTCAAGGTTGTCACGGCAAAGGTCAGACATCCAAAGCATTGATGAATTAAGATTTTTCTTGTCACGTCTGCTCTTAACACCCTTGGGAAGATCGAAGTCATTTTCAACTGTTTCGATACAGTCCATAAGGTCATCCTTTTCGCAGCCGATAATTGCCGCGCCAACTTCCTTAAGCTGAATATCAAAAAGCGATTCGGCATACATAATTTTGCCGCCCTTTGCCTTATCTGCATCAATTCTTGCAAAGTGGTGTGTGCCGAGAACGTTAACCGCACTCTTATCATCCCACATAACGTTAAGCCATTCGCCGAAGTTTTCTCTTTCCTTTATGGGAAGCTGAATCATTCTGAATACATCTACGGGCGGGCGGTCCATATCAAGTCCGCCGAACCACTCTCTTGTGTCGTGACCTTCAAAGTCAACAAGCTTGAAGCCGATGTAGTCATCCTGCTCATCAATCTGGACAATAGCACGGAATCCAAGCATTTCAAAGCCGATGATAAGCTTGTTACCCTCACGGCGAAGTGAGTTTGCCTCAAAAGTCATACGCTTGTTGGGGTGTGCAAGCTTTACTTCATTATTAAAGGGTCTTTTCTCTGTAAGAGAGAAAAGTGCCACCTTTTCCCCGGGGATAAGACATTCTTCTCCGTTAGCTTTTATAACAAAGCTTTTTGATATTGCGTCCTCGCCCACTACAAGGCGAAAGCGTTTGTTTTCAATAATAATATCTGCCATAATTTACACTCCTTTATTTAAGTTCGAAATGCTGGTTAGTAGGGGCTGACGTCCTCGGCAGCCCGCAGAACGGGACGTCCGGGAGGCCGTCCCCTACAATGCAATTAGCATTTCGCATTTTTACAGATTGTACTTTGCCTTTGCTTTACCCAGAAGCTCGATAGATTCGATAATAAGAGCTTCTCTCTCTTCGCATACGTTTGACCAGGTAGTTGTAATCATACCTGCAAGGCAAGAGAAGTCGGGGTTATTACGTCTTACAAATTCAAGACTGTCAACCTCACAATTCTTTATGTAAAGGTTACTTGTTGTCATTATGAACTTGTGCCCCTCTGCCATAAACTTTTCAAGAAGAGCCATAGCCTTTAATACAGAGGGTGATTCCTCAACATATTCAACAGTATAGCCATAACGCTTTACAAACTGCACTCTGTACCACTCTCTTACTTCCTCGTCCTGCTCGGAAATGAGAGTCCAGTTTTCCTTAAGATATGAGTAGTACATCCACACATAGGGGAAGATGTCCTTATCAATGTCCTTGCTGAATTCAGGCTCAAGGTCGTTGAAAGGGTCGTGCCACATATGGGTTTTAGCACCCGCTTTCTTAACGCAGTCATTGAAGAAGTTAATATCGTGAACTAAAAGACCGTCACGTCTTGCGGCGATAAATTCATAGCCGGGGTCGTTAAAGTGCTTCCAGTTTTCTTCATCCATACCGATATGGATATATTCAGGCTGAAGGAACATTTCATAAGCTTCAAAAATAAGTTCCTTACACACTTTATAGTAAATATCTGTTGAAATCATTCTTGCATAGTCGCCAAGCCATACATCGTGAACTGATGAGAAATTAAGCTTGGGAATAACATCTATACCAAGTGAGCGAAGTCTTTTAACTTCATTCTGCACCTTTTCATAGCTCCAGCTACCTTCGATTGCAAGTTCGGGATGTGATTTCCACTGTACGCCCTCTGCTACATCAATGATAATTGTGTTAAGCTTACATTCAACACATTTTTTAACGACTTCTTCCCATACGTCGTCCTGCCATTCAACAACATTAGTTTTACGGAGGTCACCCCACATATTTCTGCCGAGGTGAACCAAAATACCCCAGGTTTTCTTACTCATAATAATTACTCCTTCTTATTTATAGAATTCTTCTTTTGCCTTTCCTATAAGCTCTATTGCTTCAAGGTGGAAGTCGTCCTTATCGGGTGTAAGTGCCCCCCAGGGTGCTGACATCAAGCCCTCAAACAAGCTAAGGTCGGGGCAAACATCTTTAATATACTTAACACTGTCAACCTCACTGCACTTTACAAAAAGGTTAGAAGGTGCAAGAAGGAACTTTCTGCCTTCCTTGATGAACTTATGAAGGAATTCAGTTGTAAGAGTTACAAAGGGGTCTTCCTCGATAAATTCAATCTTATAACCATAACGGCGTACAAACTCTGTTTCGTAGTAGTCCTTTTCCCAATCTGACTGATTTGCGATAGGTGTCCAGTGTTCTTTAAGATATGAGTAATACATCCAAAGGTCCGGGATAGCATCGCGGTCAAGCTGATTCTGGAATTCATCATCAAGATATGTCCATGCATCGTGCCAAGCGTGAACCTTTGCACCTGTGTTCTTAACACACTCGCAAAGATAGTTAAAGTCTTTAACAAAAGTATTTTTGTAACGGATTACGGTGTATTCGTTATCCTTTGCATGCTTCCAGTTTTCCTCGTCCATACCGATGTGAATGTATGAAGGGTGAAGGAACATTTCATAAGCTTCTTCAATAAGGTCCTTACAAACCTTGTAATATACATCTGTTGAAACCATCTTGTGATAGTCACGAAGCCAGATGTCGTGTGTTGCGGAAAAGTTAAGCTTGGGAATAAGCTCTATACCCTTTTCTCTTGCCTTTTTGATTTCATCCTGAATAAGCTCGTAAGACCAGGAATTTTCAACTGAAAGTTCTGGATGTGATTTCCACTGTACGCCTTCTGCTACGTCAACAACAATAGTGTTAAGTCCGCATTCTGCACACTTATCAATAACTTTATCCCATGAATTCTTATCAACATTAAGCTTTGTGGGATACGACTGTCCCCACATACCTCTACCAAGATGAATTAAAATACCCCAAATTTTCTTATCCATTTTTTATTTCTCCTTTTTCGTTTTTTTGTATTGTTAATATTATATAGAAATCAATTCGTTAAATCAAGCTCAAAAATTGCTATTATATGGTACATTTTTTGCGGTATCAGAAGTAAATTACGCTTCCTCTTTCGCTACTGTAAGATATTCGCCAAGTTCTGTTTCCGAGGCGTATTTAACCTGTGCGATTTTCCAACGAAGATGCTCGGGATCTGCGATATATTCCATACTCGGCTCCCAGCCAAGTCTTGAATCAAGTTCTGCATAGCCGATTGCACGTTCTGCATTCTTGATTTCATCCGCTGCAAGAGCACGCATTTTAGCTACCATTTCGGGAACCTGCTCTTTCTTTGTAATGTCAAGTTCCAGCTTCATAAGATACCATTTTTTAGAATGAACACCTGTTACACATTGACAAGCAATATAACCACAAAGTGCAGTAAGTCTTTCGAGATTTTCATTGGGATTTTCTATGCTTTCAAGTATTGCTACACCTTTTTCTGCAGACTCAACCGCTTTTTCCCATGACATAATTTCATCGGGAACAAGTTCGGAATTAAGGCGGTAATCCATATTCCAGCCTGCTTCATCCTCATACTTCGCGCCCATAATGCGGTTTCCAAAATGTGCATAATCCACAGTCGGCACTTTAAGGGCAAGCTTTATACAAAGAGGCCACGCCGCACCGACACGGTTAGCAGCACCGCTGTCTGTTCTTGAATGAGTCATATATGCGTTACTGTCACTCATATGGCGGAGTGCTTCTTTGATTTTTTCCACATTATCTGCACCAAAGTCGTGAACAATAACATCCTCAAGATGCTTTTCCATAGGAACTGACTGATCACGGAATACTTCATTTGAAAGTCTTGTAATGATTGATGGATAAATACCAAAGTGGTGTGATTCCATAAGACCTGAAAAACCACATTCTTTAGCACCTTTAACAAGTGACTCGTATCTTTCCATCCAGAGGTAAGCACCGGGCTGATAAGGCATTACACCCATATCCCATGTGATACCGCCTGTATTTGACATTGCATATGCCTTAAGACCACGGCTTGTCACATATTTTGCGTCATCAAGCATATCTTGCTGAATTGCGGGATGAGTAAGAGTATAGTCTGCGGCAAAGCATTTGATTCCTGCCTTATTTTTATATTTACAATGGTTTCCGATGGTCATCATAATTGAAGTACCTTCGGGAAACTGGTCGTACCATGCGTGTCTTATATCTTCAGTTTTGCCAACAACATTGTAGTTCCACGCCACAAGCTCCGCTTCGGGATTGTATTTACGGATAGCATTTAAAATAGTTTCCATAAAGAGAGGCATATCGTATGCCGGATACCCTGAAGTTGTTGGTTTACCCGTGGGGATAACAGTTGTGCTTTCATTAAGATGTCCTGAACGTATTGCAGGATCTTTTGACGGAAACACAAGGCTACCTTCTACAAGGATGATACCCTTAAGTCTGGGGCATTCACGGAAAAGCTTGCCGTATGTATTTTCATAGAACTGCACTCCGCCCTCATCCTCGGGATGCTTCAGATTGTCAAAATAGATATAGGCGTAAACATCTATACCGTATTTAGCGGCTCTGTAAATAAGCTCATTAAAGTCAAGATATCCTGTGGGAGTTTTGTCAACATCATTCACGAACATTACGAGAGAATCTCTACCCTCGTGAGCAATCCCTGCAAGATGCTCATTGGGATAACGGTCTATCTGATAGCCCGAATGTACCATCTGTGGTGAGAAAAAAGGCTTTTTCTTAACTGTGCCGAACTTCACAAAAGGTGCTTTTCTGATAGACATTACTTTTTCAAGGTAGTAAAGACCCTGGGCACATCCTCTTGCATCAAAGCCATAAACTGTGATTCCGTCTGCATCTGTGTCTATGCGGAAACCTTTTGTAGCATCTGCATCTGTCATATCAACAGAAGAATCTGCAATTTTAACAGTTATCTGTCCTGTTTTTTTGCTTACAGATGCACTGACATCCATACTTTTATAAAGGTAGTCCGTAAAGTCCCACGCCGCAGTTTCTATAACTCCGTGGCTGTCAAGGTCTGTTCCTATATTGATTAATATTCCGTCTTTAACTTCAAATTCATCACTTTCAGGTGTAAGTTCAGCATTTCTTATGCCTTTCTGATGAATTTCAAGCATTCTTTCACGAAAACCGTATTTTCTTTCTTTTTTAAGCATAACACTTTACCTCCGGAATTTTAGTCCTCCATACTTGCGGCTGTGACATATTCTTCAAGCTCGGATTCCATTACATACTTAACCTGAGAGATTTTCCAGCGGAGATGGTCACTATCTGCAATATATTCCATACTCGGCTCCCATCCAAGACGAGAATCGTAATCTGTACATTCAATTGCCGCTTCGGCATTCTTTATTTCTTCACGCATAATTTCACGCATTTCTTCAACAAGCTGAAGCGCTCTGTCTTTTTTAGCGTGGTCAAGTTCCATCTTCTTAAGATACCATTTCTTGATATTAAGAGAGCTTACACACTGACATTCAATATATTTACAAAGAAGAATAAGTCTTTCAAGATTTTCACCGGGGTTTTCAATTGTTTTAAGAATTTCAACACCCTTATGAGCGTATTCGAGAGCCTTTTCCCAAGTGATAATTTCATCGGGAAGTTCCTCGCCGTAAAGTCTGTGCTGCATCTGCCAGCCCTTTTCCGTGTCATACCTTGCCGCAACTATTCTGTTACCGAAATGTGCATACGGAGGCGTCGGAGGCTTAAGCTCAAGCTTGATATTAAACGGATATGCCGCACCGATACGAAGTGTTGAACACTCGTCAAGACCTGACGCGGTATAACATTCGTTACTGTCACTCATATACTGGAGTGCTTCCTTAAGTTTTTCAAGGTCGGTATCACCAAACTCGTGCTTAAGAACATTGTCAAGAAGTGTTTCAGGAGAAGTCTTTACATCACGGTAAATTTCATTTGAAAGCTTTGAAATCATTGACGGATAAAATCCGTAGTGATGTGACTCCATAAGTCCTGAAAGTCCGTAATTTTCCGCAAGCTCCTTAAGTTTTTCATATCTCTTCATCCAGAGCTGTGCACCGGGTTGATAAGGCATTACACCCATATCCCATGTAAGACCGCCCGTGTTTGTCATTGCATATACCTTGTAACCGTTTTCGTGAGCAAACTTAATGTCGGAAAGCAGTTTTTCCGCAGGATAAGGGTTACTTAAGGTATAGTCACGGCTGTAGGTCTTTATCCCACCTTTATTTGTGTAGTAATCATTTTTATCATAAGTAATAAGAACGGTTGCGTCTTTCGGAATTTGCGAAATCCACTGATGTCTTACTTCTTCAGAGTTTCGCTGTGCAGTATATGTCCACACAACAAGCTCCGCATCGCTTCTGTATTTACGGATAACATCTTTAATTGTGTTAAGGAAAATCGTCATATCACAGCATGGGAATCCTGCAGGAGTAACTTGTCCTGTGGGAATCTGCGAATAGTCAGCAACGATGCCTGTTCCTTTAAGTGCTTTGGGGTCTTTACTTGGGAAACAAAGTCCGCTTTCAACAAGTATTACACCCTTGAAACCTGGACACATTTTAAAGAGCTTGCCGTAAGTGGAATCATAGAATTCGTATCCACCGGGGTCTTCGGGATGCATAGTGTTTTTCATATAAGAATAAGCATATACGTCAATACCGTATTTTGCGGCTCTGTAAATAAGCTCATTAAAGTCAAGATAGCCGTAAGGCGTCATATTAAGCTCCTTTACGAAAAGGAGGATTGCATCACGTCCGTCATGGGCAATCTGTGCAAGATGCTCGTTAGGGTAATTGTCCATACCGTAGCCTGAATGTACCATCTGCGGTGAGAAAAGGGGCTTTTTCTTCACTGTGCCATACTTTATGTAAGGAGCAGTGCGGATAGTCATCACCTTCTCAAGATAGTAAAGTCCCTGTGCACAACCTCTTGCATCGAAACCGTAAACGGTGATGCCGTCCTTATCTGTATCAATACGGAAGCCTTTTGTATTGTCCGCATCAATCATATCAACAGAGGAATCTGCAATTTTAACGTTGATTGCACCCTTTACATTTTCCTTCTTGGTGAGAACTGCACCAATGTCCATACTTGTGATGAGATAATCAAGGAAATCCTTTGCCGCAGTTTCAATAACAATATCTGCATCTTTTCCGATTGCAACAAAGATTCCGTCGTCTATAATAAATTCGTCGTTTTCCGCAACAATATCAAAATTTCTCAAGTTCTTCTGATGAACTTCAAGCATTCTTTCGCGGAACTGATAGTTTCTTTCCTTTTTAAGCATATTAATACCTGCCTTTCACATCTTACTTTCAACAACAATATACCAAGTTATTCTTCTTCCCTTGCCATTTTAAGATACAATTCAAGCTCTGTTTCGCAAGCGAATTTCACCTGTGAAATTTTCCAGCGGAGATGGTCACTATCTGCAATATATTCCATACTGGGTTCCCATCCAAGGCGTGAATCGTAGTCTGTACATTCGATTGCCGCTTCTGCATTCTTTATTTCCTCTGCCGCCATAGCACGCATTTCTTCAACAATAGCAGGAACATCTTCTTTCTTTGCCATATCGAGCTTCTGCTTTGTAAGAACCCATTTTTTCGCACAAACGGCACTCTTACACTGACATTCTATATATCTGCACAGAAGAATAAGACGCATAAGATTATCATTGGGGTTTTCTATTGTATTAAGAATAGCCACACCCTCGCTTGCATATTTTACTGCCTCTTTCCATGATTCAAGCTCCTCGGGAATAATTTCCGCATTAAGTCTGAAGCGCTGATTCCATGTTGTTTCGTAACGGTCAGCTACAATTCTGTTACCGAAATGTGCAAAAGGCACCGTAGGCGGTTTTAGTCCAAGCCTTACAGAAAGGGGCCAAGCCGCACCGATACGGAGTGTTGAGCAACCGTCACCGCTTGAACGTGTGTAGCAGGCGTTGGAGTCACTCATACAGCGGAGTGCTTTTTTGATTGTTTCGATATGCTCATCACCGAATTCTGTAACAAGCACCTCATTAAGCATATCCTCCATTGTATTACTGCCGTCACGGAAAGCCTCGTTTGCAAGTTCTGCAATAAATGAAGGATAAAAGCCGTAATGGTGGGACTCCATAAGTCCGCATACGCCATATTTTTCCGCAAGTTCAAGGATTGACTTATAACGTTCCATCCACAGATACGCCCCCGGCTGATAAGGCATTACGCCCATATCCCAAGTAAGTCCGCCGGTGTTCGCCATAACGTAGGGTTTAAGTCCTTTTTCTGAAGCATATTTAAGGTCTGACAGGAATCTTTCACCGGGATAAGGATTTGAAAGTGAGTAATCAGTTACGAAAACTCTTGCCCCTGCTTTATTTATATGTACCATATTTTTATCATAGGTTGTAAGGAAAATTGAGCCCTCGGGAATCTGGTCAATCCATCTGTGACGAAGCTCTTCATCTTTATTTGCCTGAACAGCATAGCTCCACACAATAAATTCTCTGTCCTTATTATTTGCCTGAACAAGCTCCTTAAGCATCGAAAGAAACATTGGCATATCGTAAGCAGGTGCACCGGTTGTGCTCTGCTTTCCTACGGGTATTGCATCAACTTTATCCTTAAGCTGTGTGTCTGCACGTACTGCCGGGTCCTTACTTGGAAAAACAAGTGCATTTTCAACAAGCACAACACCTTTGAAGCCGGGACATTGTCTGAAAAGTCTGCCGTATGTTCCGTCATAATACGCCTTTGCCTGTGGATCTTCGGGATGATATTTATTAACTATGTAGCTGTACGCATATACGTCAATTCCGTATTTTGATGCTCTGTAAATCAGCTCGTTAAAATCAAGGTATCCGTAGGGAGTTTTATCAACATCCTCAACAAAAATAAGGATTGCATCCCTTCCGGCGTGGGCTATGGCATTAAGATGCTCGTTAGGATAATTGTCAAGACCGAAACCTGAATGAAGCATCTGGGGTGAAAAGAGAGGCTTTTTCTTTACTGTGCCAAACTTAATAAAAGGAGCTTTCCTTTTTGTCATTACTTTTTCAAGGTAATAAAGACCCTGGGCACACCCTCTTGCATCAAAGCCATAAACAGTAATACCGTCATTGTCTGTATCGATTCGGAAACCTTTTGTACTGTCAGCATCAGTCATATCAATAGTTTCATCCGCAACTTTAACGTTAATTGCACCCTTTACATCGGACTTAACGGAAACCGCACCGCCAACCTCCATACTTACAAGAAGGAAGTCTGCAAAATCCTTCGCCGCAGTTTCTGTTACAATATCAGCATCCTTTCCTATTGCGATAAGAATACCGTCTGTGATTTCAAATTCATCTTCGGAAGCTGTAAGAGAAAAATCCCTTATATCCTTTTTGTGTATTTCAAGCATCCTTTCACGGAACTCATAATTTCGTTCTTTGTTGAGCATTGCAAAGCACCCCACTATTCGTAGTATATATAATAAGAATACACCACATTTTACTTTAATTCAATAGACAATTTCTATTTCGCAGGACAAATTCCAACTTTTTTTACATATTTTCTGGATTATAATAAAAAAGATTTTCTACCAATGATAGAACACCAACAAAACAGCTTGATTTATTATCTTATGTATAGCAATGATAGAAATAAAAACAGGTGAACGCTATCCGCGTTCACCTGTTTTCACTTAAGTTTCAACAAATCAGAAACCTTTTCAGCACATGGCCTGCAAACAGGAAATCCCTCAATCATTTTTTCACTTTCGCCACATAATGCACAGCAGTTTACTGCCTTTTTAATTACAATATCGTCCCCTTTTGTGCTTATAATCACTTTAGTACTACCCTCAATATTCATAGAGCGCAAAAGAGGCTTTGGCAAAAATAGTCTGCCATCCGCCGTAATAGTACCTTTTATCATATTTAGTGCTCCTTCCTCTCTCATCTACCATATATTGTAATTATAAGGGAATATTTGACAATTGTCAACCATTTTATGGAAAATATTGTAAATTATTTTTTATAAAATATGAAACAAAAGAGCAAGCGTATTTTTTCTACGCTTGCTCTTTATTTCAACATAAATTTTATTTCACTTCAATTACAGCATCTTTACCTGCGGGTGTAATAGAGTTCTTTGCATCAAGGATAAACACCTTGTATGTATCGCCTGTGCCGGGAACTGCAAATTCACCGTTTAATGTTGAGTTTGCACCGATTTTTACATTCTTTGCAATCTTAACGCCTGTAAGCTTGTTTCCGTCGTAAGATGCGATTGTAACATTAACTGTCTTTTCTTCATCATCATAGTTAACAAATCTTACAACAGCATTGTTGCCATTTACAGAAGCACTTTCTACTTCAAGCTGACGTGATGCCTTAAGCACAAGATAACCCTTTTCTGTGCTTGTAACCTGAATCTTATCGCCAACCTGCTCATATGTGATGTTACCTATTGATTCAACCTTAGTAAGGTCATAGATACATCCTGATGCTTCAAGGTCAAGTGTAAGTGTGCCTGCTGTTGCAAAGTCAACGTAGTAGTATGTCATATCTTCGTGGTCGATTGAATAGTACTGTGTCTGGTTTTCTTCAAAGTCACGAAGGTCAACATATTTTCTGTAAGACACACCGTGGATTCTACTACCCTCTGCAGTAAGAACTGTCTTATCCGCAATTCCGCTTGAAGAAACAAAGATGGGATATGCCTTAGCCTTGTTGTCGTACATATAGATGTTTGAATTGGTCTTTGTCTTTCTTACAGAAGGTTCACCGTCATAAATGGGAAGGAAACCTGTCATATAACCCATTACGTTCTTACCATCTGTATCACGGATGAAGTCAAGAATACGGCTGGGAACAACATCTGTATCAACCCAGTCTGCTTTCTTAAGAGTTTTTGACATGGGAACCGGAAGATTTGTAGAGGGAGTTCCGGGCACGTTAGTGTATTCGTAGGGTTCTGTAATATCCCATTTTACGCCCTTGCCGTCAGTAAATTCCTTTGTTCCGGGAACCTGACGCCAAGCACCGCCACCATAGGGATTAGCTCTCTGATAGAACTGATAACCGTAGGTTTCGTAGCTGTTAAGGTCTGTAAGAACTTCGTGGTCAATCTCTGTAAAGATTGTACCGTCAGCCTTTACTGTAATAATCTGCTTATAGTGGAATATAGCATCACCAACCGCGATTGAGGGTGCTTCTGTATATCCGCCTGCAGGTCTGTTCGCACGAAGAGAGTTTGCGATTGTGCAGGGATTTACAATGTCATATTCTTCAACAACAACAAGCTCATCAGCCTTATAGCTTACGCCTGTTACTCGGTTGTCAAATTCTGTCATTTCACCATCACGTACAAGGTAGAAGGTATGTTCTACATTCTTGATTGAGGGGAATGTCTGTGTCGCAGTATATGAATTAACTGTAATTGCACCTGTATTTACACCGTCACTCACATAAGTAAGAGGACCTGCGATGTTTCCGTTAAAGCCAAAGTTTGTAGTTGCAAGGTTATAATTTTTCTGCTGAAGGAAGAAAAGCTTATTTGCATCTTCAACACGGATAAGATCCCACTTTGTGCCGTTTGCATCTGTCCATACAGAACCAACGTCTGCCTGAGTTTTGCCGTGATTGTTGCTTGTAACTCTT
>JAZRTB010000040.1:0-2454 GCA_045651805.1 Clostridia bacterium
TTCTCGGATATTTGCACCGATTGAGGTTCCGCTTCTTCCGATTTGATTTGAAATAATGCTTTCTTTTTTAGATTTTAATTCTTTAACAAGATTTATGATTTCTACTGCAAAGTCCATAGATTGAATGGATAATTTATCTTCACGCATTTGAATCGCCTACCTTTATATAATGAAGCATTTGCCCATCGGCAAATATGAAGTGGCGGCTATGCCACCATGAAGCAAATCTGCTTAGCAGATTTACGAGGCGAAGCGTTCTAAATGTGCCGCAAGGCACACTTAATTGTCGAAGACTACTTCATTAGCGAAGCGACTTAATGTTCCGCAGGAACGCTTCATTGAAAAAAGCACCAATCTTGTATCAAGATTGATGCTTTTTTCTGGAGGCGCCACCCAGACTTGAACTGGGGAATAAGGGTGTTGCAGACCCGTGCCTTACCACTTGGCTATGGCGCCATATTACAAAAGACGCGTTATGCGTCTTTTGTGTTTGGAGCGGAAGACGAGATTCGAACTCGCGACGTTCACCTTGGCAAGGTGACGCTCTACCACTGAGCCACTCCCGCATAATGGTGCCTCCGACTGGAATCGAACCAGTGACACATGGATTTTCAGTCCATTGCTCTACCAACTGAGCTACAGAGGCATAATTGGCGACCCGGAAGGGGCTCGAACCCTCGACCTCCAGCGTGACAGGCTGGCGTTCTAACCAACTGAACTACCGGGCCAAAATGGTGGGAACAATAGGGCTCGAACCTATGACCCTCTGCTTGTAAGGCAGATGCTCTCCCAGCTGAGCTATGCTCCCATTTGGCTGTTGCCATTGCCGACAACGTTGATTATTATAACAAAAGGTTTTTCGTTTGTCAATACTTTTTTGAAAATATTTTTATTATTTTTCAGAATTATTCCTGCACTACTATTTTATGGGGAATTCAAGGGGGAGTGAACATCTCACTCCCCCACTTTTATTATGAGTAATATTCGATAAGCCAGTTACAGTTAACGATTTTTTCTGCAATCATACCCTTGCTGTAGTAGTAGTGGTTTGCCGCTTCAAATCCGACTTCGGGACGACGGCACATAATTTCATATACTTTTTCTGCAATAGCTTTTTCTTCCTTTATAACTTCAACAAGTGCTTTTGCAGTTTCCGCATTTTTGTCCGCGATGTATGCATCACGAAGTCTTACGAACTTAACCTGATTATAAGATGCACGGAAAAGAGAATAGCTGATATAGGAAATATCGGAAAGCTCACCCTCGTTGCCGAGAAGTCCCATACCATCTTCCCAATTTTCACTTACAATTCTAAACTGATTTTCAAGAATATCTGCAGGATATATCGACCTCCAGCTTTCCACATCGTCATAAGCATAACAAGTCATTGTAGCTTTATAACCTGTCGGCTCGTGGTAGAAAATATTACTTACTCCACCGTTCTGGGGGCCCATATAAAGAACACCGATATCAAACGGAAATTCGCTGTAAGCTTCACAGAATTTATCTGTTGCAGACTTTATTTTTTCAGCCTTGTCACCATACACAATTTCCATAGCCTTGTCAAAATCAATTTCTTCGTTTCCGTTTTCAATAAAGAAGGCTTCCGCCATCATACGGATTGAAGGTGACGGATAACCGCCAAGAGTCCAGCTGAGCATAAGGTGGTCAACCTTTTCTTCAAGAAGTGCATCAAGATGCTTGTAAAGTGTTCTGTAAACGGGAATATACGGAGTTGTTGAACATTCCCAGCTGCAGTTTATCTGCACCTTTGCAGCAATTTCGTGATTTGATTCTTTCGCCCACTTCCACTCCTTCTGACTCTGTGCACTGATGCCTTCAACAGAAATAGAGTAGTCTTTTACTGTACCGCTTACCCCACCTCTTGTAAAGGGAACTGCAGTTTCACGTTTTGCCATTATGATAACATCTTCGGGCATTTCCTTTATCATTTTTTCGATTTCTTCGGCAGTTATTTCGCTATTCGGTCCCCATGACCAGTCCCAAGCAATTACCTTAATTGTGGGATTTACGCTGTGTGCCGCCTTTGCAACGATTCCGTTAACAGTTTTCACAAGCTCGTACGCTCTTACGTCCTTACATCTTTCGCAAGGAATATCAACTGGACGCGATTTACAATGTGTAAGATTTTCAGACATTGTGATTGTGAAAAGACCGCCAAGGTTGGGAACTGCACTGCAAAGAGCCTCAACCGCATTGTAGAGATACTTCTGTGTTTCGGGGGCGGACACACACATACAAGCGTACTGACCATGGATTGTACCCTTCATTTCGGGATATTTTTCAAAGAATGAAAGAGGCATTGATCTGGGCTCGTTTATGTACATAAATATTCTGATACCGTATTTTTCCGCACGGTCAGCAAAATTTTTAAGATTTTCAAGACGCTTTTCCCATCCGTCTGACATTTCGGGAGCATATTTAAACTCAACC
>JAZRTB010000041.1:0-45299 GCA_045651805.1 Clostridia bacterium
TTCTATCAAACATGGTATTACATTGATTAATTGTGTAGGTACTATTGATGAAGATTATAGAGGTGAGGTTTGCGTTCCTGTTGTGAATTTGTCAAATGAAACTTATGCAATCCAACCACAAGAGAGAATTGCACAAATGGTTATCGCACGAGTTGAGCAAGCAGATATTGAAGTTGTGACAGAATTAACCGACACCATCCGTGGCGAAGGCGGCTTCGGCTCAACAGGCAAGAAATGAGAAAATATTAACAAAACAAGGCAGAAACGGATTCCGTTTCTGCCTTTGTTATGTGTAAGAAATTGTATAAGCCAAGAGTTCAATATGGGTGCAGCGTCACGCTGCTTTTAACATTCCCGGTTGTTATGGGAATAGGAAAAAATGTTCAGAACGGACAAACGGAACCCGCAGGTTGAAACCGAAGGCCCGCCAAAACAAGGGGTGCAATTAACGTTTTCCATAGGAAAACTATGGTTGCACTCTTGTTTTGTCTCTTTCCCAAAAAGTCATTTGGACTTTTTGGGAGCCCTACACAACGGGCCCCGTTCAGAGTGGTAGCGAATGCGTGCTCTGAATGGGAGAGGAGCAACAAAGCGTCAACGTCGATATTTGCAAAGCAAATACGACTATAGCGCCCGTTGCGACGAAGAGGTGACGTTTGTTCGTAGCAAAACGAATCAATACGGAATTTGCATCGCAAATTCTTACCGAAAACATTCGATGGCACTTTGTTTTAATATTTAATAAAAAACTCCGTTCAATATTTCATTTCGTTTTGCGTTCTGGGCATTTTTAACATTCCCTTATATTTCGTACATTGTAAGATATTCCTTGGTATTCTCAATCATCTCATCAAACAACTTCTTTGATGTAGCCATATCAAGCTTATTCTGGGGGTCATTTACGAATGCCTCAAATGCGATTGAAAGGTCTTTTTTTACAACTGCCTCAACAGTAAGCTGCTGATTTGCAACGATTCTTTCTGTAAGACCGAGGATAGCGGAGGGCATTTCACCTGCGAACATAGGTGTTACGCTGTTTGAAGTGAAGTATGCGTTAGTTTCAACAACTGCACCGATGGGAAGATTGGGAATCTGACCCTGGTTGGGAATGTTTACGTTTGTGATGAGGTCTTCAAGACCAAGGAGTGCCTTCATCTGTGCAACGCCCTTTTCACCGGAGGGGTTGATTTCAAACTTCTGCTCACGCTTTACCATTCTGTCGCTCTGCGCCATAAGGTCCTTTGTACGGTCCTTTCTCCAGCTTACAGGAGTAAGGCTGAAGCCCCAGCTGTCAACCATTTCGGGTGATGACATATACCAGTTTGAGGGGCAGAACTCTGCAAGATGTCTGTCACCTGCTGCAGCAATGTAGCCGTAGCGGAGGAAAAGGTCGAACTTAACTCTCTGGTCGCCCTTGAAGTAGCGGTTAAGCCAGTTTTTGTCTGCATCCTTTTCTCTTGAATGACCGGTTTTTCTGTATTTTTCACAGAATTCACGATAAATGGGGAATATATCAATATCCTTATACTTTGCCTCTGTAAGCCATGTGAAGTGGTTTACACCTGTTACATTAACCTTGATGTCGTCACGGGTTGCATCCTCAACACCGCACATCTCGCGGAGTGCATCAATAAGTACATCCTGTGTGCCGAATACTTCGTGACAGCAACCGATTGCCTTGATGCCGGGGAAGGTTTTGTAAAGAATGTCTGTACAAACAGTCATGGGATTTGTGTAGTTGATTACCCATGCATTGGGGCAGAGCTTTTCAATAAGCTTTGCATAGCCTTCATAAATGGGAAGTGTACGAAGTGCACGGATAAGTCCGCCAAGACCTACCGTGTCACCAACTGACTGATAAATGCCATACTTCTCGGGAGTGTGAACGTCAGACTCCATTTCATCAAATGTGCCGGGAAGAATTGACATTATAACGAAATCTGCATCGCGGAGTGCTTCCTCTGCAGTTTCGGTAGCAACATATTTGAAGTTGTTGTATTCGGGATAGTAATAGGGAATATCGTTACCGATTATCTCATTATTCTTTGCCGCCTGATGGTCAATATCGTAAAGATATACTGTACCTTCAAGTGATCTTTCAAGAGCAAGGTCGCTCATAAGCATCCATGCCCAACCACGGCTACCGCCACCTATGTAAGCGATTTTGAGGTCTTTAGCTTTGTTGTTTTCGTAATACATATATATACTCCTTCCAAAAATCAAAATTCACTACCTATACTATACAACAAAATTATCATAAAAACAATGTATTATATTGACTTTATTTTGAAATTATTATATTATATTGACATAATTGAAGCTTTTTGGAGAGTTTTTTATGGATGTAATATATCACACTTTAGATAAAAATGTGAAGATAGACTATTTTTCGAGTACTCAAGGCGGTAAAATGGCGTTTATGCATTATCACGATGCGTATGAAGTTTATGTGCTTGAACGTGGAAATCGTACTTATCTTATTGACGGTACTTTTGTGGAGCTTGGTCCGAAGGACGTTGCTTTTATTAAACCCTATGAGCTTCATTCTACGGACGGAGGAATATACAGCCGTTATCTTCTTTACTTTAAAAAGGCTTATGCAGAAAAGTTTTTTACGGAAGAAGCAACAGAGAAGCTGTTGACCGTCTTTGAAAACAAAAAAATAACTTTTGATTCAGCAAATTATGAAAAATTCAAAGAGCTTTTGCTGAAACTGCGTGCCGACAATGATGATTTTATCGCTTTTGCAGAAATAATGCAGCTTTTCAGACAATGTGCCGATAATAATACTGAATATGTAAGCGATAAAAACAAGCTTATTTCGCGTATCGTTAAATATCTTACGGAAAACTACCTTAAGGTGGAAAATCTTGATGAACTTGCAGATAGATTTTTTATAACAAAGTCATATCTGTGCCGCCTTTTTAAAAAGGAGACGGGCGTTTCCGTTGTAACATATGTAAATACTTATAAAATTCAGAAAGCCTGCGAAAAACTTCAGTTCACAAGGGCAAACATTGATAAAATAGCGGCAGATTGCGGTTTCAGTTCCTCTATGTATTTTTGCAAGCTTTTCAAAAGAACAATCGGAATGAGACCGGGAGAGTACAGAAAACAAATGCAGGATTAATGGGAATGTTAAAAGAAGGTGGACCCGATGGCCCACCTTCTTTATTTGAATTCCACATCGGGAAAAACCGATGCAACAGTTTCATATAATTTATCATTTTCTTTTTTGTCGTGTACTATGATTTTCCGCGGAGAAATTGTAATAAGAGCGCTGAGGGCAATATCCTCGCTTGTGAATTCTTCATCGGCAAAAGCAAATTCTTTTGCATAGGAGTCTGTAATATCCTTCTTGAATTTATTGAGAATCCGTAAATTGCCATTTCTTCTTACTACGTGAACAATGTTTTCTTTCGGCATCTGTACTGATACAAAGAAGCGAAGCATACTTAGGAACTCATCGTATTCCCGTCTGGCAGAGAATTCTTCTGCTGCGTTGCGACAGAGCTTACGAAGCTCGTTCTTATATTCTTCCAGCCTGAAATTTACAAATCCGTTTATTATAAGGAACTTGTTTTCCTTAAGATAATCAAGGGTGCTTTCCGTAACAAGTGCCTTACGCCGTTTGTAGTGCATTGTATTTAATGCATTGTCAGGATCGGGAGATGCATTTTTAATGGCAATGACGGATATAGCGTGTTTATCTGACGGAGAAATGTAAGGAAACTCACTCTCCGTAATTTTATATATAAGACCTTTCTCGCATTTGTCAAGTATTTCACCGCTTATTTCTTTTGCAAACTCCTCAAGACGTGTGCCTGCAGGCGGTGTGACTGCTGTGTTTAAATCCAATATATCACCTCCGTTATGTATTTAAATCATCAGAGGTAAAATCGAACCGATATCGGTTAAAGGTCCTTTCTTCAATTCTTTGATTTTTATGCTTTTATTATGCAGGAATGCACGGATTTTTTCACCATCGGGATGAGTTTTAAGCTCTCCGTTAATAAATAGCAGGTCTTTGTCACCCATACCGGCGCATCCACCGAAAAATCCGTTGTCATATCCCGGAAGACATATGGTGTTGTTTGTGATAACCAGGACATCCATACCGAGCTTTTCCGCTTCTTTTGCAATGGAATAGTCGGCAGTTATAATCGTGTTTTCGTCAATGGGGCAGATTGAACATTTTGTGTATCCCTGCCTGACGCAGACTATTTCGTAACCTTCGCTTGTAAGTATGTCAAATAATACTTCATCGCATACGCTTTTATTTAAAAAACATTTTTTACCGACTATACAAACATTATATGCACTATCTTCAGGGTAGTTACAGGAGAGTGCGGTTTTTCCGCATATTACAGTAACCCCGTAAGGAGAAAGTACCTCTTTATAATATTCATAAGTGTCAGGCGGACATACTGCCTTGTTTTCCGATACCTGACAGAAAGTAAGGTCTGCGTGCCTTTGTAATCCGTATGGCAATACGGCAGTCTTTGGGGGTGTAACTACAACGGCATCTTCAATATGAGTATCTGCTATGAAAAGCGATACTTTTTGTTTTGGTAAGTTTGGAGTAGAAATAAATTTCATAATACGTACCAAAAAAGGGCTTTTAAAGCCCTTTTTTTATCCTGTTATAAGTTTTGCCGCAAGTTCTGCAGCGGCTTTATATCCTGCAAGCTGCTTTTCAATCTGATCTTCTCGGGGATAGTATCTTAAAAACAGATAATTCCCTGAAAAATCAGTTCCTGTTTCTTTTGCAATTTTCTGAAATGCCGCACATTCTGTAAGCTTGACACCGAAACTTGTTCCGTCACTTGCAATAAAAAGATGACTTTCATCAATTTCGCCCTTATACCAGTCGCCAAGCGGGGCGAAAGAGCTGTCTTTTTCCGATTTTATATACTGCTTTGCAGTTGCTTCATCAAGAATGTAGATATATGACTCTTTTTCGGATAACGACAAAAAGAGCTTTGACTGCATAGAGCTGGCATACTCCATACCTTGTTCCGGAGACAGATTTATCTGTGTAAAGTTAAGAGCTTTTTTACCGTTTTTGTCAACATCTTTACACATAGGGGAAAGTGACGACATAACTTTATCGCTTACCGCATCTGTAAAGGCACTATTCCCGGCATAGGTAATTGTAATATCGTACTTGGGAGTGGAAAGTATCTGATAGACTGTCACGGCACCTGTGATAAGTATGAATATGCCTACAATAACATACACTTTGTAATACATCCAGAAGTATTCCCACCACTCGGGAGTGAATTTCTTCGGAATTGTACCATATTTTTCAGCCATTTATTTTAATCCTTCTTTCCTGATACGTTGAGGCGGGCAAGTGACTTTTTAAGCTTTACTTCAGCAAGCTTATATTCATAATCACTGCGTTTTGCCTTTTCAAGTCTGGCCTCCGCTTTTTCTTTTGCCTTAAGAGCTCTCTCAACATCTATATCCTCTGCCCATTCAAAGGTTGATGCAACTACGCGGACAACGCCGTTTGATACGGTAATCATTCCGCCGGAACAAGCCGCCTTTCTTTCTCCGCTTTCTGTGAAAACACGGGTTGTTCCGATTGCAAGAGATGCGACATAATCTGAATGTCTGGAAAGAATACCTACATCACCTTCGGTTGTGCGGACGATGATTTTTTCAGCATCTCCGTCATATAAAAGACCATAAGGAGTAACTATTTCTAACTTAAAACTCATAAATTAACCCTTCTTTGCTTTAGCTACTGCTTCATCAATTGTTCCTACGAACAAGAAAGCAGATTCGGGAAGGTCATCATGCTTACCTTCAATAATTTCCTTGAAGCCGCGGATTGTTTCCTTAACGGGAACATACTTACCCTGCATACCTGTAAACTGTTCTGCAACAGAGAAAGGCTGTGAAAGGAATCTCTGCACCTTTCTTGCACGGCTTACAGTAAGCTTATCTTCCTCAGAAAGTTCATCCATACCCATAATAGCGATGATATCCTGAAGCTCGTTATATCTCTGAAGAATTCTCTGGACTGCACGGGCAGTTTCATAATGCTCTATGCCGACAACGTCGGGAGCGAGAATTCTTGATGTTGAATCAAGAGGGTCAACCGCGGGATAAATACCCTGTGATGCAATCTGACGTGAAAGAACGGTTGTTGCATCAAGGTGTGCGAATGTTGTTGCGGGAGCGGGGTCGGTAAGGTCATCGGCGGGAACGTAAACTGCCTGAACAGATGTGATAGAACCCTTCTTTGTAGATGTGATTCTCTCCTGAAGAGCACCCATTTCCGTAGCAAGAGTGGGCTGATAACCAACGGCAGAGGGCATACGTCCGAGAAGGGCGGAAACCTCACTACCTGCCTGAGTGAATCTGAAAATATTGTCGATAAAGAGAAGCACGTCCTGTCCTTCTCTGTCACGGAAGTATTCTGCCATAGTAAGACCTGAAAGAGCAACTCTCATTCTTGCTCCCGGAGGCTCATTCATCTGACCGTAAACGAGAGCGGTTTTGTTGATAACGCCTGATTCCTTCATTTCGTTATAAAGGTCGTTACCTTCACGTGTTCTTTCGCCAACGCCTGAAAATACGCTGAGACCGCCGTGCTGCTTCGCAACGTTGTTGATAAGCTCCATAATAAGAACTGTTTTACCAACACCTGCACCACCGAAAAGACCGATCTTACCACCCTTGGCATAGGGACAGATAAGGTCAACGACTTTGATGCCTGTTTCAAGGATTTCTGTAGTGCTTGCCTGCTCGTCATAACCGGGAGCAGGTCTGTGAATTTCCCAACGTTCGGGATTTTCGGGAGCAGGCTGATTATCAACCGGCTCACCAAGAAGGTTGAAAATTCTTCCGAGAGTGCATTCGCCTACGGGGACATTGATGCCTTTTCCCGTATCGACTGCATCCATACCTCTTACAAGGCCGTCTGTAGAACTCATCGCAATACAGCGTACAACATCGTCGCCGATATGCTGTGCAACTTCTACAGTTACCTTTCTGCCATCTGAAGTAATTTCTATAGCATTGAGAAGGTTGGGAAGATTACCATCTTCAAATTTAATATCAATAACAGGACCGATAATTGATATTACCTTGCCTATGTTTTTTTCTGCCATGGAATTTCATTCCTTTCTTTCAAAAAATGGAAAATTGAAAGTTGAAAATTGAAAATTATGGTGGATTTTCGCCAGGCGAAAATCTTCCTTCATTTCGAACTTCGAATTTCGAATTTTGCATTAGAAACAATAGATTAAAGAGTGCATTTCTCAGTTTTGACTGCCTGCTACAATTTCCGTAATTTCTTGGGTTATAGCCGCCTGTCTTGCACGATTGTACTTAAGACTTAAATCGTCAATAATTTCCCCTGCGTTATCAGTAGCCGCCTCCATTGCTGTACGGCGTGCGCTTAATTCGGACGCGAGGGATTCGCACAAAGCACCGTAAATAATTCCGCTGATATAGTGAGGAACTATTTTGCCGAACACCGCACCGGGAGAGGGATCGTAGATTATAAGACGGTTATTTTTCGGAGTTCCTTCAGGAGCAACAATGGGAAGAATATCCTTTGACGAAGGAACCTGTGTAAGAACATTTACAAAACCTGTGTAATAAATATCAATAGAGGAGAATTCCTCTTTTAAAAATGCCTCACTCAACGCCTGACCGATAGTATTGCAGTCCGATATGTTGACATCTGCCGCAATTTCGTATTCGGTAGTAAAGAAAGAAACATCTTTTTTATTGAAGTAGTCAACAACCTTTTTACCGATGGGGAATATGATGTCCCCGTCGTTGTAGGAAAGTGATTTGAAAAGATTGTTGTTGTAACCGCCTGCAAGTCCTCTGTCGCCTGCAATTACAATATGACAAGCCTTTTCACTCTTGTTCTTTCTTGTAAAAGGGGAAGAGAAGTCTTTGTTGGATTCTGCAATTTCACAAAGTGCTTCGGAAAGAGTTTCAAAGAAAGGTCTGCTTTCTTCGATTCTTTCCTTCGCTTTCTTCATTTTGCTTGTAGCAACAAGCTGCATAGCCTTTGTAATCTGACGGGTGTTTTCTACGCTTTTTATTCTGTTTTTAATTGCTTTCATTGAAGGCATAGAACTTCACCTCATTTTGTGCTGAGAAATTTTTCGCAACATTCTTTGATTGCAGTCTTAAGAAGCTCTTCATTTTCTTCGGAAAGAACGCCTGACTGCTTTATTCCTGCACCGATTGCGGGATAAGTGTTGTCGACATAGTCAAAGAGAGCGCTTTCAAAACTGCGGACATCCTCAACTGCGATATCCTTAAGATAGTCGTTTGTTACAGCATAGATTATCATAATCTGGTGCTCTACAGATACGGGAGCATTTCTGTCCTGCTTAAGCACTTCAACAATACGTGCACCCTGGTCAAGACGCATTTTTGTATCGCTGTCAAGGTCGCTGCCGAACTGTGCAAACGCCTGAAGCTCACGATACTGTGAATAGAGAAGCTTAAGAGTACCGGCTACCTTTTTCATAGCCTTGATCTGTGCATTACCACCAACACGGCTTACGGAAATACCGGGGTTAACCGCAGGCATAACGCCTGAATGGAAAAGCTCTGTTTCAAGGAATATCTGACCGTCTGTAATTGAAATAACGTTTGTGGGAATATATGCGGAAACGTCGCCTGCCTGGGTTTCAATAATGGGAAGAGCAGTAAGAGAACCACCGCCATATTCGGGAGCAAGACGAGCCGCTCTTTCAAGAAGTCTTGAATGGAGATAGAATACATCACCGGGGTATGCTTCACGTCCCGGAGGTCTGCGGATAAGAAGAGAAAGTGCACGGTAAGCAACCGCGTGCTTTGAAAGGTCATCGTATACAACAAGTACGTCCTTACCCTGATACATAAAGTATTCACCGATGGCACATCCTGAATAGGGGGCAATATACTGCATGGGAGCAAGCTCGCTTGCAGTAGCCGCAACAACGGTTGTATAATCCATTGCACCGTTCTTTTCAAGTGTGTCAACAAGCTGTGCTACGGTTGATTTTTTCTGACCGATTGCAACATAAATACAGATAACATCCTTGCCCTTCTGATTGATGATTGTATCAATACCGATTGTGGATTTACCTGTCTGACGGTCTCCGATAATAAGCTCACGCTGGCCGCGTCCGATGGGAATCATCGAGTCAATAGCCTTGATACCTGTCTGAAGAGGAACACTAACAGACTTTCTTTCAATAATTCCGGGAGCAGCAGACTCTATCGGGCGTACCTCGGTTGATTCAATTGCACCTTTTCCGTCGATAGGCTGACCGAGAGCGTTTACAACTCGACCGATAAGATTTTCACCAACGGGAACACTTACTACACTTCCTGTACGCTTAACAATGTCTCCTTCACGGATTTCACTGTCTGAACCTAATATTACAAGACTTACAAGATTTTCTTCAAGGTTAAGTGCCATAGCAACTTCGCCGTTTGAAAACTCTACAAGCTCATTACTCATACAGTTATCAAGACCTTTTACCTTGGCGATACCGTCACCAACCTCAACAACATATCCTGTTTCCTTATATTCTGTTTTATTGGAATAGTTTTTAATCTGATCTTTTATAATTTTACTGATTTCGTCTGATTTGAGCTGCATTATTTCACCTCATTAACTGTCACAGATTTGAGTGCGGATAGCATCAAGACGTGCGCGCACACTTGCATCTGTCTGTGAATTTTCTGTTCTTATGATGATACCGCCGAGTATTTCCTTATCAATCTTATATTCGGGAACAATTGCCTTGGAATACTCTTTTTCAAGCTTTTTAACAAGCTTTTCTTTAAGGGCATCACTTAATTCGGTTGCCGTAATAACGGTTACCTTTTCAATGTTTTTCTCTTTATTGTAAAGCTTTTCAAACTGCTTTACACAGTCGCCGAATAAATGAACACACTTCTTCTCGCAAAGCACTTTCATAAAATTAAGCACATACTCGTCTGCCTGTGAAAAAGCTTCATCAATAAGTGAAAGTCTTTCCGGAAGGGCGATTGTGGGAGAATCAAGGATTGTAAAATACTCCTTGTTTTCCTTAAGAACTGTGTTTAATGTGCCAAGATGATCCATAACAACATCAAGCTTGTTTTCGTCTGAAGCAAGAGAAAAAAGGGCTGTGGAATAAACTGAAGAAACTGAATTCATCTTTACTCACCCCAACCGTCTATAAATTCTTCAACAAGTCTTTCGTGGTCGTTTGCATTGATATCTTTTTCAATGATTTTTTCGGCAACATCAACTGCAATAGAAGCAATATCGTTTTTGATTTCATTAACGGCAAGCTGCTTTTCGCGTTCAATTTCCGCTTCAGCTTTGCGGATTGCAGCACTAGCTTCAGCTTTTGCATCGGACACAATCTGCTCGCTTTTCAAAGTTGCTTCTTTAGTAGCGTCCTTAACTATACGTGCCGCTTCTTCCTTTGCACCTGAAAGACTTTCCTCGTATTCTTTTTCAAGAGCCTCGGCATTCTTTTGTGCTTCCTCGGCTTTTTCATACATAGAATTTACTTCATCTTCACGCTGTTTAAGAATATTTCTGATGGGTTTAAACAAGAATTTCTTCATTATGAGAAATAAGATTAAAAGGTTTACCCATGTGAAAATAAGCGTCCATGTATGAATAGATACAAATTCCAGTGTCACATCAAAACCTCCTTATTGTGTGTGGGCGGCAGAGCCGCCCGTTATAAGCAAACAATCAAAGGAGCTTAACAAGGGGATTTGCAAAGAGAAGAATCATTGCAACTACAAGGCTGTAGATACCTGTTGACTCTGCAACGGCACAACCGAAAAGCATTGTTGTTGTAACGTCACCCTTTGCTTCGGGCTGACGACCAACAGCTTCCGCTGCCTTACCTGCGGCATAACCCTGACCGATACCGGGTCCGATACCTGCGAACATTGCGAGTCCTGCACCAATAGCTGATGCTGCCAATACGATTGCCTTTTCCATAGTAAAATACCTCCAAAATTATATAAATTTTAAATTATTATTCGTTAGCGTTGCTTACAAATACCATAGTAAGCATTGAAATTATATAAGCCTGCAAAAATCCTGTCCATATATCAAAGTAAAGTGACAGAACTGCAGGAATACCTGCTTGAAGGAAGGGAATGGTACCGACTACGGGAATCCATCCGAATACCATTTCGCTGAGTCCGGCAAGAGCTCCGTACATAAGACCTGAAATTACTATACCCGATGCAATGTTACCGAAATGACGGAATGCCATTGAGATGGGGTTTGCAATTTCACTTACAAGGTTAAGGGGGAGAACAAAAGGAACAGGTTCTATAAATCCCTTAAGCCATCCGAGAACTCCGTTTTTGCGGATACTTACAACCCATACCATAACCATTGTTACAAGAGCCCAACCGAGTGTGGTGTTAAGGTCACCGGTAACTGCACGCAGTCCTGTAAGTGAAGAAAGACTGCCGATTATGGAGAATGTGAAAAGTGTTCCTATATAGGGGGCAAAGTTGATATTACGCTTGCCCATAGTGGTTTCAACCATTCCGTAAAGCATTGTAACAAGCTTTTCAGCTGCAAGCTGTACCTTTCCCGGATTACGGACACTTAACTTCCTTGTAAGGAAAATACAAAGAAGAGTAATGAATGCCATAACAATCCACGCATTAATAATGGTTTCAGTTATTTGTATGGGGCCAAGAAGCGGAATGCTGAAAGGTGTTGTATATATTATCTTCGGGCCTGTGACGTTCAATCTTTATTCCTCCTTCTGTTCAACAAAGGAACTATTGTGGCAGCAATTCTTGTAAATACAAGAGGGATAACTGCTGCCCAGATGTAAATCTGCTTAACTTGTACGGCAACAAATATCATTGCCGCCGTAAGAAGCATTCTTGTAGAATATGTTGCACTCATGTATGCTTTTGCGGCTTTTTCATCTTTGTTCACGCATTTTTTTACGCTGTGAGCAAGATAAAAGAAGTTTGCCGATGCAAATGCACAACCGTAAAGCACACCGAAAAGAATATCAAGGCGGAAAGACATAAATACAGTAAACAGTATAAATTCAACAATGCCAAGTAAAAATATAATTCCGCTTACTTTAAGTGCTTCTTTATACACCGATTCAGTTTTCATTGTCTTCCTCCTTCTTTTTTGAAATATCACTTGCTTTTTTGCAAAAATCATAAAATGAGATGCCTGCACTGCCTGCACCGCAGAAAATACCGATTACGGTAACATAATCGCCAAGGTTAAATGTGTTTTTAATCCACAATGCAATTAAAATCCAGATGATAAATGACACAACAACCCTTATACCGAGCTGTGTAATTCCTGAAAGTGCCATAGCAAGCTCTTTTTTCCTGTCTTTCATAATTTTATTGCCATTCCACGGGACGACATGAAGTGATGCCGAAGTGATAGAGGATAGCATCAACGATTCTTCTTGAAGCATTACCGTCGCCATAGGGGTTAACGGCTACGCTCATCTTATGATACTCTTCCTCGTCTGAAAGAAGCTGTGAAGCAAGAGAATAAATAATATCTTCCTCTGTTCCTGCAATTTTGACAGTTCCCGCCTCTGCCGCTTCGGGACGCTCTGTCTCGCCACGGAGAACAAGAACGGGTTTACCGAGTGCGGGTGCCTCTTCCTGAAGTCCACCTGAATCTGTAAGGATAAGATAAGCCTTATTCATAGCATTATGCATAACGTCAACGTCGAGAGGGTCAACAAGATGTACTCTGGGAACATTGCCGAGAATAGCATTTGCAGTTTCACGAACTGCGGGATTAAGATGTACGGGATAAACCACCTCGATATCGGGGAAATCGCGCACAAGTCTCTGTACAGCTCTGCAGATGTTTTCAAGAGGAGCACCAAGGTTTTCCCTTCTGTGAGCTGTCATAAAAACAATTCTCTTTGACATATCAATACCCTCAAGAGGTGTTCCCTCAAAAGAGAAATCTTTCTTGATTGTTGTCTTGAAAGAGTCAATAACTGTATTGCCGGTTACAAAAATACTGTCGGGATTAATTCCTTCATTAATAAGGTTTGCACGGTTGTTTACCGTAGGTGAGAAATGAAGGTCAGATATAACGCCTGTAAGACGTCGGTTCATTTCCTCGGGGAAGGGGAAATACTTATCATATGTGCGGAGACCTGCTTCAACGTGACCTACCTTTACCTGGTTGTAGTACGCGGCAAGACTTCCTGCAAAAGTAGTTGATGTATCACCGTGAACAAGTACAAGGTCAGGCTTTTCCTGACGGAAAACTTCCTCAAGGCCTGTAAGTGCTTTGGTAGTGATACCTGCAAGTGTTTGCCTTTCTGTCATTATATTAAGGTCAAAGTCAGGCTTGATATCAAAAAGGTCAAGAACCATATCAAGCATTTCTCTGTGCTGTGCAGTTACACAAACCTTACAATCAATTGAAGGGCGTGACTGAAGCTCATAAATAAGCGGAGCCATTTTAATTGCTTCGGGTCTGGTACCGAATACCGTGAATACTTTAATCATAATAAACCTCCTAGTTACGATGGTCGTCTTTTTCTGAACGGGACTCTATAATTTTCGGCGTAAGCGTAAGAAACAGAACAAGTCCTATCATTACGGCAATAAATGCCCACCAGGATACAGCACCTGTAGCTATGAGAACAATTGCTGCCATACAAAGAACAACGCAGAGCAGATAAATTGTAAGCACTGCCTGTTTCTGAGAAAATCCCGAGTCAACAAGTCTGTGGTGAAGATGCCCTCTGTCGGGAGACATTATTGAGCGATGATCGCGTACTCTGCGCAAAATTGCAGAGAGCGTGTCAAAAATCGGAAGACCAAGTATGAGTATCGGGGCAGCAATACTGATAATTGCATATCCCTTGAACAAACCCTGAACGGATGTGGTGCTCAGTACAAATCCCAGGAACAACGCCCCTGTGTCACCCATAAAAAGCTTCGCAGGATTGAAATTATAGGGAAGGAAACCAAAACAAGCACCTGCAAGAGCACTCGTCACGAAAGCAACTTCGCCTTCACCTACGATTATTGCTATAACAAGAAGTGTCAGTGCGGAAATTGATGAAACACCGCAGGCAAGACCGTCAAGACCATCAAGAAGGTTTACCGCGTTTGTAATTCCGACAATCCATATAATTGTAAGCGGAATTGCCGCCCAACCGAGCCCGATATAACCGTATTCTGAAATGAATGCGGGTACACGGATGAAATCAATTCGCACCCCTGCAAGCACAGGGCATAGTGCCGCAATAATCTGAATCACAAACTTCAGTTTGGCGCTTAATGCGTAGATATCATCGAACACACCGAGTATGACAATGATAACACAACCGATGAGCATACCGATAAGCTCGGGAGTAAGCTCTGCAAAAACAAGAGCACTTGCTATAAAACCGAAGAAGATGGCAAGTCCGCCAAGCCTTGCAGTAGGCTTTTTATGCATACGCCTGTTATCTTTCGGAACGTCCACAGCACCTATCTTGAAAGCAAGATTTTTTACAAAAGGTGTTGTGCAGAAAGTTATTATAAATGACACTATGAATGCCACAAGTAAATTCCTACTCATAATTGATTACCTCACAATCGGAATCAGAGAACAAAACCGACTTTCTTTTTGGTTTTTGAAATAGTGCGACGGGCAATTGCATTTGCTGTTTCAGCACCTTTTTTATAAACACTTTCAAGGTAATCCTTGTTTTTCATAAGGTCGTCATACTTTGCCTGAATGGGACGAAGATGCTCTGCAACGGCCTCTCCTACAGCAAGCTTGAAGTCACCGTAACCCTTACCGCTGAATTCAGCAACCGCTTCGTCAATGGTCTTTCCTGTTACGGAAGAGTATATTGTGAGAAGGTTGTTCACTCCATCCTTGCCCTCTTTGTAGCACACTTCAGCATCGGAGTCTGTAACGGCACGCTTAACCTTGCGGATAATATGCTCGGGCTTGTCAAGAAGGAATATGCAACCGTTGGGGTTGGGATCACTCTTTGACATTTTAGAAGTGGGTGTCTGAAGACTCATAATCTTTGCCCCCGCATTCTTGTCGGGAATATACGCTTCGGGAACTACAAATGTATCGGAGTAGAGTGTGTTGAAGCGATGTGCAATATCTCTTGCAAGCTCAAGATGTTGCTTCTGGTCTGCACCTACGGGGACAAGGTCTGTTTGATACAGAAGAATATCTGCCGCCATAAGAACGGGATATGTGTAAAGACCGGCATTTATGTTTTCGGGATGCTTCTGTGATTTATCCTTGAACTGTGTCATACGGTTAAGCTCACCCATCTGTGTGAAACAGTTGAGAATCCAGCTTAATTCCGCGTGTGCCGGAACATGGCTCTGAATAAACATAATGTTCTTTTCAGCATCAAGACCGCAGGCAATATATTGTGCGAGAAGTGAAACAGTATTCTTGCGAAGCTGTGCCGCCTCCTGCTTTACTGTGATTGCATGCATATCAACCACGCTGAAAATACAGCTGTATTCATCCTGAAGCTTTGTCCAGTGCTTGAGAGCACCGAGATAGTTGCCGAGAGTTACGGAATCACTTGAAGGCTGTATTCCTGAAAAAATCACCTTTTTATCGTTAATCATAGTATCTCCTTACCTGCGTATATATATTAAATGTGTAAAAAGCCCACACATACCTTTCTATATCTTACCACAAAAGGTAGTATAAGTAAAGGCTTTTTTTAAAATTCACAAAATCTTTAAGTTTGCAGGTAAAAGAAATAGAAATGTGGCTTGGAAAAATGTCGAGAGCTGGTGGTGCAGGTGTTGACAGTTAAGAAATTTTGTGTTATCCTAGAATAGATTAGGTATGTAGAGAGTAGGGATAAAAATGAGAGTGATACCATTTTCTCCTCCGGATATAACTGATGCTGAAATAAATGCAGTTTCTGAAGTTATGAGAAGTGGATGGATAACAACTGGCCCAAAGACAAAGGCTTTTGAAAAAGAAATAGCAGAGTATTGTAAAACTCCGAAAGCTGTGTGCTTGAATTCTGCAACTGCTGCACTTGAAATGACTCTTCGCTTGCTAGGAATTGGTGAAGGCGATGAAGTTATAACCAGTGCTTATACATATACTGCTTCTGCGAGCGTAATTCATCATGTCGGGGCTACGATTGTTCTTGCCGATGTGGCAGAGGACTCTTTTGAAATGGATTACGATGCAGTTGAAAAATTGATAAATGAAAAAACAAAGGCGATTATTCCCGTAGATATCGGCGGTGTTATGTGCGATTATGACAGGATTTTTGAAATTGTGGACAGGAAAAGACATTTGTTCAGACCCGCTAACGATATTCAGGAAAAAATGGGTCGTGTATTTGTGCTTGCTGACGGTGCACACAGCTTTGGTTCGGAAAGAAAGGGACTTAAAAGCGGTAATGTTGCTGACTTTACATCGTTTTCATTCCATGCGGTTAAAAATCTCACAACTGCAGAGGGTGGTGCCGTTACATGGCGTCATATAGACGGTGTTGACGATGATGAGTTATACCGCGGATATATGCTTCTTTCTTTGCACGGTCAGTCAAAGGATGCACTTGCAAAAACAAAAGCCGGTGCGTGGGAGTATGATATTGTTTCTCCTGCATTTAAATGCAATATGACGGATATTATGGCGGCTATAGGAAGAGTTCAACTGGAGAGGTACCCCGAAATTCTTTCTGTAAGACGTCAGATTATAAATATATACGATGATGCGATGAAAAAGCTTGACGTAAACTATCTGCATCATTTTGGTGATGATTTTTCCTCGGACGGTCATTTGTACCTTGTACGTCTTAACGGCAAGGATGCTGCTTTCAGAAACGAAGTTATTACGAAAATGGCAGAAAGAGGAATTGCGACAAACGTGCATTACAAACCCCTTCCGATGCACACAGCGTATAAAAACCTTGGATTCGATATAAAGGATTACCCGAATGCCTACAAGCAGTTTGAGAATGAAATATCACTTCCGCTGAATTCAAAAATGTCAGTCGAGGATGCAATGTATGTGGCTGAAGTGTTTGCGGATATTCTGAAGAACTAATTAATGAGTGGGTTGATTGCTATGAAGAAAGTTTTGATTATAGGTGCAGGCTTTTTGCAGTCGTTTGTAATCAAGAAGGCTAAACAACTTGGATATTTTACAATAGCCGTTGATGCAAATCCGAACGCAGAGGGTTTTAAATATTGTGATGAATATGCAGTTATCAATATAGTGGATGAAACAGCTTGTTGTGAATTTGCCGAAAGCAGGAATATAGATGGTGTGTTGACTGCGGCAACTGATTATGGCGTTCTGACTGCTTCGCATATTGCAGAAAAACTTAACCTTCCGGGGTTGAAGTATGAAACTGCGAAGGTCATAAAAAATAAATATCTTGTCAGAAAAAAGCTTTATGAAACGGGAGCAGATGATACAGAAAGATGTTATGAGATTTCTGATATAAGTGAGCTTTCGGACATTAAGGAAAGAATAAGCTTTCCTGTTATGGTTAAACCCTGTGACGGTTCGGGAAGCCGTGGTGCGTCAAAGGTTAATTTTGCCGAAGACCTTGAAGCAGCGTGTGTTGCGGCAATGAGCAATTCTTTAACGCACAAGGCTATAATAGAACCCTTTATCAACGGCAAAGAATATGGCGTTGAATCATTTTGTTATAACGGCGAAAAAATCGTTTTGGGCGTTATGGAGAAAAAGATGACCAAACCTCCGTACTATGCAGAATTAGGCCATGCTATTCCGTCCGGATTATCTGCAGAAACAGAGGAAAAAGTGAAAAATTGCGTAAAAAAAGCAATGGAGGCACTGGATATAAACTTTGGCTCTGTAAATATGGATTTGTTGCTTACTGAAGATAATAATGTGCACATTGTTGACATTGGTGCAAGAATGGGCGGAAATCTGATAGGTTCGCATATTATTCCGTATGGGACAGGAATTTGTTATATTGAAAATATGATAAAAGCGGCAGCGGGGGATCGTGCAGATTTTAGTTCCGTTATGCCAAAAGCATGTGTGACTACACGTCTTCTTGCTCTGACCCCGGGAAAAGTTAAGACTTTACCCGATTTTGAAAAAATAGAACAAGAAAACTGTGTAGAGATTGAGCATCATTTAAAAACGGGTGATGTAATAAATGAATATCATACAAATCTTGACGGATGCGGATATGTAGTATCAAGACAAGACAACAAATTACTTGCAACAAGTAATGCAGTAGAGGCATTGAAAAAAGTTGATAATGAAATAATTTTGGAATGAGGATGCAAAGCTATGTTGGAATTTTGTAAAGCGTTTGGAAATGATGAATGTGCTGAACATATCCAGCAAATTCTTCTTTCCTGTGGTAATGATATGTATGAAAAACATGGATTAACACATTGGTTAAGACCATATTCAAAAGAAAACATTAAAAATGATATTTTAAATAAAAATGTTTTTATTGTGAAAAATAATGAAGAATATATTGCAACTTTTACGGTTATGCAATGTGAAAAAGAGTATATTTACCTCAGTAAACTGGCTGTAAAACCTGAATGTGCAGGGCAGGGTATAGGCAGAAAATGTATGGATTTTATTGAAAAATTTGCATTGGAAAGAAAAATACACTGTATAAAACTGGATGTATATGATAAAAGTCAGCATGCAATTGATTTTTATTTAAAGCAGAACTTTACAGTCACAGGCGAAAGACCGACAACAAACTTCAGAGTTTTATTAATGGAAAAAATTTTAAAGTAAGAAGATGATTTAATGTATATGTACATAAAAAGGTTAATAGATTTATTGTTTTGCTTGGTGGCACTTCCGATTTTTCTTGTTCTGTTTATTATTGTAGGGGTTGCAATAAAAATAGAAGATGGCGGTCCCATATTTTATAAAGCAAAAAGAATTGGAAAGGAAAAAAAAATATTTGACATGTATAAATTCCGTTCAATGAAAGTTAATGCCCCCAATATATTGAATAAGGATGGAAGCACATATAATTCTGCAAGCGATAATCGTGTGACAAAAGTAGGTAAAATTATACGTGCGACAAGCATTGATGAAACAGCTCAGATAATAAATGTATTTATAGGAAATATGACAGCAATAGGACCAAGAGCAAGCGGTGCAGAGGCACTTGATACATATAAAGAGGATGAAGAACCAAAAATGCTGGTGAAGCCGGGTATTACCGGATATACTCAGGCGTATTACAGAAACAATGCATCTGTCAGAGAAAAGAGATTAATGGATGCGTGGTATGCACAGAATGTTTCATTTAAGCTGGATGTAAAAATATTTTTTAAGACGATAGCTACTGTCCTGAAAAGGGAAAATGTATATACAAACATGGAAGTATCTGAAAATAAAGAAGAGCTTGTACAAAAATGATAGGTTGAGAGGAATGGTGGACTAATGAATAATAAATTATTGTTTATAAGCAATATAAGCAATAAAATTACGAATTTTGCAATCCCCTCCATAAAAGCTGCTCAAGCGATGAATTATGATGTGGATATGGCAGCAAATTATTCTAACTTTAATGATGACCCTGAAAAATACGGGGTAATAATAAATCACATTGATTTGGTACGCAACCCATTGAATCTGAAAAATATCATTGCAACTAAGCAAATGTTGGCGTTGATTAAGGAAAAGGGTATTGATGCCATTCATTGCAATACTCCCATTGGTGGAATTCTTGGTAGAGTTTGTGGAAAATTGTGCGGGGTAAAAAAAGTTATTTATACTGCTCACGGATTTCATTTTTATAAAGGCGCACCGCTTTTTAACAGAACTGTTATCAAGTGGATTGAGCGCTTTATGGCACACTGGACCGATGCAATCATAACAATGAATAAAGAGGACTTTGAAGAGGCGAAGAAATTTAAACTCAGAAATAATGGGAAAGCCTACTTTGTACACGGTGTGGGAATTAATACAAAGGATTTCAATGTTGAGTGTGATAAAGAGGCGAAAAGGCGCGAACTTGGTATTAAAGAAACAGATACTGTTTTAATTTCAATGGGTGATTTGATTAAAAGAAAAAATTACAATCCCGTTATTGAGGCTGTAGCAAAGCTTAAAAACGCAGGTGTTCATTATCTGATTTGCGGCAAAGGTCCTGAACTTGAAAGTTTAACAGCTCTTGCAAAATTGCTTGGTGTTGAGGAACAAATTCATTTCCTGGGATTCCGCACAGATGTAAAAGAGCTTTTGCAGATTGCCGATATATTCGTATTTTCAACACTTCAGGAAGGACTTCCAAGGTCCCTGATGGAAGCGATGTCTGTAGGTATTCCGTGTGTCGTTTCGAAAATCCGAGGGAATGTGGACCTGGTTGAAGATGGAGTCAACGGATTCCTTTGTGAAACGAATGACAGTGACTGCTATGCACGTGCAATAAAAACTCTGACAGAAGATGAATTGTTAAGAAATCGTATGAAAGAGGAAAATCTTAAAAAAATATGTGACTATGACGTCTCTGTCGTAAGTGAAGAAATAAAGAAGATTTATGAGGAAGTACTTGGAAAGTAAAGTTGCGGAGGATTTGAAATGAGTGTAAAAGTAAGTGTCATAATTCCTACATATAAGCGGAGCGAGGATATTGCAAGAGCTGTAGACAGCGTTCTTGCTCAGACTATAGATTCTTTTGAGGTTATTGTCGTTGACGACAACGGTTTAGGTACAGAAGAAGGTGAAAAAACTGCAGAAGTGATGAAATCGTACGAGGGTGATCCCCGTGTAAAGTATCTGCGGCACAAAGTGAATAAAAATGGCTCCGCGGCAAGAAATACAGGAATAAAAGCATCAGAGGGAGAATATTTATCGTTTCTTGATGATGATGACACTTACTGTCCTGACAGGCTGCTTACAATGTATAATAAACTTAAATCCCTTGATGACGGCTGGGGTGCTTGTTACTCCGGTTATGTTAAACATATGGCAAACGGAAAAGACCAGTATTCTGCAGAAAAAAATGAGGGGGATCTTTTCTTGCAGGCTCTTATGAGATCTCTGTACATAGGTTCAGGCTCAAATCTGTTTTTCAGCAGAAAAGCAGTAGAAGATATAGGACTTTTTGATGAATCGTTCAGAAGAAATCAGGACCTTGAGTACCTTGCCCGTATTTTGAAAAAGTATAAAATGGCATATGTGGATGAAGTCCTGATGGAAGTTCATTACGACATAAGAACTGTAAAATTTACAGAGGCACAGGCAGAGGAAAGAGAAAAGCTTTTCAGAGAAAAGTTTGCACCATTTCTTGATGGACTTTCAAAAAAAGGAATCAGAGAAGTGATGATAATGTATGCACTTGATAATATGCGTGGTGCAATTGCCCGTAAAAAATATTTTAAAGCTATAGGGATTATGTTTAAAGAAAGAGTTCCCCTTAAAATTTTGTTCAAATATTTTAAATACGGACAAGATAGAAAAAAGAACAATACTTGTTACGGATTTGTAGTTAAGCTTTGAATGGAGGACAGAAGGAATAATGAAAGAAATTTGTGTGGTTGCAGACGGCTATCCTTACGATAAAAATAATCATTGCGTGTTTGTTCGTGAACTTGTAGCACAGATTGCCAAGGAAGGAATTAAGTGTAGTGTTATAGCGCCTGTTATGAAAACTATCGGGAAAAAGACCTTGATTCCATATCATTACAAGGATGTTTTAGACGAGAATAGTGTTGTAGATGTATACAGACCGTCATTTACACATTTTTCATCAAAACCAGGATTGATGGGAATTTCTTCTTTTATGCATTGCAAAGCAGTTCTTAAGGCGATAAAAAAGGAGAACCTCAACCCCAACGTGATTTATGGACACTTTATTTATCACAATGGATTATCAGCAATTTCTGTTGCAAAGAAAATTGGCGCAAAATCAATCATAGCCTGCGGAGAAAATTCCCACAGGCTTGAAAAAGGAAATAAACCCTATAGTATCGGCCTCAAGTGGCATAACTGGAAAAAGAAGCTTAGCCGTGTTTGCGGAATAATATGCGTATCAGAGGAAAACAGAAAGCGTCTTATTTGCAATGGGTTTGTCGAGAAAGGAACAAGAATGTGCGTCATTCCAAATGCTGTTGACACAGAAACTTTTTGTGTTACTGACAAGAGAGAAGCAAGGAAGTCTCTTGGATTTCCGCTTGATGCTTTTATTGCTACTTTTGTTGGAAGTTTCAACGATAGAAAAGGCAATAGGAGAATGGACGAAGCCCTTAAGGATGAAAAAGTAAAAACTGTATTTGTTGGTAGTGGATGCGAATTTACTCCTGCATCAGATTGTATTCATTGCGGTCCGGTGAAACATAGCGATTTGTCGGTTTATCTTAACGCATCTGATATGTTTGTTCTTCCTACAACCGGAGAAGGTTGCTGTAATGCTATTATTGAAGCTGTGTGTTGTGGTTTGCCGGTTGTGTCGTCGAAAGAGCCGTTCAATGATGGAATTTTGTGTGACGATTATTCGTTGAGAATAGATTCAATGAGTGTTCCACAGATTAAAGAAGCTGTGCTGAAGTTAAAAAATGAGAAGACATTGCTTGAAGGCATGCATAAAGAAGCAATGAAAGCGGCTGAGCAATTTTCTATTGAAAAGCGAGCGAGAAAAATACTTGATTTTATAAAAAGTATTCCAGAAGGATGAATTAATTATGGACAAAACTTTACCTGAAAGAAAAACGACATTAATAGGGATTTTACTGATGCTGTATTTTTCGATTATAGCTTGCGCAAACACAAGAATCAATATTTACAGTGGGTTTATAGTTTTAGCTGCGTTAGTTGTACTTGAAAATATTTTTTCGGAAAGCAGACTTAAAGTGAATTTTCCGTTCAGTTGCAAGTTGTTTTATTATTTTGCAGTATACACTTTTTTTGGTAGAATATGGGCAATAGATACTTACTTTTTAACAGGTCTGTCAAAACAAGTTATAGCAGTGTTTTTATTGATAACGATTTCCAGCAACTATTTCATAAAGAAGAGAAATCCTTCAGCTGTAATAGCGGCAGTAGCGTGTGTTGGTGTGATTTTATCTATTTATGTTATTATAACAGAAGGTGGATTTTCAGCTTTTTACGAACATGCAACGAGAACTGGAGAAAGAGTGGGGGACGAGGTTTCTAACGTAAACAGAATAGGTATAGCGGCAGCGTTGTCTTCGGTAGTTCTTGCGTTTTATGGGCTTATAATGAAAAAAATGTGGTGTCTTCCACTTTGCGTACTTACTTTTATGGTAACAGCTGCAAGCGGAAGCCGTAAGTCGTTGTTGCTATTGGGTATAGGTGTGTTCCTTATTATTTTGTTGACTCAGAATGACAGGCAGGCTGTAGTTAAATTTTTAAAAATGCTGTTTTGGATTATTATCGGCTTTTTTGCACTGAAATTTCTTTTCTCGCTTGAAATTATGTCTACTGTCAGAGAACGGTGGGATGGTTTAATTGCATCTCTTGAAGGAGATACTATAAATTCTGAATCATCCGCAGATAGGAGAATTGAAATGATAAAATTCGGATGGAAACAGTTCAAAGAACATCCGTTTTTAGGTGTAGGAATAGGCAACTCGAAAATTCTATTTTGGGAAAAATACGGAGTCCATACATATCTTCATAATGACTATATAGAACAGCTTGTAAACGGCGGCATCATTGGAGTTCTTTTGTATTACGGCAATGTGTTTTATCTTTTAGTGCAACACGTAAAACTTATGAAAATTAGAAGGGATCCGGAAATTGTAATGTCATTTATCATATTGGTACTGTTTTTGATAATGAATGTAGCTTCTGTTTCTTATTACGACTTTCTGCAAACAGCATTGTATTTCATTTTATGGATAACAACTGTAGAAGTTAAAAAGGTTGAATTTGCATATATTGAGAATCCGCCCTTAGATGAAGAAAAAGAAATTACAGATGGAGTAGATGTAAAATGAGTTCCGTAAAAATTTTCATAAGAAGAGTAATTGCCAGAGGTGCAAGAGACGGAGTTTTCAACTGTCTTTCTGATAAAGCCTTTCTTAAATTGATTTTTTGGGCAAGGACAGGAAAAAAACTTAACCTTAAAAATCCGAAAAGTTATAACGAAAAGCTCCAGTGGATAAAGCTTTATGACAGAAAACAGGAATATACCGTGATGGTAGATAAATACGGAGTAAGAGAATATATTAAAGAAAAAATAGGTGAAGAGTACCTTATACCGCTTCTTGGTGTGTGGGACAGCTTTGATGAAATTGACTTTGACAAGCTGCCTGACCAGTTTATACTTAAATGCACTCACGACAGCGGCGGACTTGTGATTTGTAAGGACAAGTCAAAGCTGGATATTGAAAAAGCAAAAACAAAAATCAACAAGTGTCTCAAACGCAATTTCTATAAGTACAACCGTGAGTGGGTTTATAAAGATGTAAAACCCAGAATTATAGCGGAGAAATTTATGGTTGATGAATCAGGGACGGAACTTAAGGATTATAAGTTTTTCTGCTTTGATGGTGAGCCTAAGGCAATGTTTATTGCTACGGACAGACCTCACGACACACGATTTGATTTCTTTGATATGGAATTTAACCATCTGCCGTTTTTAAACGGACACCCCATGGCGACAAAGGAAATCAAAAAACCTGCAGGTTTTGATGAGATGGCAGAATTGGCAAGAAAGCTTTCAAGTGGAATCCGCCACGTAAGAACGGATTTTTACGACATAAACGGAAAAATATATTTTGGAGAAATAACCTTTTTCCATCACAGCGGATTTACACCTTTTGAACCGGAAGAATGGGACTATAAGTTTGGTGAATGGATAAATATATAAGGGTGATTGTATGAAAATTATTATCGGTGCAGATATTGTTCCAACACAGTCCAATATAGAATTCTTTAAGAACGGTCAGACAGATAAAATATTGGACGAAAAAATTGTACAGCTGTTAAAAGAAGCAGACTTCAGACTCTTTAATCTTGAAGTTCCGCTTACAGATGTTGAAACTCCTATAGAAAAACAGGGACCGGCACTGATTGCTCCTTCCGGTACTGTCCGTGGAATGAAAAACTTGGGTGTTGATTTATTAGCTCTTGCGAATAATCACATTATGGACCAGGATGTGCAGGGGCTGGAGAGTACATTTAATGTACTTCGCGAAAATAATATAAAATATGTCGGTGCAGGAAATTCACTTTCTGAAGCGCAAAAGCCTTACATAATAGAAAAAGATGGCATAAAAACAGGAATATACGCCTGCGCTGAGCATGAATTTTCCATTGCGAAAAAAAATCATCCTGGGGCAAATCCCTTTGACACCCTTGAAAGTCCCGACCATATTGTAAAGCTTAAAAATGAATGTGATTATGTGATTGTTCTCTATCACGGCGGGAAAGAGCACTACCGTTATCCTTCTCCCGAATTGCAGAAAATCTGCAGAAAACTGTGCGACAAGGGTGCTGATTTAGTTGTTTGTCAGCACAGCCACTGTGTGGGCTGTCGCGAGGAATATAACGGAAGTGAAATAGTTTACGGACAAGGAAACTTTGTCTTTGATATGAGAAGTAATGAATACTGGAACAGTGCTGTGCTTATCAGTGCAGATTTCAGCGAAAAAATGAGGCTTGAGTATATTCCGCTGGAGAAAAAAGACGGAAAACCTGTTGTTTCGGAAAATTCAGGAATTATTGAAGGCTTAGAAGAACGCAGTGAAGAAATAAAAAAAGAAGGCTTTATAGGAGAAAAATATTCCGAATTTGCGGAATCGATGCTTCAAGGGTATATTAATGCTTTTAAAGGTCGCAGCATTATTTTCAGACTAATTAATAGGTTATGTGGACACAGGCTTAAAAGGAAATTGTCAGAAAAACAAAAGATGCAAATAATCAACTGTGTTGAATGCGAAGCTCATAGGGAGCTTTTGTTGGGAGGATTAAAAAATGAGGGAAATTGAAGTTAGTGTTGCTATAATAACTTATAGACATGAAAATTATATAAGACAGACACTGGATAGCGTTTTTATGCAAAAAACAAATTTTGAGTTTGAGGTAATTGTGGGGGAGGATGCTTCGCCTGATAACACGCGTGAAATTTTGCTTGAATATAAGGAAAAATATGGAGATAAGCTTGTACTTGTTTTGCATGATGAAAATGTAGGAGTTAGCCAAAATGCTAGAAGCGTATATGAGAAAGTTCGCGGAAAGTATATTGCCAATGTTGAAGGTGATGATTTCTGGACGGACGAATATAAATTGCAAAAGCAGTATGACATACTGGAGAAAAATCCTCAATACAGTGCTGTTTGCAGTGATTTTATGAGTGTTTCTCCTTCAGGGAAAGTTAATTCAAAATCAGTGTTAAAAATAAAAAAAGACACAGTTAAAACAATGAAAGATTGGATTTGTGACGGATATACATTGCATACGTGCACTATATTCAGAAGAAATATTTTTCCACAAAATGATGAAAAATACATAAAACTTAAAACGGCAGAACCAACAATGGGTGATCTGATAACTTTTACCCTATTATACGATGCCGGAGATATATATGTATTGAAAGATGTAATGTCTGCTCACCGTGCAGCCGGAGAAAAGGACATATCCAGTTATTCGTATGCACAAAAAACTAAGGCGATCGAATATACCTATATGTTTATGCGGATTATCAGAAATTTAGAGAAATATTTAGATTATAAATATGACTTGTCTCCGAGAATTTGCAATAGAATTGCAAATGTAAAAATACAAAAAATTCATGGGAGTGTTGTATATAAAAGCAGTGAAATGAAAGTTTTAATGAAAAGCCTTCCGCTTAAAATGGTTATTAATGTATATTATAGGATGATAAAGAGCATTTTTAAAGGTGGGTTTAAAAAAGTGAGGTCAGTTTTATGCAGGACAAAGAATTAGGGGAAAAAGTGTTAAGTGGAATGAAATGGAAAGCCTTGGAACGAATTATTCTTCAGGTTGTTAATGCTGTAACCCCTATGATTCTGGCAAGAATCTTGATGCCTGAAGATTTTGGGACAATTGCTATTTTAACAGTTTTCATTTCAATAGCAAATACATTAGTTAATAATGGACTTGCAAATGCTTTAATACAAAAAAAAGATAGCGATGATGTTGACGCATCTACAGTTTTTTATACTCAGGTTTTAATTGCTGTTGTATGTTATCTGATTTTGTTTGCAGTAGCGCCATTAATAGGAGACTTTTACCACAATTATGAACTCGTGCCAATGCTGAGAGTGATGTCGCTTTCGATTATTATCGGTTCTTTTGGTTCGATGCAGATAACAATGATGAAGAAAAATATGGAGTTTCACAAAAGCTTTATCATATACGGCTCGGCAACAGTGGCATATGGCGTTGTTGGAATAGGAATGGCATATGGAGGATTTGGATGTTGGAGTTTAGTATGGGCTAATTTAGCAAACAGTATAGTTATGAGATTGACATCTATGGCGGTCGTAAAGTGGAAACCAAAATTCGTCTTTTCGTTTGTCCGTTTAAAGTCACTTTTCAGCTATAGCTGGAAGCTTATGGTAGGCTGGCTTATAGGCACTCTTCATCAGGACTTATACACGCTTGTTATAGGAAAAAGATTCAGCCCTGCTATTCTTGGGTTTTACAACAGAGCAGGGAGCTTTCCGCAAATTATTTCAAAAACAGTTACAGAAGTAGTTGACGGAGTTATGTTCCCTGCGTTGTCGAAGATACACGATGATAGAGAAAAACTTAAAAACATAACAAGAAATTTAATTTCTTTAAATGCTTATATACTCTTCCCCGTGTTTTTTGGCCTTTCGGTATGTTCTTATAATTTAATAAAACTTGTTCTTACGGAGAAGTGGTTGCCAGCAGCACCCATGATGAGCGTTATGTGTATTACATTCGCCCTTAACGCACTTAATAACTCCAATATGCAGGTGTTCAATTCAATGGGGCGCAGTGACATATTTATGAAGTTTGAATTGATAAAGAGAACGATTTCTATAGTTTTGTTGTTTATAATGTCTTTTATAAGTATTTATGCTGTGATAGTAGTGCTGATGTTTATGGCAATATTATCAAATATGCTGAACGCATATCAAAATTATAAACTTTTAGGATATACATACAGGCAATTTGCAAAAGATGTTTTACCTTCGCTTTTGTTGGCTACAGTAATGGGTACCTGTGCGTGCGCTATAGGGTTAATAAAACTTCCGACAATACTATCTTTGCTTTGCCAGATTGTGGTTGGGATAGTGATATATGTTGCATTATCTGTTTTAACAAAAAATAAATCCTACAGGATGATTATATCTTTAATATCAAAAAAATAAAAAAACATTGATAGAAAAAAGAGTCAGGTAAATGTTTGTTAAAATATGAACTATAAAATAATACCTGGGGAGGAATATAAGCTTTGGAAAACTTAAAAGGGAAAAAATTAATGATTATCGGTGGAGCATTCCAACATTGCAAATTGGTTGAAGCTGCAAAGAGATTAGGAGTAATAACATATGTTACTGACTATCTCTCAGTTGAAGATGCTCCGGCAAAACAAATTGCAGACTACTATTTGATGAATAATGTAACTGATGTTGATGGCATAGTTGAAATATGTAGGAAGGAAAAAATTGACGGGGTAATTTCAACCTCGTTAGATATATGTCAAAAACCATATCAGCAAGTGTGTGAAAAATTGAATTTACCATGCTTTGGCACAAAAGAACAATTCGATATTCTTACTGATAAGGTGCTTTTTAAAAAATATTGTATTCAAAACGGGATAGATGTTATTCCTGAATATAGTATATCAGATCTTGAAAATAATGAAATTTGCGAAAGAAAGGTGTCTTTCCCGATTTTGATTAAACCCTGCGACAGCCGTGGCTCAAGGGGACAATCAATTTGTTACACATATGATGAAGCAAAAGCTGCAATAGAATTTGCAATGGCAGAAAGCCAGTCAGGGAAAATTGTTATAGAAAAGTATATGGGACAAAAAAATGACTTTTCTATGACAACGATTGTAATTAACAGTAAAGTATATGCTATAAGGACTGTTGATCGCTTTTTAGGAAAATATGAAGATGGACTTGATAAATTGGCGGTGGGATCGCTTTCTCCGTCTGTTTATACTGATGTGTATGTAAACAATGTTCATCCTAAAATACAAAAATTTGCAGAAAGTATTGGCTTGGTTAATGCACCATTGTTTATGCAGGGATTTGTTGATGACGATACAATAAGATTTTACGATCCGGGACTGCGTTTGCCCGGTGGTGAATATGAGAGAATGTTTGAAGCGGCTTGTGGTAAAAATCCTATAGTACCGCTTATAGAATTTGCATTGACTGGAAAAATTTCAGAAGAGAATATCACACTGTCTGAGGATGATGTGAATTTGAATGGCAAAGTTGTAAGTCAGATTTTACCTGCCTTAAGAGGTGGGGAAATTTCAAGGATAGAAGGATTGGACCAGATTAAAAATCATCCTTGTGTTATTGCTGTGTTTGAACGTTATAAAATCGGAGATATCATTGAATATTCTCATAATGTAAATCAACGTTTTTGTGAAATAGACATTGTTTGCAAAGATATAAATGAATTGAAAGAAATAGTTTTGTGGATTAATACGATTTTGAAAATATTCGATGAAAATGGTGAAGATATGATAGTGTCTAAAAACAACCCTAAAGTATTTGAATGTGGTATGTTGGAGGAAATAGTAAATGATTAAAGAACTTCTTTATTTAGCGGTGGTTTTCATCGTTGCTATTATAGGCTTTACTGTAATAAAAAGACCTCTGTATGAATGTATGTTGGCATCATTTGTTGTTCTGGTTGCGGTAACAGGAACCTGGGCTAATGCCGGTACATACATCTGGGAAGCGTTGAAGGAAGATACTCTGTATGTAATATTCGTATTTATTATTTCAGCGGAGTTGCTTTCAAAAACAAGTGTTATAGATGACTGTATCGCCATAATTCTTTCAATTTTCGGAAGACTCAGGGGCGGTGCGGGATTTGTAGCCATTATCGGTAGCTCTTACATGGGCTCGCTTTCAGGCTCGGGTCCCGGAAACGTAGCTACTACAGGCGTTTTCACTATTCCGGCAATGATACGTTCGGGATTTCCGCCCCATTTGGCGGCTAATGTGGAAGCTCACGCCAGTACAATGGGAAATATGATTCCCCCGGCAGGTATGATTGGTATTGCTTTTGCGGCACTTGATGCTCTCTATCCCGGGAAATATACAATGTCACAGTACTGGATTCTGTTGTGGGGCGTTGCATTGTGGTTTGTCCTTCAGCGTATTGTGACCATGTATTTCATGTGCAGATATTACAAAGTAGAGCCTATGAAAAAGGAAGATATTCCGAGCTTCAGAAAATCTGTCAAGAATGGCTGGCAAGCAGTTTTTCTTCCAATTATAGTGTTTGTTCCCTTCTTGTTAACAAGTGAGTTTGCAGGATTCTTTGAAGCAAGACTCGGCACAGGAGGAGCATCTGCATTCAATAAGTGCTTACTTCTTTTTATTCCATCCTTGATTGTTGTTTGCGGAATATTCCTTTCGGGGAAAAATGCTGTAAAGCAGATGTCCCTCAAGAATATGTACGGGTACATTGCAAAAGGTATGCTTAAGGTTGTTCCCACTGCTGCGCTGGTGCTTTTTGCATATTTTGTAAGTAATGTGTTTGAAGACCTTAACGTGGAAGTTGCAATCGGTGCATTTATCAGTTCACTTAATATGAGTAAGCTTTTATTGTGCCTTCTTATTCCGTTATTTACAGCAATTCTCGGTATGCTGTTGCCCGGTTCAACACAGGTTAAGATTTTTGGCGGTATTATAATTTCAATTATGGCGGCAAAGGGTGTCAATCCGATGCTTGCCGCAGCGATGCTCCCCTGTATATGCGGTGCAATGCATGGTGTTACCCCGCCTTACTGTGCTTGTGTCTATACAGGTATGGGCATAGCACAGTCGGAGCTTAAGCCAACTCTTATTAACTGTATGGTATGGGTTGTTCTTCACTATGCTTTGTCGGTAGTGATTATGCTTGAACTTCTTCCCATCTGGGGTCTCAGATAAGGAGGGAACATAAATGAGAGAAAAAGTGTTTAACATACTTAATAAAGTCTATGGCATTATGATGACAATTTCATTTTTTGCAGGCGGATTGCCGCTGATTCCCTTTATTATTGCGCTTATTGTCGGTGGAAAAACAGGTGAAGCAATATCTGTTTTTCTGTATGAAAAGTATTATCCCTGGGTTATTGTTATCGGGTCATTGGCAATTGTTGTCGGTTTGATAGCAATGTATATAGGCAAGCTTGAGGGACTTTCGGTTAAAAACGTTTCTGCTGACAAAAAAAAGTGAAATTAAAATCGAAAACAGCGGTGACAGAGACGGTGGATTCACAGTTTGCGCGCAAACTGCAGAAGAATTGAAAACAAAGCATAATATAATTGCAAGCAGAATTAAAGTTATAGGAAATACAGGTGAAGATATTATGAGACACGATCTTTTTATTGAACCCGATCTAACTTGATAAAATACGGCGCTGAAAAGCAGGTAAAAATTTAAAACGAAAGAATGTAACATGCTCCGGTATGCCCTCTTATGAGGAATATTGCGAAATGAAAAAACGTGTGTTTTAAAATGATGAAAATGCTACTTGAAAGCGGTGATGTTGTGGAGAAAAATTATGGGCTCAATTACATAAGGGCAATAGGTGCGATTCTAGTTATGCTTTATCACTACACAACAAGGTATCTTGATGTTGTGTACAATATGGGTGCAGAAAACAGCCATACAGGTGTGTGGTGGGGGTGTTGGGCGGTAAGTATATTCTTTATATTAAGTGGATTTCTTACTGTAGCAAATGTTAAGGATTCTTTGACTCCGAAAACCTTCGCGATAAAGCGTATAACAAGGCTTTACCCCACATATTGGATTGCCGTAATTTTGACCACAGTTGTAACATATATGACAAATTCCATTCTTAAAATTGATCTTGTTTCGACTATGCTGAATTTTACTATGCTTCAGGGCTTTGCGGGAATTCCAAATGTTGATGGTGCGTATTGGACGCTGAGATTCGAGTTGTGGTTTTATGTAATAATAACTTTTACATTGTTTTTCAGAAAAAGGAACTATACCATTTTATCAACAGTTTGGATAGCTTTGATTCTTAGTCAAAATATAGTTTTTGGTGTGCTTGGAATTGATAATATTATAAAAAGCATATCAACAATATTTTTAATGTCTGATTGGGCGAGTACATTCATAATCGGAATGTCCCTTTACGCTATAAGCAAAAATCGAAAAGCATGGTTATCCTATGTTAATTTGATCTTATCTTTTGTAATTGAATATAATTTAAGACCTATGAATAGATTCTTTTTTACAGTTTTAATAACGTTGTTTATCTATGTGTTAATAGAGAAAAAAGTGAAAATTAAGCACGACAAAATCCTTAACTTTTTTGCAGGAATTTCTTTTCCGCTATATTTGATTCATCAGAAAATTGGGTATGTGATTATATCTTATTTTGAAAAAATCATTGGTGGAGGAATGTATTTGGGTGTTGTTGCGGCTGTGTGCGTTTCGATTTCTTTGGCATATCTTATTCACAGATTTGTGGAAATCCCTATAGTTCATTTGCTTAAAAAAGCAAAAGTATAGTCTAATAAAAGGAAGAAGTCATATGACAAAAATTAATGTAACACGCTCGTCAATGCCATTCTATGATGAGTATTGCGAAGCGATAAAACCCATATTTGAATCACGCTGGCTTACAAATGCAGGACCGTTGCATAATGAGTTTGCAGATAAAGTGAAAAACTATCTTGGTGCAGAGAATATTTCCCTTTTTACAAACGGACATCTGGCACTTTGCATAGCACTTCGTGCATTGGGGCTTATAGGTGAAGTGATTACCACTCCATTCACTTTTGCATCAACTACTCACGCGATAGTTGACTGTGATCTTACCCCTGTGTTCTGCGATGTGAATCCCGATACATATACCATTGATGCAGATAAAATAGAGGCATTAATTACCGATAAAACAAGCGCAATTATGCCTGTCCACGTTTACGGAAATGTGTGTGATGTAGATAAGATTGAAGCCATTGCAAAAAAACATAATCTGAAAGTCATATACGACGCGGCACACGTTTTCGGAGTGAAAATCGGGGACAGAGGTATCGGAACGTACGGAGATGTAAGTATGTTCAGTTTCCATGCAACAAAGGTGTTTCACACTATTGAGGGTGGTTGTATTACATACAACGATGCATCCCTTGAAAGTAAAATTAATTCCATCCGTAACTTTGGCATTACAAGTCCCGAAAGTGTAGATATGACAGGTACAAACGCCAAAATGAACGAATTTCAGGCGGCAATGGGGCTTTGCAATCTCCTTCATATTGATGAAGAACTTCAAAAAAGAGCCTTTGCGGAAGATGCTTACCGTAAAAGACTTCAAGGCGTAGAGGGAGTAAAACTTTCTCCCATACAGGACGGCGTAACCCATAACCATGCATATTTTCCCGTTGTGTTTGACGGGTATAAATATAATCGTGATGAGGTGGCGGACAAGCTTATGGCGGAAAATATTTTTGCAAGAAAGTATTTTTATCCCATAACAAATGAATTTTCCTGCTATAAGGATAAGTTCAGAGGCGACACCCCCATCGCAAAGCAAATTTCTGAAAATGTACTTACACTTCCTATGTATGCAGGTCTTACAGAGGAAGATATAGACAGAATATGTGATATTATTTTAGAGTAAAGGGACGTGAAAATGATGAAAGGTATTATACTCGCAGGCGGTAAAGGAACCCGTCTTTATCCTATGACAAAGGCTGTATCGAAACAGCTTCTTCCCATTTATGATAAACCCCTTATCTACTATCCTCTTTCTACACTGCTTCTTGCAGGAATAAGAGAAATTCTTATAATTTCCACTCCCGAGGATACTCCTGTTTATGAAAAGCTTCTCGGAACAGGTGAGAAGCTTGGTATCAGCATTACATACAAAGTGCAGGATAGCCCCAGAGGACTTGCAGATGCCTTTATCCTTGGCGAAGAATTCATCGGTGACGACAGCGTGTGCCTTGTGCTCGGTGATAACGTGTTCTACGGACAGAATTTCACAAAGATTTTACGTTCTGCCATGGAGAATAATACAGGTGCAACAATTTTCGGCTATCCCGTAAATGACCCCAGAGCATTTGGTGTGGTTGAATTCGACAAGGATTTCAACGTTGTTTCAATCGAAGAAAAACCCAAAAATCCCAAGTCAAAGTATGCGGTGCCCGGACTTTACTTCTATGATAACAGTGTTATTGAAATTGCGAAGAATGTTAAACCTTCTGCACGCGGTGAAATAGAAATCACTACAGTAAATAATGAATACCTCAAGAGAGGAAATCTTAAGGTTAAGCTCTTTAATCGTGGTATGGCATGGCTTGATACAGGTTCCCCGTCGGGTATGCTTCAGGCAAGCCAGTTTGTACAGACGGTGCAGACTGTTCAGGGAATGTACATTTCCTGTATTGAAGAAATTGCATATCGCAGAGGTTTCATAACCAAAGAGCAGCTTCGTGCAATAGGCGAAGAATTAAAAATGACTGAATACGGACAATATCTTCTTTCGATATACAAGGAGGAAAAGTAATGAAAATTCTTGTTACAGGCGGTGCCGGATTTATCGGCAGTAACTTCATATATTTTATGCTTAAAAAGCACCCGGGGTATAAGATTGTGTGTCTTGATGCCCTTACATATGCAGGTAATCTTGAAACACTTGAGGATGCAATGAAAAATCCTGACTTCAAGTTTGTAAAGGGTGACATCACAGACCGTGAGGCAGTAAGAAATCTTTTCAGCGAAGAACAGTTTGACATTGTGGTAAACTTTGCTGCAGAAAGTCACGTTGACAGAAGTATTGAAGAACCCGAAGTGTTCCTTAAAACAAACATTCTCGGCACACAGGTGCTTATGGATGCATCAAAGGAATTTGGCGTAAAAAGATACCATCAGGTATCAACGGATGAAGTGTACGGTGACCTTCCCCTTGACCGTCCCGACCTTTTCTTTACAGAGGAAACACCTATTCACACATCAAGCCCTTATTCAGCTTCAAAGGCAGCGGCAGATCTTCTTGTAATGGCCTATTACAGAACTTACGGTCTTCCCGTTACTATTTCAAGATGTTCAAATAACTACGGACCGTATCACTTCCCCGAAAAGCTTATCCCTCTTATGATAGCAAACGCTCTTGCAGATAAGGCTCTTCCCGTGTACGGAGAGGGTCTTAATATCCGTGACTGGCTTTACGTTGAGGACCATTGCAGCGCTATTGATCTTATTATACATAACGGCAGAGTGGGTGAGGTTTACAACATCGGCGGACACAACGAAAAAGCAAATATTGAGGTTGTAAAGCTTATCCTTAAAGAACTTGGTAAACCCGAAAGCCTTATTACTTATGTAACAGACCGAAAGGGTCACGACATGCGTTACGCAATCGACCCTGCAAAAATCCATCGCGAACTGGGGTGGCTTCCCGCTACTAAATTTGATGACGGAATAAAGCTTACGATAAAGTGGTATCTTGAAAACAAGGATTGGTGGCAGAATATTATCAGCGGCGAATATAAGGACTATTATAAGAAAATGTACGAAAATCGCTGAAATAAATAGCACTGAAAATAAAATGCGCATAAAATAACTACAGAGGTGTATTGAATTGACAAAAGTATTGGTCTTAATGGGTGGGCTTTCAACTGAAAGAGAGGTTTCCCTTCGCAGCGGAAAAGCAGTAGCGGAAGCACTCGCAAAGAAAAATTATGATGTGGTTGCCCTTGATATACAAAAAGAATCTATCGGTAAAATTCAGGAAATCAATCCCGATGTGGTGTTCCTTGCTCTTCACGGAAAGTATGGTGAGGATGGGTGCATTCAAGGAATGCTTGAATGGATGGGGTATCCCTATACAGGTCCGGGTGTGGCTTCAAGCGCAATCTGTATGGATAAAATCCTTACAAAGAAAATTCTTGTAAATCACGGCATTCCCACGCCAAAGTTTATGGAATTCAAGTCATATAATAAAAATATAAAAGAAAAAATTCTTGAAAATTTCTCTTTGCCTGTTGTTCTTAAGGCATGCTGTCAGGGTTCAAGCATTGGCGTAAGTATTGTAAACAGTACGGAGCAACTGGAGAAAGAAATTGAAGATACATTAAAATACGGGGATAAGCTTCTTGTGGAGGCTTTCATCAAGGGAACAGAACTTACAGTCCCTATTATTGGTAACGAAAAATACAGGGCTCTCCCTGTTATTGAAATTACATCTGAGAATGAGTTTTACGATTTTGAATCAAAATACACTCAGGGTATGTGTCAGCATATCATTCCTGCGCGTATTGACGAAGCTACATACAAAGCTGTTGAAAAAGCTGCAATGGATGCATATGGTGCAACCGAATGCAGAGGATTTTCAAGAGTGGATGTAATCATAGATAAAAACAATAACCCTTATGTTATTGAAATAAATACTATTCCGGGAATGACTTCAATGAGTCTTTTCCCCGATTCTGCACGCTATGCAGGAATAGAATTCCCCGAACTTCTTGATGAAATTATAAGACTTGCATTAGAAAAATGATATTAAAAGAGGGAAAAATATGTACAGTGAAAAGTTTTTTTGTCCATACAGAATATGCCCGCTTGGTGCCCACAGCGACCACCAGTACGGCATTGTAAGCGGATTCGCTATTGATAAGGGCATAGAAATTGAATATGATAAGACAAGCGACGGAAGTATAATTCTTACCAGCAATGAGTTTGAGAAAAAGGTAGAGTTTTCCATTAATAAACCTATACAAAAGGAAGGCGACTGGGCTGATTACCTCAGAGGTGCAGTCGCATCGCTTAAGCGTAATTACGATTTATCTTACGGCGTAAAAGCACATATAAAGGGAAGTCTTCCCATTGGCGGTCTTTCTTCTTCTGCGGCTGTAATTATTGCTTTTCTCGGCACCCTTTGCCGAGCGAATAATATTATTCTGTCAAAGGGTGAAATTGTTGAAACCGCACTTTGGGCAGAAAATAAATTTGTAGGTGTAAGTGTAGGTAAGCTCGACCAGTCCTGCGAAGTTTATTCAAAGAAGGATCATCTTTTGAAAATAGATACAAAGGATGACTCTTATGAACTTATTCCCAAACATAAGGATATGCCTCCATTTGAATTTGCAGTATTTTTTAGTGGTCTTGAAAGAAGTCTTGTTGGAAGCAAATTTAATATGCGTGTAGATGAGCTTAAAAGTGCGGCTTATGCACTTATGGCGTTTTCAGGTATGGAGTACGGAAAGTTTGAAGATGCTGTTTTGCGCAGTGTCCCGAAGGAAGTTTTTGAAGAATACAAGCATAAACTTCCCGAAAACTGGAGAAAAAGAGCAGAACATTTCTATACTGAATTTGAACGTGTGAAAAACGGTGCCGAGGCATGGAGAAAAGGTGATATTGAAGAATTTGGACGCCTTTCATTCCTCAGCGGTGAAAGCAGTATTTATAATTTTGAAACAGGTTCAGTTCAGCTTAAGAAAATTCACGAAATTATGACTGAAACAAAAGGAATCTATGGCGGTCGTTTCAGCGGTGCAGGTTTTAAGGGCTGTGCTATGGCGATTATCAATCCTAATTATAAAGAAGAAATTGCATACAACGTAACAAAGCAGTATCTTAAAGAATTTCCGGAGCTTGAGGGTAAATTTGCAGTACATTTCTGCAATACCGCAGATGGAGTTAAACTTAATTAACGGAAAGGAATAGTATAATGAAAATAGCAATTACAGGAACAGGATATGTAGGGCTATCAAACGCCATTTTGCTTGCTCAGCATAATGAGGTATGGGCAGTGGACATCGTGCCTGAAAAGGTGGAAATGATAAATAACGGGAAATCACCCATTATAGATAAGGAAATTGAGGAATATCTTCGTGAGAAAGACCTTAACCTTACTGCTACAACTGATGCGAAAAAAGCATACGGGGATGCCGATTTTATCATTGTATCAACGCCTACAAACTATGATCCTAAGCTCAACTACTTTGATACATCATCTGTAGAAAGTGTTATTGAGCTTGCAACAGACATAAACCCAGATGCAATTATTATTATAAAATCAACAGTGTCCGTAGGGTACACGGAGAAAATTCGAGAAAAATACAACTGTAATAATATAATTTTCTCTCCCGAATTTTTGCGTGAGGGAAAGGCGCTTTATGATAATCTCTATCCTTCAAGAATTATTGTGGGATTTCCCCAAGAAGATAACGAGCTTAAAGTAAAAGCTGAGATATTTGCATCGCTTCTTAAAGAAGGGGCAATTAAAGAAGAAATTCCTGTTCTTTTCACCAATCCTACTGAAGCAGAGGCGGTAAAGCTTTTTGCAAACACATATCTTGCACTTAGAGTATCGTTTTTTAACGAGCTTGATACCTATGCGGAAGTAAGGGGCCTTGATACAAAGCAGATTATAGAGGGTGTAGGACTTGACCCCAGAATCGGTTCTCACTATAACAATCCTTCTTTTGGATATGGCGGATACTGTCTTCCCAAGGATACAAAGCAGTTGCTTGCAAATTTTAACGATGTGCCTAATAATATTATTCGTGCAATTGTTGATGCAAACAGTACACGAAAAGACTTTATTGCAGACAGAATCATAGAAAAGAATCCCAAGATTGTAGGAATATACCGACTTACAATGAAAGCAAATTCTGACAATTTCCGTCAGAGCTCTATTCAGGGTGTAATGAAAAGAATTAAGGCAAAGGGTATAGAGGTTGTGGTTTATGAGCCTACTCTTAAAGAAACACATTTCTTTAATTCAAGAGTTATTGAGTCTTTGGAAGAATTTAAAAATATATCCGATGTAATTATTGCAAACAGATATAATGATGAAATTGAAGACGTTATTGATAAGGTTTATACCCGTGACCTTTATTTTCGTGATTGATAGGAGAAAATTATGGCAGATTTTATTAAATACACAGGTAAAGAAAAAATCCTGGTAACAGGTGCGGCGGGATTTATCGGATTCCACCTTTCAAAGAGAATTCTTGAAGAGGGTGGAGAGGTAATCGGATTTGACAATCTCAACGATTACTACGATGTTAACCTTAAATATGCCCGTCTTGAAATTCTTGAAAAGTATGAGAAATTTACGTTTATAAAGGGTAACCTTGCGGATAAAGCTGCAGTGGACAACCTTTTTGTTACTTATAAGCCTGATGTTGTTGTAAACCTTGCGGCACAGGCAGGTGTAAGATATTCAATAGACAACCCCGGAAGCTACATTGAAAGTAATATTATAGGTTTTTACAACATTCTTGAGGCGTGCCGTCATAACAAGGTAGAGCATCTTTTGTATGCGTCAAGCTCTTCTGTATACGGCAATCAGAAAAAGACACCTTTTTCAACCGATGATAATGTTGACCATCCCATAAGTCTTTATGCGGCAACGAAGAAGTCAAACGAGCTTATGGCGTTTACATACAGCCATCTGTATGACATACCCAGTACAGGACTTCGTTTCTTTACTGTATATGGACCTTACGGCAGACCCGATATGGCATATTTTTCATTTACGCAGAAAATTATGCGAGGCGAAACAATAAAGATTTTCAATAACGGTGATATGTACCGTGACTTTACTTATGTTGACGATATTGTCGAGGGTATTATGAATATGCTTCTTAATCCCCCGAAGCCCGACGAAAACGGTGACAGAGCAAAGGTTTATAATATCGGTAACAATAACCCTGAAAAACTTATGTATTTTATCGAAACTCTTGAAAAGGCAATCGGCAAAGTAGCAGAGAAAGAGTATCTTCCCATGCAGCCCGGCGACGTTTATCAGACTTATGCCGATGTAAGTGACTTGCAGAGGGATTTTGACTTTAAACCGTCAACATCAATAGAAGACGGACTTAACTGCTTTGCAAAATGGTATTTTGAATATTACGGAGTGGAATAAATGACACGTGATTTTGAAAATATGCTCTATCTTTTCGGCTGTGGAGCGTTGGGAAAAGAACCGAAAACCGAATATTGTGAAAATCTTTCCCAGATACGAACTAAAGCATTAAAGCAAGAGGCATGGGATGTCGTTTATGCCGCCATAAGAGGTAAGATAGAGAAGGGTGAAATAACAGTCTCTGAAGATGTTTTTATTCGTCTTGAAAATCTGTTTATGGCAAATGTTGCCGCGAATATGCGAAGAGTGGGATTTAATCTTTCCACAGTAAAAAAGCTTATGGCAGAGGGAATTCGTTGCTGTGTTCTTAAAGGCGTAACCATAGCATCTCTTTATGCTGTTCCCGAAACGAGAATATCAAGCGATATGGACATCCTTATAGATAAAAAAGATGAGGATAAAGTATGCGAAATCTTAAAAACTTTAGGATATACCGTTGAAGAACGTTCAAAATATGATCATCACAGAAAAACACATCATAAAATAGGTGGTCTTTTTGAAGTTCATGTAATGCTTCATTCGGAAGGCACACGTGAACATATCCTTGATGGAAAAGTTGAATACACAGAAGAATATGTTTTGAATGAAAACGGCATATATACTATGAGTGTGAATGACGGTTTAATGTATTTGTCTGCACATCTCATAAAGCATCTTATAAATGACGGCATAGGGATAAGACAGATTATGGATCTTCTTTTGTATATGAAAAAATATGAGAATGAAATAGATTGGGATAAATACAACGAACTTATCAAAGAGCTTAAGTATGATAAGCTTATAGCGGTTGTTAAGGGTATTGGCGTTAAATATTTAGGTTTGGAATTTGAAGATGCAATGACAGAGGGAGATGGTTTCTGTGATCTCCTTGAAGATATGGAATGTGGCGGATTGTTTGGTATGGATGAAGCCGAGCGATCTCGGTTTTTCAACGTATATACTAAACGCAGATCGGGGAAAAATGCATTGGAGCACTCTGTGTACAGAATAACTAAAGGAGAAAACAATGCATTCAGAACAATATTTCCATCTTTGGAAGGAATGAAAAAACGTTTTTCTTATGTTGAAAAATGCCCTGTGTTGTTGCCCGTGGCGTGGATTCACAGAATCATCAAGCTGACTTTAGTTCATGTGGGAATATCCAAAGGAAAAGAAGAGGTTTCATTGATAAATAGCAGAAAAATGAATTTGATAGAAAAACTTGGGATGATAGATTAATGAGTTTACTTACACTTCAGAACGTATCGAAAAGCTTTGGTGAAAGAGTGCTTTTCGAGAACGTGTCATTTAACATTGAAAATAATACAAAAATGGGATTTATCGGAGCGAACGGAGTGGGTAAAACCACTCTTTTTCGCACTATTACGGGAGAAGAAGATTTTGACGGGAATATTGTAAAATCATCAGACCTTAAAATAGGGGTGATGGAGCAGACACCGCCTTCATCGGAAAGTATGACGGCATACGATTATACTATTGAGGTGTTCAGTCGTTTCTTTGAAATAGAAAAAGAGATGGAGGTAATCCGCCTTGCCCTTGAAAAAGGTGAGGGGGACACTACCCGTCTTATCAATCGTCAGGAGGCTCTTAACACGGAGTATATCCGTAACGACGGTCTTACTTTCAGAAGCCGTACAAGAAGTATGCTTTTGGGTCTCGGTTTCCTTGAAAGTGAGATTAATCTTCCGATGAATTCCCTTTCGGGCGGACAAAAAACTCGTCTTTCCCTTGCAAGAACGCTCCTTTCGGAAGCAAATTTCCTTCTTCTTGACGAGCCGACAAACCATCTTGATATTGATTCTGTAAGATTCCTTGAGGACTTTCTTAAAAATTCCAACAAGGCATTTATCGTAATCAGCCACGACAGATATTTTCTTGACAAGGTTACAAATACAACCATCGAGCTTGAAATGAGAAAGATTTCTCTTTATACAGGCTCTTACTCTAACTTTGTGGAGAAAAAGGAGCAGGTAAGACTTGCCGCAGAGCGTAAATATGAAAATACAATGGCGGAAATCAAACGTATTGAAGGTATTATCGAGCAGCAGAAGCGGTGGAACCGTGAACGTAACATCAGAACTGCCGAACATAAGCAAAAAAGCATTGACCGCCTTGAAGAAACTCTTGAAAAACCCGAAGAGGATACATCAAAAATCCGCTTCCGATTCACTGCAGAAAGAAAAAGCGGTAATGATGTGCTTTTCGTAAAAGATCTCGGTATGCGATACGGGGAAAAGGCACTTTTTGAAAATGTTAATTTTGAAGTAAAACGTGGGGAGAGGGTATTTCTTCTCGGTCCTAACGGATGCGGAAAATCTACTTTGTATAAAATGATAAAAGGTACAGTTCCCGCACCAAAGGACAGCGTAATATTCGGTACGAATGTTGACTGTGCATATTACGACCAGGACAGAAGCGACATTTCGGGCGGAAAAGATGTGGAGTCGGAATTGTGGGATGTATATCCCCGTATGGACAGGACAGAGGTAAGGAGTGCTCTTGCAGCGTTCCTGTTTAAGGGTGATGATGTTTTTAAATCCACCGATACCCTTTCGGGTGGTGAAAAGGCACGCCTTTCGTTACTTGAGATAATGCTTACAGGAGCAAACTTCCTTCTTCTTGACGAGCCGACAAACCACCTTGACATCCGTTCAAAAGAAGCTCTTGAAACAGCAATAGAGAATTTTGAGGGAACGGTTTTCATCATCAGCCACGACCGTTACCTTATAAATAAAATGGCGGACAAAATTCTCGCTTTTGAAAACGGAACTGTTAACTGCTACAATATGAACTACGACGACTATGTAAATAAAATCGTGGCAAATGCGGTACAGGAAGTTGCCGAAACAAAGCAGAAAAAAGAGCCTAATGATTATCAGAAACAGAAACAACTTCAGAGTGAAAAACGTAAGCTTGAAGGAAAAATCAAGCGCCTTGAAGATGCAATCTCCGCCTGCGAAACAGAAATTGAGGAGCTTCATGAGGCCATAAACAACGCAGGAAGTGATTTTGAAAAAATCACAGAATTAAGTAAAACTCTTGAAGAAAAAGAAAAATCCCAGGAGGATATGATGACAGAATGGGAAGAGCTGAGTTATCTGAGAGACGAACTGCATACGCCTTATATTTGAAAAATTTTTATTCTTTCAGCTTGTCGTCCTTGAAAGGCGTCAGCCTATCGGCGTCCTCCGCACTAAAATTATATAAAATTTTTCTAAAATATAAGGTCGAAGGGTTTAAAAAGAGAAAATTTCGCTATAAGACAAAGAAAATTCAAGAATAATACTTAAAGTATATTTGCAGAATTTTCTGCAGTATTATACTAAATTTTCCTTTTTAAACCATATGTAGCTCGACTCTCCGATAACCGGTATGGAGCTTGAAAGCTTATGAAAATATTTATAGATGCAGATGGTTGTCCCGTGGTTAATGAAACGATTTCTCTTTGTCGTGAATTTGAAAAGGAGTGTATCATAATTTGTGATACATCCCATCAGATTGAACGTGAAGGTGCAACTACAATAACCGTTGAAAAGGGTGCTGACAGTGCAGATTTCCGCCTTGTGAATATGCTGTCCAAGGGTGATGTTGCAGTAACACAGGACTATGCCCTTGCAGCAATGGGTCTTTCCCGCGGGGCGAGAATAATCAATCAGAACGGACTTGAATATACCGACAAAAATATAGACTCCCTCTTAATGCAACGGTTTGTTGCAAAGAAAGTGCGAAATGCAGGCGGAAGATTAAAAGGTCCGTCAAAAAGAACAAAGGAACAGACAGAAGCGTTTGTAAAAAACCTTCGCAGAATATTGGAGGAAACAGTATGAAAATTATAGCCGCTACTAAAAACAAAAATAAGCTTCGCGAATTTGGCGAAATTCTGAAAGGCTTTGAAATAATAAGTCAGGAGGAAGCAGGCATAGATATAGATGTAGAGGAAACAGGAACTACATTTGAGGAAAATTCCCTTCTTAAAGCACAGGCAATTTATGAAAAATCGGGAATTCCCGCAATTGCAGACGACAGCGGTCTTTGTGTAGATGCTCTTGGTGGTGAGCCCGGTGTATATTCTGCACGCTACGGCGGTGAAGGCTATGACGATGCAGGCAGAGTCGAGCTTCTTTTGAAAAATATGAAGGATATTCCCGATGAGAAAAGAACTGCACGCTTTGTTTGTGCAATTACAATGGTAAGTGATGACGGAGTAATTACCGCAAGAGGTGAGTGCGAAGGCAGAATCAATCACGCTCCCGTAGGAGAAAACGGTTTCGGCTACGACCCCGTATTTTATATGGAAGAATACGACAAAACCACTGCCCAGATGACACCTGACGAGAAAAATGCAGTAAGTCATCGTGGAAAGGCTCTGCGGATTTTTGCAGAAAAACTGGAAAAGTGATACGATTTTTTGAAGCAGATGAAGTGAAAAAGGAGAATGACCTATGACAAGAGAAGAATTTTTGCTAGAAAAATTTAAAGAAAAGTCAGAAAGATACGCGGAAAACCATAAGCAGTTTTTCGCAGACCCTTCAACGGGGAAAGTGCCGTCTTTTAAAATAGCTGATAATCTGTACTATGTCGGTGATGCGTATGTATGCATTCACCTTATTGACACGGGTGACGGTCTTATCCTTATTGATTCGGGGTATATTGGTGCGGAATTCCTTCTTGTTGACAGCATATGGCGTGCAGGTTTTGACCCGAAAGATGTAAAGTGGATTATACATACCCACGGTCATAGCGACCACTTCGGTGCCTCCGTTGCATTTCGCGGAATGTATGGCACAAAGCTTGCCATCAGCCGTGTCGATGCACAGCATTTAAAGGAGCATCCCGAGCTAACTCACAACCGAACACATTTTCCCTACTATGAAGCACCAATGTTTGATTATGAAATTGAAGACGGAGAAATTTTCGAGCTTGGGAATGTGAAAATAGAATGTGTTCTTACTCCCGGTCACACCGACGGTGTTATAAGTCTGTTCTTTGATGTAACATATAACGGTGAAAAGCACCTTGCAGGTCTGTTTGGCGGTGCCGGGGTAAATGCAATGACACTTCCTTATATCTGCCGCAGTAAGAGGAGCGAGGATTGTCCCCAGGATATGCTCCGTTCGATTGAAAAGGTATGGGATAAACCTGTCACAATCCACCTTGGTAACCACCCGGGAAACAACGATACTTTCGGCAAACGCCAAAAACAGATTGAAGAGGGTGGCAATCCTTTTATAGATGATAAAAGCTGGCATAATTTCTTAACAAACCTTAAAGCAAAAA
>JAZRTB010000042.1:0-47871 GCA_045651805.1 Clostridia bacterium
CCTGCGGGTTCAGTTTGTCCGTTCTGAACATTTTTTCCTATCCCTTTGATTGATAATTAATCAAAACAAACACAAAATAAGTAAATGAGTGAAACGCTCATTTACTTATTTTTGAAAGAAGGTAAAAACTATGTCTTTTAAAAGGACTGACAGAATATCAGAAGAAGTAAAAAAAGAATTATCAAGTGTTATACGAGACCTTAAGGACCCCCGTATTCCTATGATGACAAGCGTTGTTAAGGTGGATGTTACAAACGATCTCCGCTATGCAAAGGCGTATATCAGCATTATGGGAACAGATGAGCAGAAGAAAGATGCTATTAAGGGCTTGACTGCTGCCGCAGGCTTTATAAGACGCGAAATCGGTAGTCGTATCAAGCTTCGCTGTGTCCCCGAATTCAGTTTTGTAATTGATACAACTATTGAATATGGCGCACACATTAATCAGCTTCTCAACGATATAAGCAGTAAGGACTGATGACTATGCTTAAAAAAATTGCAGACCATCTTTTCAGTCAGAAATCAGTTGCAATTTTCGTTCACGAAAATCCCGACTGGGACTGTATCGGCAGTGCTTTCGCTTTAAGAAATGCACTCCGCAACAAAAATATAAAATCTGATGTATTTACGGAAAATGCACTTTCCCACCATCTTTCTTTTATGGAAACGGATGTCATTATTTACACAGACGGCAGTACACCCGATTATGAGTGTTACTGTGCTCTTGATGTAAGTGATACAAAGAGAATGGGCGCCTGGGGAGATATTTTCGCATCTAAAGAAAACACAGTATGTATTGACCACCACATTGCAAAGGACAGTTTTGCCGCCCTTTCACATATCGAGCATACAAGAAGTGCTACAGGCGAGCTTATTTTTGAGCTTTTGCAACATACTGACGTAAAACTCACAAAAGAAATTGCAAGCTATATTTACTGTGCAATTTCGGCAGATACAGGTTCATTTCAGTATGCATCAGTAAACAAGCGTACCTACGAAATTGTTATCGCACTTACAGAGGCAGGTATTGACTCCGCCCACCTTTCAAGTATGCTTTACGAGAGAAACACTCTTACACAACTTAAACTTAAAGCGGAAACCATAAATTCAATCCGACTTTACGGTGACGGCAAAATTGCTATTGCATCGGTAAGCAGCGAAACCCTTGAAAAGTACAATGCACTTCCCAGCGATGTTGAGGCACTTGCACAAATCCCCAGAAGCATTGACGGGGTTGTTATAAGTGCTTTTATAAAGGAAGTTGAAAAAGGTAATATCCGCGTAAGTCTTCGTGCACTTGGTGATTACAACATTGAGCCTGTTGCACGTGTTTTCGGTGGTGGCGGTCACAAAAAAGCGGCAGGTTGCCGTTTTGCAGATATAAGTATTGAAAAAGCTGAAAAAGCACTTGTAGATGAATTTTTAAAGTTGGTGTAAGTTATGCAAAGCACAGAAAAATGCGGCATTATTATAATAAATAAGCCAAAGGGCGGCTCCTCACACAAATGTGTGGGGGCTGTCCGCAAGGCTATGAATATGAAAAAGGTCGGTCATACCGGCACTCTTGACCCTGAAGCAAGCGGTGTTCTGCCTATCCTTATCGGTACTGCTACAAGGGCGGCGGAATTTCTGACTGCCGAGGATAAAAAGTACAAAGCCACAATCCTCCTCGGCACAAGGACGGACACCCTTGATATGGCAGGAACTGTTCTGAAAGAAAATCCCGTCACCGTTACCGAAGATGAAGTCCGCGACGCGATTTTCTCTTTTGTTGGAGATATATCACAGATACCACCTATGTATAGTGCAATTCAGGTAAATGGACAAAGACTTTACCACCTTGCACGTCAGGGAATTGATATCGAAAGAGAAGCCAGAAACGTCACAATTTTTTCTATTGATATTGAAGACATTTCCCTCCCCTATGTGACTATCAACGTCCATTGCAGTAAAGGTACATACATCCGCACTCTTGCATCGGATATCGGTGACAAGCTTGGTTGCGGCGGTTGTATAAGCGAGCTTTGCCGTACTGCTTCCGGCGACTATAAAATAGAAGATTCTATTACTCCCGAGGATTTATTGAAGCTTGCAGAGGAAGGCAAAGCTGAAGATATGATTATTCCTATTGATACAGCATTTTCACAGTACGGTGCAATTCATCTTGACAAAAAGAAGGCGGACCGTGTAAAAAACGGTGTTCCCATTTACTACAAAGGCAAAAAACAAGGTAATTTCTACCGCGTTTATGATGAAAATGGTGTATTTATAGCTCTTTCGCAGGCAGATATTGTTGACGAAAGAGAGTGTCTTAAGCTTATAAAGGGGTTTTATAAATGAGCGGAGCCGTGGTAGCACTCGGTTTTTTTGATGGGGTGCATATAGCACATCAGGAAATAATATCAGGGGCAGTCAGTTTTGCAAAAGAAAACGGACTGTCCCCCATTGTATTGACTTTTGACAAATCCCCTCTTGAAATACTGTGTCCCGATAAGGTCAGTTATCTTACCTCTGCAGACCGGAAAAAGAGGCTTATCGAAAAGCTTGGTGCAAGAGCAGAGTTTCTTCCCCTTTCAAAAGAGCTTCTTTCTATGTCGCCCGAGGAATTTGTGAAAGAAATTCTTGTGGATAAGTACAAAATCGCTTATGCAGTATGCGGTTACAATTACCGCTTCGGCAAAAACGGAATCGGTGACACAGATACACTAACACAACTTGGTGAAAAGTACGATTTCTCCGTTTGCGTATGTGACAAGGTGTCTGCATTTGGAGAAGATGTTTCTTCAAGCAGAATAAGAGAACTTCTCGCAGACGGAAATATTGCTTTAGCAAATAAATTGCTTGGTCATAATTTCTCCGTAAAAGGTAAGGTTTGCGAGGGTAAACACCTCGGAAAGACGCTTGGCTTCCCTACCGCAAACGTATTCTTCCCCGAAAATTCCGCTACTCCCCTTTGCGGAGTGTATCGGACTACGGTAACAGTTAACGGGATTAAATTTCCTGCAATCACAAATGTGGGAATTAACCCCACCGTAGGCGGTGAAAAAATGCGGAGTGAAACATATATCCCCGATTTTTCAGAGGATATTTACGGAGAAGAAATCAAAATTGAATTTGTAGATTTTATAAGAAAAGAAACAAAGTTTGAATCTGTTGAACTATTAAAAAAACAGATTCAAGAGGATGTAAATTCAATACGGAAATAACAAAAAGTGGTGTGAATTCTCACACCACTTTTTTTGTTGATTTTGATATTATTTCTTTTTGTTTGTTCATTTCTTCATCAGTTGGAAGAAGTTCCGGCAAAGTGTTTTCAAGCCCAAGTGCTTTGTATTTTGAGCCTGCGTAATTATGATACGGTAAAACCCTTACCATCGTGTACGGCAAATCGTTTAATTTCAAAAATTTTCGCTTTCATTTATATCACCTTTTCTAATTTTTTATTTTGATGATTTATATTTCCGAACAAATACCGTTGGCGAAGTTCCGACATATTCTTTAAACTGGCGGGTGAAAAAATATACATTTTCATATCCGCAAAGCTCCGCAACCTGCGTTACAGAATACTGATTTGAACGCAGAAGATCGCAGGCGTGATTGATTTTCAGCCGTATGATATATTTGATAGGCGACATCCCGAATTTTTTGACAAACAATTTTTTCAGATACGCCTCGCTTATAGCGCATTTTTCAGCTAAAAGAGGAACTGAAATTTTGCTTTTAAGAAAGTTTTCCATAATATACTCAATCGCCGGTTTTATTGTATCGTACTGGTTGGGTGGAATATAGTTCTGTTTTTGCATTTCGGCAAGAATTTTGTAAAGTAATGATATGCATTCATAATAATACCCATCGTTTTTGGAAACCCATACTGAAAAAAGTTTTTTAAACAAGGCTGAAACAGTTGCACTTTGTGTGGCTTTCATTACAAAAGCTTCTTCCGACACGGGGATATCAGTATCGAAAAATACATCTATACACTCTCCCGCTTCTTTTTTTTCAACAATATATTCTCCATTTTCTCCTTTGGGCAAAAAGCGAATTGTATCTTCTTCTGTTTCAAGAATTTTTCCATTGAAATGAACTGTTGATTTTCCGCTTAAATGATATATAAGTTCGTTATATTTCAATTTTCCGCCGAAGGTTACTTTTGCGGCTGGATATTCATCTTTACCCACAAGTATGGCTCTGCCGATTTCTGTTATGATAAAATCATTATTCATACTATCACCTTTTCTTATAATGCCATATTTATCGCTTTAAGTCAATAATTTTGTAGCGAAAAGTATAAACGGAGTGTTTTGTGCATTTACTTAATGCCCTATAGCTATATAATTATGGTGAAAGGTGGTATTTATAATGAATGAAAGAATTGTGGCACTTACCAAATTGACACTTGAAGGAAAAATGTATGCACACACCACAGAAACAGAATTTGACAGAGAGGATTTATTTCTTTCAAAACAGCAGAGGGAATCAAAAAGGCTCTGCGAATTTATTTTAAATCAGGAGCCTGTTTTGACTGAATATTCCGCTATGACCGGCTTTTTCAACTGTGACGGCACAGTTGTTGGCGATGCTTTCCGTCGTATAGGACATAAATCCTTCCAGATTCTTGCCGAAGAATTTTATAAAAGATCCATTGACAACCTTTCTACCTTTGAATGGCAACACGCAACGGCAGATTATAAAAAAGTCCTTGAAAAAGGACTTTCAGGGATAATTGATGAAATTGAAATTTCTTTAACAAAGCATACAAGGCCCGAAGAAATTGAGTTTTTGAATGCTTTAAAGGACGTTGCAAACACATTTATAAAATGGGCACACAAATGTTCCGACAAAGCTCTGGAATTATCGAAAAGTACAAATAATGAAAAGTACAGACAAAACCTCACAAAATTGTCCGAAGCACTTCTCAGGGTTCCTGAAAATAAGCCCTCCTCTTTTTATGAGGCAGTTCTTTCAATTTACGTATGTTTTTCCGCAGACCCCGACAGCGTGGGAACACTTGACAGATACCTTACCCCGTTTTATGAAGCTGATATTAAAAATGGTACTCTTACAAAAGAAGAAGCAAAAGAATATCTGCAGGAGCTTTTCCTTATGCTTCAGGCGGCAACACATATAGATAACCCTAATTTTACAAGAGGTGGCGAGTCACACTTTTGCATCGGCGGATATTTAGAAAACGGCGAAGACGGATTTAACGAAGTATCGGAGCTTATACTTGAGAGTCTTCTTGAGCTTCCCACCTGGATTCCGCAAGTAACGCTTCGCTGGACAAAGAAAACTCCAAGAGAAGTATTCCGTTTTGCACTTGACTGTGAAAGAAAGGACCCTCATAAGCGAATTGCTTTCCAGAATGATGAAAAGCGAATGAAGTGCTATACCGAAATCTGCGGTTTTCCTTTTGAAAAGGCTGTAGGTTACACAACTGTAGGTTGTAATGAGCCGGCTTTTCTTGGTGCAATCACAGGTAGTAACTCAAAAATAAATTTTGCACGAAGTATCGAAACACTCTTTCACAGAAAATCAGAAAAAACAATAAGCACAAAAAGCTTTGATGAATTTTACCGGGCATTTCTTTAAGAAATGTTTTCCGACCTTGAAATTGCTTACGAATACGACAATAAATATAACAGTGTTCGTGCAAAGGATATAAACTACCTTTCAAGCATTTTCTTTCAGGGGTGCATTGAAAAAGCAAAAAGTCTTACACAAGGTGCAGGCGATATCGTGATTGCATCACCTATGTGTATAGGCATTACAAATGTAATTGATTCTCTTATCGTAGTTAAACAGTTTGTTTTTGACGAAAAAGTGATTACAATGCAAGAACTTATTTCAGCACTTGAGGCTGACTGGCAGGGGTATGAAGAACTTCGAGCACTGTTCCTTAAAAAAGGTGATTTCTTCGGAAACGATTCCGAGCGTTCAAATTATGTTGCACAGAAATTATATCAGAGCTTGTATGAATTTTTAAAAGATAAAACAAATTTGTTCGGCTATCATTGGCTAATCGGCGATTTACTCGGATATAATGAGCATCACAAATGGTTTGGTGAAAAAACAAAAGCAACTCCCGACGGAAGACAGAAAGGTGACGCCCTCAAATTCGGTCTCGGGCAAAGCGAAGGCAAGGACAGAAACGGGCTGACTGCACTTTTAAATTCCATTGCCAAGATTGACCCCAATGCTATCGGATGCGGATCAACGGTTACTAACATCACTATCGACGAACAGCTTGTTAAAAACGATGACAACTTTGAAAAAACTGTTGATATGCTTGAAACCTATTTCAAAAACGGTGGCGTGCATTTTCAGCTTACCTACGTTTCAAAAGAAGATTTGATTAACGCTAAACAGACCCCCGACGATTATAAAAATCTGCGTGTTCGTGTATCGGGATTTTCTGACTACTTTGTCAAGCTTAATGAAGCATTACAGGATAACATTATAGAAAGGACTACTCAAAAATGAAACTGAGAAATGATAAAATACTGGTTTTCGGTGGTGGCAGCGGTATCGGAAAAGCTATCGCAAAAAGGTTTTGTGACGCCGGTGCAAAGGTGTTGATTGCCGGAAGAAATGAGGAAAAATTAAAAATTGCCGCAAATGAAATAAACAGCGAAAATTTATATTACAAGGCTTTTGATATAACAAATGTAAATGAGCACATTACACTATTTGATGAAGTGTCTGAAACTTTAGGTGGACTTAACGGATTTGTAAATGCCGCAGCTTTGGGATCTGGTCAGCATACGGGCAGAGGCTATGAGCCGTGGGATATTACAGAGGATGAGTGGGACACCCTGACTGATATAAATTTCAAAGCAGCATTTTTCCTGATGCGTAACGAAATTGATTATATGCTTACAAACAATATACAGGGTAATATTTTAAACATTGCCTCAAATGCCGCATGTATGGATATAGTCGGCAGTTACGGAGCTTCTAAAGAGGCTATTATTAAATGGACTCGTTCTTTAGGTAAGCGTTACGGTCATAATGGGATTATAATAAACGGCATAGCGCCGGGTGCAACTTTTACGCCAATGATTTCACGTTATGCAGATGACATAAATGCAAAATACGAACGTCACGCAATAGAACGCTTTATACGTCCCGACGAAATTGCGGAGCTTGCATTTTACCTTATGAGTGATTTCGGCGAAATCATCTGCGGGCACACAGTTGTGGCAGACGGAGGAGATAATTGTGCAACACTTTAAAACGGTTTTGGGCGATATTTTGGAATGTGATGTGGGTATAACACTTGCACATGAACACATTTGCTGTTACAGTGAATATCTGCACAAAATGGCAGGCGCAGATTATATTGACAAAGAAAAGCTTTTAAGATGTTCGGTTGATTATTTAAAAGAACTTAAAGAAAAGTATAAATTGCAAACATTTATTGATTGCACACCGATAAACATAGGCAGGGATATCGAACTATTAAAAAAGGTATCCGAAAAATCGGGGGTAAACATAATCTGTTCAACAGGCTTTTACTACACAGATGAACCCCCGCTTTATAACACCTCTATCGACGACTTGTGTGATTATATTGCTACGGATGCAAAAAATATAAATGCCGGGATTATTAAATGTGCTGTGGAAAATGAAATTATTTCACCGCTTAATGAAAAATTGCTACGAGCAAGTGCAAAGGCACAACTTAAGTTGAATTTGCCGATTGTTATGCACACCAATGCAAGAAATAAAAACGGAATCAAAGCTCTTGAGATTATTTTGTCAGAAGGTGTAAATCCGCAGGCGGTCACAGTCGCACATTTAAGTGATACCGACGATGTCGGATACATAAAACAGTTTGCAGAATGTGGTTGTTATATAGGTCTTGACAGACTTTATGACAGCACCTCGGATGAATATATTGAAAGCAAGCTTAAAGCCATAACAACGCTGTGTGAGACAGGATATAGCAATAACATTCTTTTATCCCACGATGCCCTCTTTTTCAACGGATTTGACAAATCTGCACAAATCAACAAAACACCACGGCTTAATTATTGTTTTGACTATATTTTACCGCAACTTCCCGAAAAGATTGCAAAACAGATTATGACGAATAATGTGCTCAGAATGTTGAAGTGTACAGTTCAGGAGGGAAACAATGAAAGCAACAATTTTTGATATTGAAAGAAATTCATATGTTGACGGTCCCGGAATACGTACAACGGAGTTTTTCAAGGGTTGTAATTTAAAGTGCAAATGGTGTCATAACCCCGAAAGTCAGAAAGTAGAAAAAGAACTACTTTTTTATCGGGATAAATGCACAAATTGCGGAAGATGCAAGGATATTACGGCAGATAACGAAAACTTTTTCTGCTTTAACGACGCAAAGGAAATCTGCGGAAAAGAATATACTGTTAATGAAGTTTTTAATGAAATTATAAAAGACAAAAGTTTTTACGAAACATCGGGAGGCGGTGTAACATTTTCCGGTGGCGAATGTATGCTGCAGATAGATTTTCTTTTGGAAATTCTTAAAAAATGCAAAGAAAACGGAATACATACAGCAGTTGATACCGCAGGCTGTATTCCGTGGGACAGATTCCGGGCTATACTCCCCTACACCGACTTGTTTTTGTATGATATCAAGGCTATGAACGATGAAATCCATAAAGAATATACAGGTGTTACGAATACTCTTATTCTTGAAAATCTTGCAAAACTCCTGAAATCTGATACTTGTGTATGGGTAAGAGTTCCCGTTATTCCCGATGTGAATGATAGCGAAGAAGAAATGAAAAAAATTAAAGCATTTTTCGATACAAACGGATATCCCGAAAAAGTTGAACTCCTTCCCTATCATGCTATGGGCGAGCACAAGTATGCTGCACTTGGCAGAAAATCACAAAATTTCAAAGCTCCCGGCAAAGATAAAATTGAAAAATTAAAAAGTATTATTTTCAATTAAAAAAGGTTGATGCGTTGCATCAACCTTTTTTGATTGTGTCCCAGTAACTTTTTGTCTGTGATTCCAATTTATTTTCGCCATACTGATAATATTTTCTACCGAGAAGTGTATCGGGCAAATATTGTTGTTTTACATAGCTGTGGGGATAGGCGTGGGGATACTTATATCCGTTTCCGTGACCTAATGCCGAAGCACCGCCATAGTGTGCATCTTTCAGATGGGCGGGAATATCACCCATAAGTCCGTCGTTTATATCCGAAAGAGCCGCATCAATACCGCAGATTGCACTGTTTGATTTGGGTGCCGTTGCAAGCATAATTACCGCCTCCGCAAGGGGAATCCTTGCCTCGGGAAAACCAAGCTGAAGTGCCGCATCAACGCAGGATTTCGTAATAACTATCGCGTTAGGGTACGCAAGACCGATATCCTCTGCCGCCATTACAAGAATTCTTCTGCAGATACTTTGCAAATCCCCTGCCGCAACAAGGCGTGCAAGATAATGAAGTGCCGCATCGGGGTCACTACCACGAACAGATTTTTGAAATGCACTTAAAACATCATAATGGCTGTCCCCGTCGCGGTCGTGGCGGAAGGCTTTTTTCATTGTAACAGACTCCGCCAAGCCGAGGTCAACAACGATATTCTGGTCTTTATCGGGTTTTGCCGCCATAATGGCAACCTCAAGAGAATTAAGAGCCTTTCTCACGTCACCGCAGGCAGACTGTGCCATATGGTCGTAAGCATCTTCGTCAATTTTGAGTGAGTAATCCTCACTTAATTTCTCTGTTGCACGTTTAAGTGCCTCTTTCACATCGTCAGGCTCAACAGGGTTAAATTCAAACACCGTAGAACGGGACAAAATCGCATTGTATATGTAAAAATAAGGATTTTCCGTAGTGGAAGCAATAAGTGTTACCTTGCCGTTTTCTATACATTCCAACAAACTTTGCTGTTGCTTTTTGTTGAAATTCTGAATCTCGTCAAGATACAACACAACGCCGTCAGCACCAAGCATTGTTTCCGCTTCCTGAAGCATTGATTTTATATCGGACACCGACGCGTTTGTTGCATTGAGCTTGTAGAGAGGCTTCCCTGCTTTCTGTGCGGCAATATTTGCAACGGTGGTTTTTCCGATACCGCTGGGGCCGTAGAAAATCATATTGGGGATTTCACCCGACTGTATTATATTGTAAAGCACCTTCCCTTCACCCAGGATGTGTTTCTGTCCCACAACATCTTCAAGGGTAACGGGGCGCATTCTGTCTGCCAAAGGTTTACGCATTATTTTCACCTCACAATATATTATACAAAGTTTTTCTTCCAATGACAAGACATTTATGTTAAAATAATTATAGGGAATGTTAAAAACGCCCAAAACGCAATTATCGGAGGCGATACAATGACACGAAAAGAACGTGCAGAAAAATTCTGCGAAATACTTAAAGAACTTTATCCCGAAGCAATATGTTCACTTAACTATTCAAATCCCCTTGAACTTCTTATTGCAACACAGCTTTCCGCACAGTGTACAGATGCAAGGGTTAACATAGTAACCGAAACTCTGTTTGAGAAATATCCCAATGCTGAAGCCTTTGCAAATGCGTCACAAAAAGAGCTTGAAAAAGATATTCATTCCATAGGATTTTACCATAATAAAGCCAAAAACGTCATTAACTGTTGCCGTAAAATTATCGACAATTTCGGTGGCGAAGTTCCCGATACAATGGAGGAACTTCTCACCCTTGACGGTGTAGGCAGAAAAACGGCAAATTTAGTCCTTGGCGACCTTTTCGGGAAAGGCGGTATGGTGATTGACACCCACGCTAAAAGAATCCTTTACAGAGTAGGTCTTACGAAGGAGACAGAGCCTCTTAAGGTCGAAAAAGATACGGAAAAACTTCTTCCGAGAAACGAGCACAGCGACTTCTGTCACAGACTTGTCCTTCACGGCAGAGCACTTTGTATGGCAAGAGGAGCAAAATGCAGCGAATGCCCGGCAAACGAAATTTGCAAAAAAGTCGGAGTAAATTAATTAAACTCTTGAAATCATCACTTTTATATTATATAATATATATAATATACACTCGGAAAACAGAGATATAAATTATTCGGAGGGAATTATTATGAAAAATCAAGGAAGAAACTACCCTGATTTCAACAATGATTTCGACAATGAAAACTTAAGTGCAAAATTTGCCCCCGGTGCCAACAACCCTTATGGCGAAGCAGACGGTGGTTTTGAAGGCTTTGCAAGCAGGAAAGATATGCTTATCGATTCTGTTCAACGCTATTGGGAGAATTGCAAAGTAATGATGTGGAGTTCTCTCGCTCATCTTAAAAGTCCCGTTACAATTATCGTTATAATTCTGCTTATTGCGACATATATACTTCTCGGTTATGCGGGAACTATCGGATTTCAATTCTACAACATTGATATTGTGCAGATTGTTAAAACAAATCTTGATATTGTTGTAAATGCAGTTCTCGGATTCTTTTTCGGACCGGTAACCTGTGCAATCGGTGTTGCGTTGTGTTGCGTTGTACGTATGATTGTCAAGCTTGACGGCTTTTACGCGATTTACTTTGCATGTGCTACCGTTGCAGGATTTATGCACGGTTGGATTTTGTACAGGCATAAAACGATGTGGTTCGGCACGCGATTCAGGGGATTCTATACGGATCTTCTTTCCAAAATTGCGACTACAAGATTTCTTGTGTCAACACTTATAAACATCGGTCTTCTTTCACTTCTTTACGCCACACTTTACGACGTTCCCGTAAATGAGTATCTTATGCTTTACTCAAAATCAGGGGTTGAGCTTACCTCTATGTATGAGTTTTTCTCTGTTCTCGTGGTAAGTCTTTTATTTGAGATACTTATCGTTTTTGTGACCCTTTCAATCATCAATTTCATAGTTATGAAGGCTTTCCCCGCACAGTTTGACACACCTGAGCTTATTCTTGATGAAAACGGAACTCTTATCAATGTTGAAGACGAGGAAATGCTTCAGTAACATCAATTAATTTTTCGGAGGATATATCGTGGATTACTGTTTTGACGACAAAATTGATGTCAAGCTTATTGCGCTTTACATCATAGAAAATTTCAAAATGCCCGTTCCAAACTCTTTCATTGTGGATACGCTTATGCTTGAGCCGTTTGTCAATTATTTTGACCTGCAACAGCAGATGGCAGAGCTTGAAGATGAAGAGTTTGTTACATACTACGTTGAAGATAACGACAGATTTTATTCAATAACAAGCAAAGGGCGTGAAGCTCTCGGATTTTTCGGAGTAAGGATTCCGAAAACCGTGCGCGAAAGACTTCTTCGCGCCGTCAAGATCAAGGTTAAGGACCTTAAAAATGCACTCAGTATAAAAGCAGAATACAGAAAAGTCAACGACATTGAATACAGCGTTTCACTCGGCATCTCCGAAGGAAATTTTGATATGTTCAATATTTCCCTTTCTGTCGGAGATGAGCTTATGGCAAAAAAAATGTGTGCCGCATTTAAAAACAACCCACAGACCATGTACAGTGAATTTCTTTCTGTATTGACAAAAAACATTTAAGGAGATTTGACATGAATATTTCACAGCTTAAAGATGAATTTATAAAACTTTACGGCGGAAGTGCCGATGATATCCGCATATTTCACTCCCCCGGCAGAGTTAACCTTATTGGTGAGCATACCGACTACAACGGTGGTTTCGTTTTTCCTGCGGCACTTACAATGGGTACAACCATCGCCCTTCGCCCTAACAGAAAGAACGTTATTCACTTGAAGGCAACCGACCTTCCCGACCTTGTGGAGCTTGATATTGACAATCTTGACTCTTACCGCGACCTCTGGTGGGGCAACTACCAGGCAGGCGTTTGTGTAGAACTCAAGAAGGAAGGATATGAAATCATCGGTTGTGATATGCTTTATGATGATACTCTTCCTCACGGCGGCGGACTGTCTTCATCTGCGGCTATTGAGGTTTGTACAGCTCTTGCACTTGCAACTCTTTCAAACGAGAAAAACGGTAAAGGCAAGCCTGATATGACAGAGATGGCATTTATCGGTCAGCACGCAGAACATAATTATTGCAATGTAAAATGCGGTATTATGGATCAGTTTGCTTCTGCAATGGGTAAAAAAGACCATGCAATTTACCTTGACTGCAAAAATATGGACTATAAGCTTGTTCCCCTTAAAATGGACGGATACAAGCTTGTCATAACAAATACAAACAAGAAGCATTCTCTTGCTTCAAGCAAGTACAACGAGAGACGCGGTGAATGTGAGGCAGGTCTCGAAATTCTTAAAAAATCACTTCCCGAAATAGGTTGCCTCGGTGATGTAACTCTTGAAATGTTTGAGGGTGTAAAAGATACAGTAAAGGACGAAACAATACTTAAGAGAATCACTCACGTTATCGCAGAAGATGACAGAGTTCTCAAAAGCATTGATGCTCTTACAAGCGGTGATATAAAGCTTTTCGGTCAGCTTATGAACCAGAGCCACGATTCACTCCGTGACCTTTATGAAGTTACGGGGATTGAGCTTGACACTCTCGTTGAAGAGGCAAGAAAGATTGACGGTGTGCTCGGTTCAAGAATGACAGGGGCAGGCTTCGGCGGAAGCACCGTTTCTATCGTAAAAGAAGAAGCCGTACCCGAATTCATTGAAAAGGTTACAAAGAATTACACAGAAAAAATAGGCTATGCTCCTACTGTTCTTATTGACGATATCGGTGACGGAGGCATGGAAATATTATGAAAAGACAGATAATTGATGCACATTACCACAACTGTCAGTGGTATTCTCACGGCCAGACATTTCTTGAATTTCAGCAGGAATATCGTGAAAAGTGTGGTGTAACGGGATTTTTACTTCTTTGCGTTCCCGGAATAAAGGGACAGGCAACTCATTTCTGCCCTGCACAGAATATCCTCGGTGCTATTTCAAAGCTTGAGGATAAGACAAACTCCACATACGTGTATGGCGGACTTTTCTATCCCGATGCACCGATTATTCCCGAAAAAACTGCAGAATACAATTTCAGGGCACAGGCAGAAAAGCTTATGGAAATCGGCTATGACGGAATGAAGATGTTTGAGTCAAAGCCGACTATAAACAAAAAACTTAAATACGGTGTTGACCGTGAAGGTTATGAGGCATATTTTTCATATCTGGAAGAGAATCAGATTCCTCTCCTTATGCACGTTAATGACCCTCACAATTTCTGGGATCCCGAAACTGCTCCTCCCCTTGCTCTTCAGAACGGTTGGTTCTACGGTGACGGTACATTTGCCACTAAAGAAGAAATATATAAGCAGGTTTATAACGTGCTTGAACGTCATCCTAATCTTAAGGTGACACTTCCCCACGGATTTTTCCTTTGCGACGGACCGGAAGGACTTTCAGAGCTTTTTGACACTTACGAAAATGTATATACAGACCTTGCCCCCGGACCTGCTTTCCTTGAAGCAATGTCAAATGATTACGAAAACTGGAAGGTATTTTTCAACAAGTATTATAAGAAAATTCTTTTCGCTACAGATGCGAAGAACTACTCTCCCTTCCCCCTTACAGACAGGCTGTTTAACGATGTATACCGCTTCGTTGCAACAGACGATGTATATAGTGCATTTGACTACTACGACAGCGAATGTACGCTCCATGGTATGGGACTTGACGAGGAAAAGCTTAACGCAGTTCTTGCAGGAAACTATCTTGACATTGTCGGACACAAACCACCGAAGGAAATCAACCGTGAAGCTCTCGGAAAGTATATAGAAGAATTTATGCCCAACCTTGTTGACGGAGAAACAAAAGACGAGATTATAAAGTACTACAAGGCTAACTTTTAAGGAGAAATAATATGCGTAAAATCATTGACTCACATTGTCATATATGTCAGTGGAACACAGATGATGTTTCATTCATAGATGCTTTTAAAAACTACAAAGAAAAATGCGGTCTTTACGCTGTAAACACTCTTTCACTTCCTATGGCAGGTGAATCACGCGGAGTGTACAATATGGCACAGAATATTGTCGGTGCTATTTTAAAGCTTGAGGATGAAACTGCTTATTCTTATGGTGGTCTTTTCTACCCCGAAGCTCCTATTAATGATGACCTTGCCGAAAAATTCGACTTCAAAGGTCAGGCAGAGGAATTTATGGCAATAGGATTTGACGGAATCAAGCTTCTTGAGTCAAAGCCTACGCTTCACAAAAAACTCGCTTACGGAATTCATAAAAAGGGTTATGATGCGTTTTTCAAATATATCGAAGACAACAACATTCCTATGAACTCCCACGTTGCAGACCCCCACAATTTCTGGGACGAGGATAAAGTTCCTCCGATTTTCAAGGAAAAAGGATGGTTCTACGGTGATGGAACTTATGCTTCAATAGAAGAAATCTACGGTGAAGTTTATAATGTGCTTGACCGCTTCCCCGGAATAAGAATTACACTTCCCCACGGTTTCTTTATGGGGCATTGCCTTGACGAGCTTGCAAAGGTAATGGACAAGTACCCCAACACGTCAATCGACCTTGCCCCCGGTCCTGCACTTTTCCAGGCATCCGTGGGCAAATACGATGAATTTAAAGCGTTTTTCGAGAAATACTATAACCGTATTCTTTTCGGTACAGATGCTAACAACTATGCAGATTTCGAGTCACTTACAAAAAATCTTTGCAGCGATGTTTACCGTTTCTTTGCGACAGATGATGAATATACTGCATTCAGTTATTATGACAGCACCTGCACACTCAAAGGAATGGGACTTTCAGATGAAAAGGTGCGTGCAATAGAGTGCGATAACTTTGTAAAGCTTGCAGGTGAAAAGCCGAAAAAGATTGACAAAGCACTACTTAAAAAATACATTGAAAAATTCCTTCCTTATATGCCGGAAGACGACACTAAAAAAGAAATCATAAACTATTGTAAGGAAAAATTATAAAACAAATAGCCTGTACCGATAGGTGCAGGCTATTTCAAAAAGGTGAACTTATGTTGATAACTAAACTAAAAAACGAACACATCCTTTCACGGGAGGAGTTTCGTGAATTACTTTCAACAAATAAATATGATGAAGAGCTTTTTAAGACTGCAGATGCGGTAAGACGTGAAATCTACGGCACCGATGTTTACATCCGTGGTCTTATTGAGTTTACCAATTACTGCAAAAACAACTGTTACTACTGCGGTATAAGATGCGACAACAAAAAGGCACAACGCTACCGTCTTACAAAGGATGAAATTATGGAGTGTTGTCGTGAGGGTTACGAGCTTGGTTTCCGCACATTCGTTCTTCAGGGCGGTGAAGACCCGTATTTCACCGACGAGAGATTTTGCGATATTATAAGCACTATCCGTAAAGAATATCCCGATTGTGCCATCACCATATCCGTCGGGGAACGTAGCTATGACAGTTATCTTGCCTATTTCAATGCCGGTGCAAACCGTTTTCTGTTAAGGCACGAAACAGCGGAGGAGGAGCATTACAACAAGCTTCACCCCGATGATATGAGCCTTGAAAATCGTAAAAGATGCCTTTTCGACCTGAAGAAAATCGGGTATCAGGTTGGTAGCGGATTTATGGTAGGTTCTCCCTATCAAACTATGGATAACATTATTTCAGACCTTGAATTCTTAAGCGAATTACAACCCGATATGATAGGTATAGGCCCTTATGTCAATCATAAGGAAACGCCTTTTGCCGAATTTGAAAACGGCAGTGTGGAATTGACCATACGCCTTATATCCGTACTTCGCCTGATGTTCCCTTATGCTCTTCTCCCTGCAACCACGGCTCTCGGCACACTTTGTGAAGACGGCAGAGAAAGAGGACTTAAGGCAGGTGCAAATGTTGTTATGCCCAACCTTTCTCCCCAGAGATTCAGAAAGCTTTACAGCATATATGAAAATAAAATTGCAACCGGTGAAGAAGCGGCGCAGAGCCGTGCACTTCTTGAAAAACGAGTGGAAAATGCAGGCTATAAGGTGGTGACCGCCGTGGGAAATGTAATTAAACCTGAAAACAACAAATGCCTTGTAGCTATGAGTGGCGGTGTTGACTCCTCCGTTGCGGCATACATTATGAAAGAAAAAGGTTACGATTGCCTCGGTGCAACGATGAAGCTTCTCGGAGCGCAGATTCCCATTGACGAAAAGCACGCTTGTTGCTCAATAGAAGATATTGAGGATGCAAGAAAAGTTTGCGAAAGCCTCGATATGGAGCATTTTGTATACGATTTTTCCGAGGATTTCTGCCGTAAGGTAGTAGATAAGTTTGTAGATGCTTACGAAAACGGGGCAACGCCCAACCCTTGTATTGAATGTAACCGACATCTTAAATTTGAACGCCTTTTCCGTGAGGCAGAGGCTATGGGTTGCACCTGTATTGCAACAGGGCATTATGCAAGAATTGAAAAAGAGGGCGACAGATTCGTATTAAAAAAAGCTCTTGACCCATCAAAAGATCAGAGCTATGTGCTTTATTCCCTTACAAAAGAGCAGCTTTCCAAGGTTATCTTCCCTCTTGGCGGTATGACAAAGGATGAGGCTCGTGCCATTGCAGAAGCACACGGTCTTGTAAATGCTCACAAGAAAGACAGTCAGGATATCTGCTTTGTAAAGGATGAGGATTACACGGATTTCATCCGCAGATATACGGGCAAAGATTATCCCGAAGGAAACTTTGTTGATAAGGACGGAAACGTCCTCGGCACACACAAGGGCATTATTTCATACACCGTTGGACAGAGAAAAGGTCTCGGCCTCGCACTCCCTGCTCCGCTTTATGTATGCGAGATTGATACGGATAAAAATGCCGTTGTACTTTGTCCTCACGAGGATTTATTCTCAAAAGAGCTTATTGCTACCGATATAAATCTTACTGCGGTAGATGATTTATACACCCCTATGAAAGTTGAAGCGAAAGTCAGATACCGCCATACTGCACAAAGTGCAACTGCAGTACAAATTGACGAAAATACTATCCGCGTAACCTTTGACGAACCACAGAGGGCAATTACAAAAGGACAGGCAGTTGTTCTCTACGACGGAGATGTTGTCATCGGTGGTGGAACTATAACGGGTGTGAAGAACTGATGCATATTAAAAAAGCGATTATCTGAAAGATAATCGCTTTTTATTATTTTTTAAGAAATTCATCAATAGCTTTTGCAGCAGTTTTTCCCGCGCCCATAGCAGAAATAACCGTTGCCGCACCTGTCACGGCATCACCGCCTGCATAAACGCCTTCTTTGGAAGTAAGACCGTCTTCGTTAACAATAATACCGCCTCTTGCATTTACTTCAAGACCGTTTGTGGTAGATTTAATGAGAGGATTGGGCGATGTACCGATTGACATAATAACTGTATCAACAGGGATTTCAAACTCACTGCCCGCTTTGGGAACGGGTTTTCTTCTTCCTCTTTCGTCAGGCTCACCAAGTTCCATTTCGATGCAACGAATACCGGTTACAAAGCCATTTCTTTCATCACGGGGATTATCGGGGTTATTGTAACCTACAATCTCATATGGATTGCAAAGGAGTTTGAACTGAATACCCTCTTCCTCTGCATGCTCAACCTCCTCGCGTCTTGCGGGAAGCTCATCCATAGAACGTCTGTAGACAATGTAAACATTCTCCGCACCAAGACGAAGCGCTGTTCTTGCCGCATCCATAGCAACGTTACCGCCACCTACGACTGCAACGTTACCACCCTTCCTGATAGGGGTGCTGGGATTTTCTTTATAGGACTTCATAAGATTACTTCTGGTAAGAAATTCATTGGCGGAATATACGCCCTTAAGAGATTCACCGGGGATTCCCATAAAGTTGGGCAAACCTGCACCGGAGCCGATAAATACAGCTTCAAATCCCATTTCAAAAAGCTCATCAACTGTAAGAGTTTTACCGATAACTACATTTGTTTCTATTTTAACGCCGAGTTTTTTTAATGTATCAACTTCCTTGGCAACAATAGCCTTTGGAAGTCTGAATTCAGGAATTCCGTAAACAAGAACTCCACCTGCAGTATGAAGAGCCTCAAAAACAGTTACTTCATACCCTTTTTTCGCAAGGTCTCCTGCACAGGTAAGACCTGACGGCCCCGACCCTACAACTGCTACCTTGTGACCATTTGACTTTGGACAGGCCGGCTCTTCGGTACAGAAGGTGTTGTGCCAGTCGGCAACAAATCTTTCAAGTCTGCCGATACCGACAGATTCACCCTTTATTCCACGGACACATTTTGCTTCACACTGGTTTTCCTGGGGGCAAACTCTTCCGCATACAGCAGGAAGAGAAGATGTCTTTGTAATAATCTGATACGCTTGTTCAAACTGTCCCTCTTTTATTTTTGAAATAAATGCAGGGATATTAATTTTTACGGGGCAACCCGTTACACAAGGAGTATTTTTACACTCAAGGCAACGTGTAGCTTCGTCAATTGCCATCTCTTCTGTATATCCGAGAGCAACCTCATCAAAGTTACGTGCACGGACGGAAGGCTCCTGAGTGGGCATTTCATTTCTTTTGGGATTCATATTAGCCATTTCAGTTTACCTCCTTATTAAAAAGGTTACAGCTTTCTTCATAAGCGTGACGCTCAAAGTCGGCATACATTCTGCCTCTTGACATAGCTTCATCAAAGTCAACTTCATAGCCGTTGAAATCGGGACCGTCAACACAGGCAAACTTTGTCACCTTTTTACCATCTACATTAAGGGTGAGTCTGCAACCGCCACACATACCAGTACCGTCAATCATAATAGGATTCATTGAAACGGTTACAGGTGTACCAAACGGTCTTGCAGTTTCAACCACAAACTTCATCATTATAGCAGGGCCGATAGTAATTATCATATCAAACTTTTCACCGTTTTCAAGCATTTCCTTAAGAGGAACGGTAACATTGCCGTGTCTTCCGTAAGAGCCGTCATCGGTCATAACAAAAAGTCTGTCGGAACACGCCTTGAATTCATCTTCAAGGATAAGAATGTCCTTATTTCTGAAACCGATAATACTTGTAACCTCTGCACCCATTTCGTGAAGTGCCTCGGCAACGGGCATAGCAATAGCACAACCAACGCCACCGCCGACAATACAAACCTTCTTAAGTCCGTCAAGGTGAGTTGCAGTACCGAGAGGTCCTACGAAATCCTCGATATACTCGCCTGACTCCTTATAAGAAAGCTTCTTTGTAGTGCCACCGACAACCTGGAAAATAATCTTAACCGTACCGTTATCTTTATCTGTGCCTGCAACTGTAAGAGGAATTCTCTCCCCCTCTTCGTCAACACGGAGAATGATAAACTGTCCGGGCTTTGCCTTATTCGCTACAAGTGGTGCCTCAATCCAAAGTTGAATGACTGAGGGATTCAATACTTTTTTCTCAACTATCTTATACATTTGCCTACTCCATTCGTTAAAAGGTATCTGTCTCCTTTTAAGATATACAAGCTATTATATCACACTTGTTCCGGCTTCGCAATACATCTTTATAAAAAAATAGTAACGATTTTTCAACCGTTACTATTTTTCACAGGGAAATACTATGATTATGAGTTAATGTACCAGCGTACTTCCGCCGATAAATTCACGGATAATGGATGTCGGCGGAATACAGTCGGGTTTCATTGTTTCAAAGAAGGATAAAAGCTCTTTAAGGCGTATTGCCTTACTGTAATATTCGCTGTCCTCCCCTATTGTGTCAAGAAGCCTTATTGCAGGCTCTTTAAGGACTGCGAGCTCATATACAAGAGATGAATTAAACACCTCATCCGCTTCGCTTTCAAAGGGGAAAATATACTTCTGTTCTCCACGCCTTACACTTTTCCAGAGCTTGAATGTCTTTTCCGCAGGGGTATTGCGGTACTGCGCATCCCTGACCATTCTGCGGAGAAGTCTGTTGTCGGTAGGAGAAAATGCATTATATTCATCAAGGCACAGACTTGTGAGTGCACTTAAATAAATCTTGTACTTATTCTTTTTTGCTACCCTGTTTGTGAGAAGCTCATTCAGGGCGTGAATACCCTCTACAATAAGAATCTGTCCGTCTCCGAGGGAAATTGTTCTCCCTTTTACTCTGTGACGCACATTAAAATCGTACCTGGGCATTTCCACACTTTCACCTTTGGTAAGACGCGAAAGATGTTCATTAAAAAGCTCATAATCAATGGCTTCCACGCACTCAAAATCCATTTCGCCCTTTTCGTCAAGTGGCATACGGTCATCGTTCACATAATAGTCGTCAAGAGAAATAACCACAGGTTCAATATGATTTATCCTCAGGTGCAGACAAAGTCTGTTAGCAAAGGAAGTCTTTCCCGAGGATGACGGACCTGCAATAAGGATAACCTTGATATCATTATTTTCCTTGACCAAGTCGGCAATACGGCTGATTCGCTTTTCGTGAAGTCCCTCGGAAAGATTGACTATGTCGGCAGATTTTCCTGTCTGTATAAATGAGTTAAGGCTGAAAATATCCTCCGCACCGATAGTTGTAATCCATTCACGGTAGTCCTCTATCGCCTGATGAACTTTCTTTCCCGATTTGATTTCGGGAATAGTGTCAACAGTATAGTTTGTAGGATACTTAAGAAGAAATCCGTCGTCGTAAGGGATAATTTCAAAATTATCAACTGCTTTTATACTGTACGCAAGGGGCTGATAAGTGATATGGCATCTCTTCGCCGTTTCGCACACACGGATTTTCTCCGCAGGAAGAAGGGAAATTTCCTTTGCACGGACTTTGTCGCCATACTTTTCAAAAAGCGCAGAAACGTCACCTCTTGAAAGTTCCTTTACTTCAAGTAACAGATCTTCTTCTATAAGAGAGTGCATTTTTTCCTTGATTTTTCTTGCACTTTCTTCCTTGGATTCGTGGTTACACGCAATTTCAAAATAGGTTGACTTATTCACAGACTGCCTTACAAACACCGCACTGCAATCGGAAAGCTGTTCTGCGGCGTGAAGAAGCAGAATGATAAGAGTTTCTTTATAAATAAGATAACCCTCTTCGTCGGATATTGTGACAGAAGTAATTTCATCACCTTCACTTATCACATAATCTGCAGACATTATTTTATTTTTAACCTTGCATGCAAGAACTGTATTTTCAAGATTTTGAGATTTTATAAAATTGCTTATGGTTGTGCCGACTTCTGCGATATATTCTTTATTATCAAAGATAATCTTCATAAAAATCAATCCTTTAAAAATTCAACCGCTTTCTTTTTCTTCTCTATTATTTCGTCAATTCGGTTTATGTAATCCCCTGCTTCCTTGGGATTAAAGACACGCTCAATCCTGTCGCCCTTCACCATTTTGGTGGAAGCACCGCCACCGATTGCAAGAATGGTCTGAATTTCCTCCATAATGTAAATATTATAAAGGCTTTCGTGTCCTTCCTTTGCAAAAGCGGTGTTTTCAAGATTGCCGAGGGTATTTCTCTGCTTATACATATAATATGGGTTAAATCCGTTCTCAATAAGATAATTATGAGAAAAATCCACCATTTCTGCGGTATGTGTTGCAAAACGAAGGTTTTCAAATTCGTCAATCAACCTTGCGGCACGCTTCATATACATAGTATGCACAGTAACGGCATCAGGGTCAAGAGAAACAACTTCTTTTACTGTTTTTTCAAAATCTTCGGGAGTTTCCCCCGGGAGACCTGCAATCAAATCCGCATTGATACTGAAGCAGTCGTACTTTTTTGTCATTTCAAAGGCTTTCACGGTATCCTCTACCGTGTGGCGGCGACCGATAGCATCAAGGGTTTTCTGATTCATAGTCTGAGGATTTATACTGATTCGGTTAACACCTGTATTTTTAAGAACATCGAGCATTTCATAAGAAAAAGTATCGGGTCTTCCTGCTTCAACGGTAAATTCCTTAAGCTTTGACACATCAAATGCACTTTTTATATCCCTGATAAGCACACCGAGGCTTTCAGGCGGAAGTGTTGTCGGTGTACCGCCTCCGAAATACACGGTTTCGACCTTATATCCAAATTCCTCTGCAATACGGGCAGTCGCCTCAATCTCTTTCCTTACAGCATCAACATAAGGCACGATAAACTTCTGATTATGCTTAATAGCCTGCGAAACAAAAGAGCAATACGCACATCTTGTAGGACAAAACGGCACACCGAGGTAAAGACTCACTCCGTTTTCTATACGGGTTTTCAAAAGCTCCGCCTCTTTTTTTGCAACGGCAAGGCTCAAATTTGCTTTAGAAGGAGAAACAAAATATTCCTCCTTCATATATTTAAGGACATCTTCATCCGAAAAGCCTTCGTCAAGCATCATTCTGGCAGTTTTTGCAGGGCGTATACCTGTGGAAACTGCCCAGGGAGTAGGCATACCGGAAAGCTTTTTGCACGCAAAAAACACCGACTTTTTAATAAGGTCGCTTAAGTCTTTCCTTACAGGAGAAAGAAGCTGCTTACTTACTTTCTCGCAGACTTTTTTATCGCCCACGGTAATTGTCGCAGCAGCTTCGTACATATTATCATTTTCTGTCAATTCCGATACTGCGGTAAAATCTGTACTTATATCAAAGAACAGCTGCAGTACCTGTCTTACGGCATCGTCAAGAGAATGCCCTTTTGTTATAATTTCCATAACATCATCTCATTATATGATTTACAATATAGGGGTTGAACATCTTTTCCTCCCCGATTGTAGTTGAAGGACCGTGACCGGGGAAAACCACCACATCATCGCTGAAATTATCCATAAGATATTTAAGCGACTTAAGCTCTGTGCGGATATCACCGAAATCAAATCTTCCGATGGACCCCTGAAAAAGAAGGTCCCCCGAGAAAAGATTTTTTCCGACTTCAAGACATATACCGCCATTACTGTGACCGGGGGTGTGATATACTTTAATCTCATTTTCACCAAGAGTTATTATATCGCCATCGGAAAGAGTCTTATCTGCCTTACAGGGCTTTACACTCCCATATAAAGAATTGGCAAGGTTTTTATCATTATCCGAAAGCATAACTTCGTCCTCTTTATGAACGAAAACCTTTGCACCTGTTTTTTCCTGAAGGTCACATACTGCACCAATATGATCAAAATGACCGTGTGTCAGTATAATTTTTGAAAGAGAAGCTCCCTCGTTTTCTATGGCAGAAAGGATTCTTCCGCACTCATCACCGGGATCGATAACGATTGCATCGCTTCCTTCTGTAAGGATATAGCAATTAACCTGAAGCTCTCCCACAACTAAATTCTGTATTTTCATATCTTACCTCATTGTACCGTTCTCTTAATCTCATAAACGCCCGGGATATGGTGCAATTTCTTTATAATAGTCTCAATCTGGGACTTACTTGTTACCTCAAAGGTAATATCAATAAGAGCAGTTCTGTCCTTAAGAGCACGGGCATTTGTAGCGATAAGATTAAGCTTCTGCTCTGAAACAACACCGATAACGTCTGCCAGAATACCGCTTCTGTTGGTACAAGCAAGGCTGAGCTCTGCATTGAAGGATGTGGAAATACCCTCAAGCCAGTCACAGTCAATCATACGACTGCGCATATCCTCGGTAAGATTTTCCTCCTGAATATTAATACAGTCGCATCTGTGAACACTTACACCTCTGCCACGGGTAATAAATCCGATAATATCGTCACCGGGAACGGGGTTACAACAACGCGAAAGTCTTACAAGACAGTTATCAACGCCCTTGACTTCAATACCGGAGTTCTGCTTATTAGGCTTGATACTGCTCTGCTTAACGGTAATTTCAGGCGGGAACAATTCTTTATTATCCGTCTGGAAACTATCACGAAGTCTTGCAACAACCTTTGCCGCAGTAATACCGCCGAAGCCGATTGCCGCATACATTTCCTCAACGCCTGCAAAACCGTAACGTTTAAGCATCGGGTCAAGATATTTTGACTTGAACAGTTCGTTCTGATTCAATCCCACACGCTTGAGCTCCGCGTCAACTGCGTTCTTACCGCGTTCAATATTAGCCTCACGATTTTCCTTTTTAAACCAGGAATTAATCTTACTTCTTGCGGTACTTGTCTTTACGATTTTGAGCCAATCCATACTGGGGCCTTTATTAGAACCCGACGTAATAACTTCAACAATGTCACCATTCTGAAGTTTATAGTCGAGAGTAACAATCTTGGAATTAACTTTGGCACCCGTCATTTTATATCCGACTGCGGAATGTATATAGAATGCAAAGTCGATAGGTGTAGCACCTGCAGGGAGACTGATTACGTCGCCCTTGGGTGTAAACACAAATACCTCATCTGCAAACATATCAATTTTAAGAGTACGCATAAAGTCCTCGGGGTCAACGGACTCACTCTGTATTTCAAGAAGTCTGTTTACCCATTCGAGGTTGTTTGAATTACCTGCTTTACCCTCTTTATACTTCCAATGCGCCGCAACGCCTCGTTCAGCGACACGGTGCATATCCCATGTACGTATCTGAATTTCAAAAGGCTGACCGTCAGGACCGATAACCGTAGTATGAAGAGACTGATACATATTGGGTTTGGGCATAGCAATATAGTCCTTGAATCGTCCGGGAATAGGCTTATACTCCTCGTGAACGATACCAAGAACGGCATAACACTCCGCCACGGTATCAACAATAATTCTCACAGCGAAAAGATCATAAATTTCGTCAAGAGTTTTATTCTGATTATACATTTTTCTGAAAATACTGTAGATATGCTTCGCTCTTGCAGAAATATGGCATTTAATATTCATTGACTCCATCTTGTCTGCAATAACACTTCTCACATTCTGAACATAAGCATCACGCTCTGACTGTTTCTGTGAAAGACCGTCTACGATTTCATAAAAAGCAACGCTGTCAAGATACTTAAGAGACAAGTCCTCAAGCTCAATCTTGATTTTTGAAATACCGAGCCTGTATGCAAGAGGAGCATATACGTCAAGAGTTTCTTTCGCCTTTTCAAGCTGCTTTTCAGGCTTCATATGCTTAAGCGTACGCATATTATGAAGTCTGTCTGCAAGCTTTATAAGCACAACACGAATATCCTCTGCCATAGCAAAGAACATTTTACGAAGATTTTCAATATGTGCCTCTTCTTTTGAAATAACCTTGATTTTGTCAAGCTTTGTGACACCTTCAACAAGAAGTGCAACCTGCTCTCCGAACTCGGCCTTTATTTCGTCAAAACCGACTTCCGTATCCTCAATAACATCGTGAAGAAGTCCCGCAATGATAGCCTCTGCATCAAGTTCCATCTCTGCAAGGATACAGGCAACCTCATAGGGGTGCACGAAATACGGTTCACCGCTGTGACGAAGCTGACTGCCATGCTTTTCTTTACACAAGTCATAAGCCTTACGTATTAAGGCCTCGTCTTCTCCGGCATTTTTATTATATTTTCGGATTTTTTCCATTAAGGATTCAAATTCACAACCCATAAAGTCACCTTATCAGGACAGTTTTTCTGCCTCTTTCTTTATACGCTGATATTCAGCACTTTTATCAATAGCTACCTTTTTGCCTTTTTCGTTTTCAAGCACGGTTACCTGAACAACATCTCCGAGTACGTTATAATTAAGAATCTCAAGGTCCTTGAATACGCGGAGGACATTTATTATTTTATCACGAAGAATTCTTCTGCCGAATTCCTCTGTAAAGATACCTGAAAGTCTGGCAATTTCCTCACTGAATGCACCTCTCTGCTTGAAATAGCGGTACATATCAACAAAATCCTGTCTGTCGGGAAGAACTGACTCTGTCGTCTTGTGAGAAATTCTGATGCCTGTCATTATTATCTGAAGTCTTATCTGTCCGTTATAGATGTTGATATTAAGCTCACCTGCAATATCAACAACATCGCCCACACAATATTCCTGTGCAAGAGAACCTGCACCAAAAGCAATCGCCTCCACAAGCTTTTTGTCACTTTCAACAAGAAGTCTGCTGTGCTTACCATCAGACAAAGTCTTTACATCCACAATTTTCGCATTCATAAGTGCATATACGGGAACTTTGTTACCCGCACCGTAAGGAGCAAGCACCTCGGTCTTTCTTATTGTTGCGGCATTTATGTCCTTAACGGTAATTTTTGAATCAATAAGCATCTGCGGAAGCTTTTCGGAAGTATCCGTCTTTTTTGCAAATTCATTAAGTCGTCTGTCAAGCTCGGGAATGTACTCCTCCTTTATTGAAAAGCCTGCCGCATAAGCGTGACCGCCGAACTTTTCAAGAATATCGGAGCAATGACTGAGCGCGTCAAAAAGGTTTATACCTTCAACACTTCTGCCTGAGCTCTTACACCAATCGTCCTCTATAGATATAAGAATACACGTTTTATTATATTTCTCACAGATTCTTGATGCTACAACTCCGATGATGCCGTGATGCCAGTTGCGTTTTCCGAGAACAAGCACCTTTCTGTCGGCAAGGTCTATATTGTTTATCATTTCCACAGCTTCGTCGAATATGATTTTTTCTTCATTCTGTCTGCTTTTATTTTCTTCATCAAGTCTTATTGCAAGCTCCTGCGCCTCTTCAGGGTCTTTTGTAAGAAGAAGGTCAACGGCAATCATCGCATTTGACATTCTGCCTGCGGCATTAAGCCTGGGAGCGATAGAGTAGCTTACAACGGCACAGTTATTCCACTTCTGACGAAGACCGAGTGTTGAAATAACTGCCGCAAGACCTGTGTTGGGATTCTTTGAAAGTTTTTCTATACCGCGTGCCGCGATAACACGATTTTCATCCTTAAGGGGAACAACGTCGGCAATTGTACCAAGTGCAACAAGGTCGGAATACTCATCAAGAAGCTCATTCTCCGTCTTGTCGCTTGTGGCACAAACAAGTTTGAATGCAACACCTACACCTGCAAGGTCCTTAAAGGGATATTTGCAGTCAGACCTCTTGGGATTTATAATTGCAACTGCACTCGGAAGCTCCTGCTTGCACTCGTGGTGGTCTGTAATAATTACATCGCAACCGAGTTCTTTCGCATACGCGGCTTCCTCAACAGCTGTGATACCTGTGTCAACACTTATAAGGAGAGTCGCACCGCTTTCGTGAATTTTTTTAACTGCCGCCTTGTTTATTCCGTAACCCTCGTTCTGGCGGTCAGGAATGTATGCACGTGCATCAACGCCTTCTCCGCGAAGATAGCTTACAAGAAGTGCAGTTGATGTAATTCCGTCAACGTCATAGTCGCCGTATACTACAACGTGTTCCTTATCACGGATGGCTTTCTTTATTCTCTCTACAGCCTTATCCATATCACACATTAATTCAGGCGAATAAAAATTCTCCGAAGTTTTATCAAGAAACTTCTTCGCCTCTGCCGCGTCGGTAAAGCCTCTGTTAAGGAGTACCTTTGCAACAATTGTGGGAATGTCAAAAATCTCGGCATAGGCCTGTGCCTGTGCCTCGCTTACATTCTCATCAAGAAATACCCATTCTTTTTCAAGCATCTTTTTCCCGTCCTTTTCAAAGTGCACAAACAAATGTGTACACTTATTCCAATATAATAGATTAAGTATAACATATTTAACGAGTCGTTTCAACATTTTTATTTTCTAAATTGACAAAAAAGTAGTCAAACACAACATTTGACTACTTTTTTGTCACACAAACATTTCTTTCGCGTTGTAATAGAAGATTTTTTCAACATCTTCCTTTGAAAGTTCAAGAATTTCCGCTGCCTGGAAAAAGCACAGCAGGCTTTCCTGCATATTGTTGAGTGGCTGATATTTGTAAGGACTTCCGTTAACATAGTTCATATCAACAAAGCCCGGATGAAGGCCGATGAAATTTGTTCCGAAAGAACAGATTCTCCCTAAAGATTCACCATGGTTATGATCACCGCCGAACATCATTTTTTCAGCACCGAACATCTTTATACAGTAGTAAATCGCCATTGTTTCGGTTGAGCCTGAAAAGTCGAACCATATATTTTTCAGGTCTTTTATTTTTTCAAGTCCAAGCTTGAGTTTCGGCACATTATGCCCCATAGCACAATGCGCAAGAATAAGCTTCATATCAGGATACTTCTCACAGAAGTAGCGGATTTCACGGATGTTTGCTTCATCCCATAGCATATTCTGATAATGTGAAAGATGTATCATTATTGGCATTTTTCTGTCATTTGCAAGTTTCCACATCCATTCGGGAGCAAATGCAGAAATATCCGATTCGAGGGCATTATCCTTGTCTTCAACATATGTGAGATAAGGCTTAAGCATCTTAACCTCTGGGTTTTCGTCAAGAATTTTCTCCGTCTGCTCACGTGTGTAATATGGGGGAAGAAGCACACCTACATCCAGCTTATGCTTTTTTGCAAGACCAATAATATATTCGTTCTCATCTGCAATATCTTCTGCAGTATGACGGCTATTAGGCTGTGCCATAATAAGTCCTCCCAGAATTGGGCGGGGCACATACTTTTCCATAAATTCGATGTACTGTTCAAAGGCTCTCCCCTCATACCCTTTTGCCGCTGCATATTTACGGTTTATGTGGTAATGGGCATCATATATTTTTTCGGGAAGCTTTTTATCAAGATACTCCGCCAGCCATTTTTCGAATTTTTCGTCATATACTGTCTGTGCCATAACCATCTTCCTTTCAAAGAATAGTCTTTATATAGTCTGCAGATTTAAGGGTGTTTTCAAAGCAGTTATAAGTATATCCCGTTTCAATTATTACGCTGCCCTCTTTAAAGTTGCCTGCTTTGAGAATATCAAGCGCCTCTTTATTTTTAAGGAAGCCGTCACCGATTGCAACGGAGTTATAACACACACCGTCACGGACATACTCAATATTTTCCTCATCATAAACAAGGTCTTTAAAGTGTACTCCAACGGTGCGGTCTGCAAAAAGCTTCGCACCATCAACCTCATCATTTCCTGCAAGGGCAAAGTTGCCGCTGTCGTAGGTAAACATAAGCAGCGGGTTAGTGTCAAGCAAATACTGTATATCTTTAAAAAGTCCGTACGCCGCAGTTTTAAAGGAAAAATCTTCAATAGTGGGTGTTACGTCAGTACATTTACTGTACTCTGACATTTCACCGATAAGTTTCCACGCGGTATTACGGAACTTAACATAGTCGTAGTCAGTGTAATATGACGGTTTCTGCGGAACCATCATAAGAATAGGCGATTTCATTTCCTCTGCAAGTTTCATTGCCTTTTTGTAGTGTTCAACAGATTCTGCATAGTGTTCCTCACTGTCATAGTGTGCAGGGAAAGCGGTATGAATTGTGTGAAATTCAATACCGTTCTTTTTCATAGCAGAAAGAAGCTCGTCAAAATTTATACGGTTTACTATTTCCGCCTCAACCTCAATTCCGCTGATTCCTGCATTTGCAAAGCGGAAAAGCCCCTCGTCATAGTCTTTTATTTCACCAAGTTCAAGTGCTCTTTCAACTGAATAAAAAAATGAACCGATTTTGTACATAATATCAAATCCTTTTAATAATGGGGCTGTAAAAATTACAGCCCCATATTTTTTGTGTTTTTAGCATCCCCAGAGGGATAGGAGAAATCAGCGAACGAAAGAACTGTCGATATACTTGCTTCGCTCGTTCGATATATCAGCTAGCGCTGATTCGATATAATCTCGCTATGCTCAATTTCGATATGTTATAAATCTTGTTTCTGCAAGGAAACATATCGAGCCGTGAGGCATATCGAATACGAAGTATATATCGAAAATCTCAACGAGATTTATATCGAGGCGGAACAAGTTCCGCAATCAGTTACATTCTGCTGTCAACGGACCAGCAAGTTCTTTAAGATAGAAAAGCTTACCGGGCATCGTGGGAATGAATGAAGATGTGATGCTCTTATCAGGACCGTAGTGGAGAGTCATAAGGAAACTCATACCCTGCCAGCCCATACCTCTGCCGAGAGCACCGTCACATCCGCCGATGATTGTATCAGCCTGAAGGAAGAGACCGGGTCCAACTGTGTTAGCACGACAAGGAACAAGAGTTGTACGGCTCTTGAAGCTTGTGATAGCGTTCTGCTCGATTGTCATAGGATGAAGCTTCGCACCGATGCGGTAGCACTGCTGCTTCCATTCTTCAACTGTATCAAATTCATCTGCAAAGTGGGGTTCCCAGAATGCGATATGACAAGCTCTGCCGATACCGAATACAAGAACAAGCTTTGCACCCTCTGCCTTAAGAGCGGCAATCTTTTCGGGATATGTGGGAAGGTTTTCCTTTGAAGCGAAGTTACGCTGACTGGGAGGAATTGTATTCTCACCAAGCTTATCAAAGAAAGCCTGCTTCATGCTGTACTCAAATGATGCGGGGTCTGTGTTGGGAAGTGTGTTACCCTCTGCATCTGACCATTCATCCATATTGAATGTGTAAACGTGGTCACACTTTACATCCCAAGCCTTAAGGAAGTAAACTGCCCACTTGTACATACCCATAGGACCAACGGGAAGAATCATAGCAAGCTTCTCGCCCTTTTCACGAGCGTTCTTGATTGCGAGAGCGATTTCGTGACCCATAAGTGTGTCAAATTCGAAAATGTTTTCACATTCTACGGGAGTGAAGTCCTTATGCCAGAAATCTTCACGAGCTACGCCCTTGTCACAGCATTCGTCAATTTTCTTGAGGTCCCAACCCTTGGGGAAAAAGCTTTCGCACATACTGTCTTTAACTGTACTTAAAAAATCCATAGTAATTCTCCTTTTATTTTTTATAATTTTCAATAAATTTCATTATATCTGCATAGGGTTTGATGCCTGTTGTTGCACCGGTTGCCATTACGCAATGTGCACCTGTGGCATTTGCAAACACCATACATTCTTCTTCTGTTTTACCCATAGCGTATGCCGCAAGGAAACCTGAACAGAAGCTATCGCCCGCACCTGTTGTATCAACAGGGTTTTCAATGTAGAAAGGCGGATAGATTGTACCCTTACTCTCGCCCTCTTTACGAAGGTAGCTGCCTTTTGAACCAAGCTTGATGATTACATTCTTTGCGCCCTTGGACACAAATACATCTGCAATACGCTCGGGATCTTCTTCCTTTGCGATACAAACCGCCTCGTCAATACTGGGCATAAAGTAATCTATGTAAGGAAGGGACATATCAAGAAGCTCACCCCATCTGCCGCTTGCATCCCAGCAAACGTCAAGGAATGTGGTCTTGCCCATTTCTTTACAACGCTTAAGGAATTTCATAGTTTCCTCACCGTCAAAGGTGTCCATAATGAATGAACCGGTTACAAAAACCATATCGCACTTATCAACTGCGTCGTAGTTAATGTCACTTTCGGAAAGAACACCGTTTGCACCTACACAATGGAAGAATGAACGCTCACCCGTGCCCGGGTCAATCATAAGAACCGATGCAGATGTCTGTGCCTCGTCCGACACCTTAAGACCCGATACATCAACGCCTGCATCCTTAAGTCTGCCTTTCAGGAATTCGCCGAACATATCGTTTCCGACCATTCCTACCATTGTAGATTCAACACCGATTTTGCGAAGATTGATAGACGCTGTCATAGCGTTACCGCCATTGTGCATTGTGATTGAATTAACCTTTTCAAGAATACCTTTTTCGGGGAATTTCGTAACAGGCTCAACAATAACGTCCGCTACTAAAATTCCGACGCAAGCTACTTTTTTCATGGAAGCATTCTCCTAACTGTAGGCTTGGGATATACCATACATTGTGAGAAAGCCTCTGCATACTGTGCACCGCACTGATAGCCGCGATATTTTGAAATAGTCTTAACCATATCTGCAAAGTCAATATTATCGTGCTCTCTCATCCACTTAAGCTGACTTTCGTGACATTCAAGCATTTGAAGCTTTAAATCAATCTCATCTGTTATATCTACATATTCAGTAGGTAAAAATTCATTTCCACCAAGATTATCCATATAGAATATCGGTGTAACCGCTGAAGGAGTAGCTACAGCAGTTTTGTAATGAGGCACGCTTGCCGCAAATGCAGCATCAAACACAAGCTTTGACACTGCTGTGTGGTCAGGCATATAATCATTGGGTGCATGAGTAATAATAAAATCAGGCTGTGCTTCACGAATTATATCCACAACCTTATCACGCTGCTCCTTACTGGATTCATAAGCCATAAGGTCACCAATGTCACAGGTTACAACCTTAATTCCTGCAAGAGCTCCTGCTTTTATAGCCTCATTCTTGCGAATCTGGGCAAGCTCATCAGGTTCTATGATAACGTGTCCCAAATTGCCGTTGCATACATGGCACACAGTAACATTGTCGCCACGCTTCACACATTTAGCTAAAGTTCCTGCACAGTTGATTTCAATGTCATCGGGATGACAGCCGATAGCCAGTACATTCATTTTCAAAAACCTCCGTTAATTTAGCATTTTAATTGACTTTCTGTCATTTTTATTATACAATTACAGTACGATTATGTATTTAACAATATTTGCGTTTTTTTTATCATTTTGTCCGCAGGGGTGATTTTTCTATGTTTGACACGCAAAAAATTCATAAGGAAATAAACCTTATCGGGTTCAACAGCATCTATTACTTTGAATTCGGCAAAGACTTCTCCCACACCCCCGAAAAGCACGACTTCTGGGAAATGGTATATGTGGATAGCGGCAGGATAAACGCCATCACCAACGGCGTCGGTCTTACCCTTGAAGAAGGTCAGGCAATTTTTCACGAGCCAATGGAAGTGCACGCCCATATTTCAGACAACCGCGTTGCAAACAATATGCTTGTAATTTCTTTTAGTGCGGAGGGCGAAATGCTCCAACATCTTAAAGGAAAGACCTTTAACCTTAATAAAACAGGCAAGATGCTCCTTTCGCTTTTTCTTGACGAGGCAAAAAATGCCCTCGGTACAGTACCGTCAAATTACGAAAGCAAGGAAAACCTGCTCTTTAAAAAAGATGTGTTCGGGGCATCACAGCTTCTTAATTGCTATTTCACGGAATTCATTATCCGACTTATAAGAAGCGGAAGCGATATGAGTGAAAAGCTTGAAACTAGCAAAAAATCCCGTGATATTGCCAACAACTCCCTCAGCGAGCTTATATCCGAATATTTGAAAAATAATGTTTACACTCCAATAAACCTCAAGGAACTATGCGAACATTTCCTTATAGGAAAAACACAGCTTTGCAAAATTTTCCGCGAAAGCACAGGGCAAAGTCCAATGGAATATTATATGGAAATGAAAATTTCCGAGGCGAAAAAGCTTCTCCGCGAAAAAAATTACACCGTAAGTCAGATTTCAGATATGTTGGGTTATTCATCGGTGCACATTTTTTCAAGGGCATTTAAAAAAGCAGTAGGACATTCGCCCACTGCATACCAAAGACGTATAATCTAGGGGGGATGTTAAAAATGCCCGGAACGCAAAAAGCGATAATAATAAAAGATTTTCTCCCGAGAGAAAATCAACCGTCATTTCGAATTTCGAACTTTACATTTCGAATTTAAAACTCTCCGTTTTATAAGACATTTTCTTACAAACTCTTACATTGACTATCCTATTTTCGGGCTGTATAATTTTACTTGAGGTGAAATTATATGGCCCGTTCTTTATCAGAAGATTTTCAGAGTAAGGTTTCGTTGCTTATTGCCAGAAATAACAATATATTAGACATTTTAACAAAATTTCAGGACAGTTCAGGAAAAACAAGCCGGAGTGTAATAAAATCCGCAACGGGGTGCGGATGCGTAACAATTAATGCCGAAAAAACATTATTTGACATGGATTCAATCAAAACGCAAACCCCAAAAGAGCTTTCCGGAATAAAAGGTGAAATCTGTTCTTACTGCCGTGAGCGGATTGAAAATGAAATCGGAGAAGTTCTTTTCTACCTTGCCGGTCTTTGTAACGCTATGGGGTTTTCTATGAAAGATATTATGAAAAAAGAAATCTCCAACGTAGAAATGCTTGGCAAATACAGTCTCAAATAAAAAAGGCAGTGTATTGCTACACTGCCGATAAATCTTATTTTCTTCTGCTTCCGCGTTTTGACTCAACATTGCGCTTGATATCAAGCATACGGGCATCACTTGACTGTTTGAAAGAAGCCATCATATCTTCAAAAGACATATCCTTCTGGCTGTTTTCGCTTTCCCAGTCAATTTCTGCAGGTTTTCCGCTGAACGGAGCATTTCTTGCAGGACGATTCTCCTGTGCTTTTTTGATAGAAAGACTTATCTTTCCTTTTTCATCAAGAGAGAGAACCTTAACCTTAACAGTCTGGTTCAATGAAAGGTGCTCATTAATGTCCTTAACATAATTTCTTGCAACCTCCGAAATATGCACAAGACCCGTCTCGCCATCAGGCAAGTCGATAAATGCACCAAACCCTGTTATTCCTGAAACCTTACCTTCAACTATTTGTCCAACTTCCAATGCCATAAAGGTATTTGACCCCTTTCAGTGTGTGTGTAAAAATATAATCCTGTTAATTAACAACTACGAAAACTGTTTCATTCGAACGAACATAACCCTCGTCACGGGCTTTCTGTTCATAAAAGTCATCAGAGGCACTATATTCCGCCTTTTCGCTGAGCTTTTCGTATTCTTTTTCCTTGGCCGCAATCTGCTGATTGCACTGTTCCTTCTCCTTGCGGATACTGGCAATGCGGAGCTGTTGAGATATCAGAGTATACATAACAGCGATCAGAACAACGCCGAAAACTGCTATTCTTATGTAGTCAATACGCGTTCTCTGCTTTTTCTCTCTGCGTTTACGAAACATTCTTCTCAAGCTCCACACCTCCCTTACGTTATAGTATAACTTAAAGCATTGGTTTTGTAAAGAATTTTTTACAACATTTTCATTCTTTTTTTAAGATGCTTCCGCCCTTTTTCAATAGCTCGTATCCGATTGCGGAATCGCGTCCTCAAACGGCCGATTTTTTTCTTAGCCGCAGCATATATTTCTCGGAAGGGAATACATATTACCTTTACCGATTTAATTATTGGTTTAACAATAATTCTGAAGAACATTCTCCACACAAATTTAAGGAGCTTCATCACAACATGGCTTAAAAATGCTCCGTAAAAAAGTGCACCGCTGAGCATTCCCATTACCTGATAATAGCGGATTTCACCATTGTTGAAAAAGAATCCCACGCTGATTGCAACTGCTGTACAAAAAATCGCAAAAATTCCGTCTTCTACAGTCGTCCTTACCTTTCCTGCCGCACTCCATATCCTGATACTTCGTTGAATATCAAAAAGCACACCGCATATAATCCCCGAAATCACACATGCCGTAAAAACATACATTTGTTGGGATGAAGATACCTCCATTACTTAAGCACCCTCTTTAAAAATCCCTCTTTTTCTCCGGCAGACTTCGAATAAACGCAGCCGTTGATGTCACCTTCTATGTAAATATCTCCCGTTTCAACAGAAAGCTTTTTCACTTTCATATCACTTCCCGTAACGGTAAGAAGCGAGTTTTCCGCAAGAAGTACAATCTTCTCCGGCGAAAAACTTTCCACATCCTTTACACCACTTGCGGTAAGTTTTTTTCTGTTTTCAATGATTATGTTTCCACTCTTTGCTGACGATATTTCACCCATTATAAAAACCTCCTTGTCTTACAGTATATAAAAGACAAGGAGGTTTTATTACAACATTTTTTTGAGGAATTTACCTGTATAGGATTTCGGATTTTGTGCGATTTCTTCGGGAGTACCGCATCCCACAAGAGTACCGTCTCCGTCACCGCCTTCGGGACCAAGGTCAATGATATGGTCGGCAGTTTTTATAACGTCAAGGTTATGCTCAATTACAAGAACGCTGTTACCTTCATCAACAAAGCGGTTAAGAACATCAATCAGTCTGTGTACATCTGCGCTGTGAAGACCTGTTGTCGGTTCATCAAGGATATAGATAGTCTTACCTGTTGAACGCTTGGAAAGCTCCGTCGCAAGCTTTACTCTCTGTGCTTCACCACCCGAAAGAGTGGTGGATGACTGACCAAGCTTGATATAACCGAGGCCAACATCCTGAATGGTCTGCAGTTTGTTCTTGATTTTCGGAATCGCATCAAAGAATTCCACCGCTTCATCCATTGTCATATCAAGAACTTCAAAAATATTCTTACCTTTGTAGTGCACATCAAGAGTTTCACGATTGTATCGCTTACCCTTACATACTTCACAAGGCACATACACATCGGGAAGAAAGTGCATCTCAATTTTGAGAATACCATCACCGGAGCAGGCTTCGCAACGTCCTCCACGGACATTGAAGCTGAAGCGTCCTGCATTGTAACCTCTCACCTTTGCTTCGGGAGTCATTGCGAAAAGCTCACGGATATCATTAAACACTCCTGTATACGTTGCAGGATTTGAACGGGGAGTTCTTCCTATAGGCGACTGGTCAATATTTATAACTTTGTCAAGATTTTCAATTCCTTCAAGACCTTTATGCTTACCCGGAACAGCTTTACTGTGGTTAAGCTTGTATGCAAGGTGCTTATAAACAACCTCATTCACAAGGGAGCTTTTGCCGGAGCCCGACACACCTGTAACCGCAACAAATTTACCGAGAGGGATTTCAACATCAATATCCTTAAGGTTGTTTTCCGACGCCTTAAGCACCTTGATAAACTTCCCGTTACCTTTTCTTCTTGATGCGGGAACTTCTATTTTCTTCCTGCCGCTTAAGTAATCACCTGTAAGTGATTTTTCGCATTTGATAATTTCATCAACAGTACCCTCTGCAATAATCTCACCACCGTGAACACCTGCGCCCGGGCCTACATCAACAATATAGTCCGCTTCACGCATTGTATCCTCGTCGTGTTCAACAACTATGAGAGTGTTACCTAAATCACGAAGAGCCTTAAGAGCATCTATAAGCTTGTTATTATCACGCTGATGAAGTCCGATACTCGGTTCATCAAGAATATAGAGCACGCCTACAAGACCTGAACCTATCTGTGTTGCAAGACGGATTCTCTGCGCCTCACCGCCCGACAAAGTTCCTGCAGAGCGTGACATAGTAAGATAGTCGAGACCTACGTTATTAAGGAAACCTATTCTTGCACGGATTTCCTTCAGAATTTCCTGGGCAATCATCTGCTCTTTTTCAGGAAGTTCAAGTTCGTTAAAGAACTTCTCCGCTTTTGATACGGAAAGTCCGCAGATTTCGTCAATATTCTTACCGTCAATAGTTACAGCAAGGCTTTCACGGCGAAGTCTTCTTCCCTTACATTCGTCACAGGGAATTTCACGCATAAGTCCTTCAATATCCCACTTTGCCCACTCGCTTGTGGTTTCATCATAACGGCGCTGAAGATTATTTACAATACCTTCAAAAGTCGATTTGTAAATACTTGTACCACGTTTACCTGTATATTCGATTTCAATTTCTTCCTCACCTGTTCCGAAAAGTATCACCTCAATAGCTTTGTCGGGAAGATTTTTCACAGGGACATTCAGACTGAAATTATATTTTTTCGCAAGTGCGCGGAATATTGCATTTGCATTACTGTCCTCCTTATCCGGGGCACGCCATCCGCTTACGTGGAAAGCACCCTCAAGAACGGAAAGCTCGTCACTTACAAGAACAAGCGAAGGGTCAACCTTTTTGAGAAGACCGATACCGCTGCACTTGGGACAAGCACCGAGAGGATTGTTGAATGAGAACATTCTCGGAGAAAGCTCATCAAGACTGATTCCGCATTCATCACAAGCATAATTCTGACTGAAAATCATCTCCTCGTCACCGTTAAGTATCATTACGATACCTTCACATTGATGTAGAGTGATTTCAATGGAGTCTGCAAGACGTTTTCTGACATCAGGCTTTACAACAAGTCTGTCAACCACGATTTCTATATAGTGCTTTTTCTGTTTTTCAAGTTCTATAACTTCGGAAAGATCGTAAATAATTCCATCAACTCTTACGCGAACATAACCGCTTTTCTTGGCGTTTTCAAAAATTTTCTGATGTTCACCCTTTTTACCTCTTACCATAGGTGCAAGAACCTGAACACGGCTACCCTCCGGGAAAGCCATTACCTGCTCCACAATCTGGTCAAGGGTCTGCTGACGGATACGTTTTCCGCACTTGGGACAATGGGGTATACCTATTCTCGCATACAGAAGTCGCAAATAGTCGTAAATTTCCGTTACCGTACCCACAGTTGAACGGGGATTCTTGTTTGTAGTCTTCTGGTCAATACTGATTGCAGGGCTTAAACCCTCGATATAATCAACCTCGGGCTTTTCCATCTGCCCGAGAAACATTCTCGCATAGGAAGAAAGGGATTCCACATACCTTCTCTGCCCCTCGGCATAGATTGTATCAAATGCAAGAGAGGTCTTTCCCGAGCCTGAAACACCCGTGAACACAATGAATTTATCTCTGGGAATTGTAAGGTCTATATTTTTCAGGTTGTTTTCCCTTGCACCCTGAATTACTATTTCATTTCTTTTCATAGTGTTATCCTTTCTTCAAGCGTTTGATTCTGTCACGAAGCTTTGCCGCATCCTCGAAACGGAGTTCTTCGGCGGGTTTTTTCATTTCTTCTTCAAGATGTGCAATTACATTTGCCGTATTCACCGCAGGAGAGGCTTCTTCCTCTTCTGTAACTGCGGCAATAAGTTCTGCAACATTCTTTACTATGGTTTTCGGAACAATTCCGTGTTCTACATTATATTTATGTTGAATTTCACGACGTCTGTTTGTTTCGCTGATTGCTTTTTCCATAGAATCGGTAATTCTGTCCGCGTACATAATAACCTTGCCTTCTGCATTTCTTGCGGCACGGCCTATCGTCTGAATAAGTGAAGTTTCACTACGGAGAAAACCTTCTTTATCGGCATCAAGAATGGCAACAAGGGAAACTTCTGGAATATCAAGACCTTCACGAAGAAGGTTTATACCCACAAGCACGTCAAACACACCCATACGAAGGTCACGGACAATTTCCATACGTTCAAGTGTTTCAACCTCGGAATGCATATACTTGACCTTAACTCCCATTGTACGAAGATAATCGGTAAGGTCCTCTGCCATTTTTTTGGTAAGGGTAGTTACAAGCACCCTTTCCTTTTTATCCGCTCTCGCATATATTTCTGTAAGAAGGTCGTCAATCTGCCCTTCGATAGGTCTTACATCTACCTCTGGGTCAAGAAGTCCCGTAGGACGGATTACCTGCTGGGCAGTTGCACTTGAATTATCATATTCATACTGTGCAGGCGTTGCACTTACAAATACTATCTGATTTATTCTGTCCTCAAACTCCTCGAAATTAAGAGGACGGTTATCAAATGCCGACGGAAGTCTGAAGCCGTACTGCACAAGGCTTGTCTTTCTGCTTCTGTCACCTGCAAACATCGCCCTTACCTGTGGAATTGTAACGTGGCTTTCATCCACAACAAGCAAGAAATCGTCGGGGAAATAGTCCATAAGAGTATACGGAGCACTACCCGGCTCACGCCCGCTTATATGGCGTGAGTAGTTTTCGATACCGCTGCAAAAACCGATTTCACGCATCATTTCTATATCATAATTGGTACGTTCTTCAAGGCGCTGTGCCTCTAAAAGGCGGTCATTATCTCGAAGCTCTTTAAGACGCCCCTCAAGCTCTTTTTTTATGGACTCAATAGCAATTTCACGCTTTTCGGGAGTTGTAACATAGTGAGATGCAGGGAAAATTCCCACGTGGTTTCTCACACCGAGAACCTCTCCCGTAAGGGTATCTATTTCTGTTATTCTGTCAATTTCATCCCCGAAAAATTCCACTCTGACCGCACTTTCACCGCTGTCAATGGGGAAAATTTCCACAACATCACCACGGACACGGAATTTACCGCGAATGAAGTTTAAATCATTTCTTTCATACTGCATTTCAACAAGCTTTTTTATAACCTCGTCACGGTCTTTAATCATACCGGGACGGAGCGAAAGCATAAGTGTGCGGTAATCTTCGGGATCACCGAGACCGTAAATACAGCTTACCGATGCCACAACGATAACATCACGCCTTTCAAAAAGTGCCGCCGTGGCGCTGTGGCGGAGTTTATCAATTTCTTCGTTTATCTGTGCATCTTTTTCTATATAAGTATCGCTTGAAGCAATATACGCCTCCGGCTGATAATAGTCATAGTAACTGACGAAATATTCTACCGCATTATCGGGGAAAAATTCCTTGAACTCGCTGAAAAGCTGTGCCGCAAGAGTTTTATTGTGAGCAAGCACAAGTGTAGGCTTATTTATTTTTTCGATTACGTTTGCCACGGTAAAGGTTTTACCGCTGCCCGTAACACCTAAAAGAACCTGACCGCGGTTTCCGTATTCAATACTTTTTACAAGAGTATCAATCGCCTCGGGCTGGTCGCCTGTAGGTTTAAAATCTGAAACAAGCTTAAAATTCACAGTATCTCCCCTTTCTTTTTCTTAAGCATTATATTATTATACACTAAATCTAAAAGTTTTTCAAGTCCCGATAGGAAACTCTTATAAAATTACCAATTTTAGTGGATTTTAACATTATTTGTACATATTGCACAAAAGATTTTTTTAAATAATATATATTTTTTACAGTTTGCTTATTGAAATTTGTAGAAATTTGGTTTATTATATAGATGTACCGATAAGGTACTAAACTTTTTTCATTTTCCCTCCTTTTAGTGGCAGACGATTTTTCTTGTCTGTCATATTTTTTTTGCATTTTTTTGCATATAATCCTTCTTACGCCAGTATATTGATGGTGTAAGGAGGATTTTTTATGGATATAAATATTAAAAATGAAAGCCTGTCTGTGTGCAACACGGTATGTCGCACAAAAAACAATTTCACATCTGAATGTGACGTTATCGTTCCCGATTCCAAGCCTGACATTTTAAAAGTGCTTCAATTAAGTGCCCGCCCGAAGGTGACAAACTGCGAAACAAAAAATGGACGGGTTACCGTTACGGGGACAATTTCTTTCAACATTTTATACCTTGCAGATGATGAGGATAAATGCGTAAAGTCAATTACATCCTCCTGCGATTTTTCAAATGTTGTACGAAACGACGATATTCTGGAAAATATGCTCTCTATCGTAGATGTTGATGTGTACGAGCTCGGATGCAATGTGGCAAACTGCCGTAAGCTGACTTTGAAAGCAACTTTGTCAATGGCACTTCAGGTATATTCTACATATAACATTGATATTGTGTCTGAAATAGAAGGTGCCTGCACAAAACATGAGCCCCTTTCTTCGAGCATCATATGTGCCCATGCACAGAATACCTCTACATTGGAAGACAGTTTTCCGCTTTCCATAGGCAAATCACCAATTTGCGAAATTCTGAAATCCGATGCGTTTGTATCGGAAAGTGACATTAAGGTCCTTGACAACAAGACTGTCATCAAGGGAAATCTTCGGCTCACAGTACTTTACAAGTCTGAATCCGGAATTGAATACGCCCAGAACGAAGTTCCTTTTGCACATATTCTTGAGGCAGACGGTATCCGCGAGGATATGGATATTGACTACTGTGTAAAGCTTCTTGATATTGGTGCGAGTGCCAAACCGAATTCCGACGGACAAATGTGTATAATTGATTTTTCCGCAGATTTATTTTTCCGCGTTACGGCAAGATGCACTTACAGCAGTCGATGTATAACAGATGCATTTTTACCAAAGGGGAATCTTGATTGCAAACACTCTCCCCTGTCCGTTGACCATATTGAGTCAACTATCAGGCGTAACGTTGATATACACGAAAAAATTGTTCTGCCCGAAAATCTGCCTGCAATTTCATCTGTATATCAGGTCATTATGCGACCTTTCATTGAAAACTGCAGTACAGACAATGAAGCTCTCCGCACATCAGGTTATGCCGAAGTTTACATACTGTATCTGTCGGATGACGAAAACTCTCCCGTGTACAGCTATAAGACCAACATTGATTTTGCATCGGTATGCGAGTCACCCGGTTGCACCATTACACCCGTTTCGGACTGCATTCTTAAAAATATGAGCTACACAATATCTTCTGGAAATTGCGTTGAAGTACGCGGTTGCCTTGATATTACCGTAAAGTGCATCCGTACTTCCGAGTCAAATGCGATTTATAGTGCCGAGGTTTGCGAATACACTCCGAAAAAGCGTCCCAGCATTATTGTTTCCTGTGTATGTGCAGGCAGATGTCTTTGGGATATTGCCAAGGAATACGGTGTATCACCTGACAACATACTTTCGGCAAATGCCCTTGAAAGTGAAAATGACATTGTCCCGAATATGTCACTTATAATCCCAAAATAAACAAAAAAAATAGCAAGATAAAATCTTGCTATTTTCTTTTGTTTCTGCTATAATAACAGCCAACAACTTAAAAGGAAGTGTTATTATGTCAAAAAAAGTATTAATGATTGGCGCACATCTTGACGATTGCGATTTTGAAGGTGGCGGTACGGCCCTTAAATATATTGAGGCAGGTTACGAGGTACGTTTCCTTTCTTTGTGTAACGGAAGTGGCGGACACCATATAATGAATCCCGATGAAATCGTTGCACGCAGAAAGAAAGAGTCCGAGGCGGTTATGAAGCTTACAGGCATCACCTATGATGTATGGAGTGACGTTAACGACTGCGAAATTATGGCAAGTCTGGAGCTTCGTAAGCGACTTATCTGCTACATAAGAGAGTATAACCCCGATATAATTTTCTCCCACAGACTTAATGACTATCACGCTGACCACCGCAATGCAGCTCTTCTTGTTCAGGATGCTTCTTATCTTCTTGTTGTTCCGAATTTCTGCCCCGAAGCACCTGCAATGCGATTTATGCCCGTTATTATGTATTTCCACGACAGATTCACTGACCCGATTTTCAGACCCGATGTGGTTGTTCCCACAGATGATGTAATCGAAAAGAAGTACGCTATGTACGATTGCTATGTATCGCAGATGTATGAGTGGCTTCCCTATGTAGATGGTGTGGTAGATGAGGTTCCCACAGACCCGAAGGAAAGACTTGAGTGGCTCCATTGTCCCCGTGTTCCCCGCGACGGAACACTTCTTACATTGGAAGACCTTGATTTCAACCGCGTAAGTGCTGCATCCGAATACCGCGAAGCAACTTGTGCAGTTAAGTATCGTGACTTGATTGTTAAGCAGTATGGCGAAGAAGCACGCGGAACACTCTTTGCAGAGGCTTTCCAGCTTTCAGAATACGGCAAGAAACTCACAAAAGACAATGTGAAAGAGCTTTTCCCCTGGGTTAAAAATTTCTGCTAACCAAAAAGGCATATTTATTTACATAATGTAGGGCAAGGGCTTGCTCTTGCCGAAAAGCGGAACGACACACAGGTCGTTCCCTACAAAAAACCCACAAAAAAGTACACTTTGGGGACAGTCCCCAAAGTGTACTTTTTTACATTCCCTTTTATTTAATTTCAACCGATGCATTAGCACATTCAGGGTTCATTGTCAACGAATCAACGCAGAACACTTTTACATATTTAACCGTATCCAAAGTATCAAGTTCTGCATTAATCACGCTTTGTGCTTGGCACCTCTTAACACCCACAAGTTTATGATTCTCATTATATACTGCAACTAAAACAGCTCCATCTGCATCATCACTCATAGTTATCGTGATTGATGCCTCCAGGGAATTCTGGCTGAAGTCTGTAACTTCCATCGAAAGCTCTTTTGGTGCAACAACCTCAACTTCAAACTCAAACTGATTGTCTTTACGATAGAAAGCTTCGTACGTTGTTGAATAAGTTTCTACCTGAATATTCTTACCATCTTCAGAGAAGTAGAACATTGTCACAAGGCCTGAGCCTTCGTATGTAGTATCATTAGTTTGCTGATTAATAAGAAATTCCTTGATAACATTTCCGTTTACGCCAACTCTTTCATTCATAACAACGGTATCTGCCGCAATATGACCGCAAAGCAACATAACGATATTTTTGTGATGCTTCACAAAGTTTTCCCAGATTTCAACACCGCTGTTCTGACCGTAGTTATCAACGCCGTACCAATGAGGAATAAGCTGTCTATCTTCACGCATATAAAGGTGCGTTGCAACAATTACATTATAATCAGGATGAGCTGCAACAACCTCGTTTGCCCACTCAAGCATAGGGTCTTTTGCACCGCAGTCAAGGTTAAGAAGCATATATTTTCTTCCACCCGCTTCAAAGAGAGTGTAGGTATTTTTCATTGACTCGTCATAGCTTCCGTCAATGGTATCCTTATATTCTTCATAAGAAATATATTTGTCGAAGTTTGCAACGTCGTGATTACCGCGTATAATCGAGTGAGGAACAACTCCGTCAAGAACGCTGAATGCATCCTTAACAACGTCATACTCTTCTTTTGTATCCTTGTCGGTAATATCGCCGAGGCTTATTACACGGGCTATATTCTTCGCCTCTGCATTTTCTGCAATCCAGTTGTATGTTTTTGGAAGCTTTTCAGGCCAGTAATAAGTAGTTTTCTGAATATCCCCCACGATTGCAAGGGAGAAGTCATAATCCCCGACAGGCTCTTTTCCGTTATAAAATCCGTATTCTGCCACATCGGACTTATACAATTCATCATTTATCGTATAAAGAGCAAGGTTATCCATATACATACCGGTATCTGCCGTATTACAGTTGAAGAATATTCCCGAAAATCCCGGCACTTTTCCCGACGGAAGACTTGTTCCGTAATAGTCGTGCGAGCAGGTATTGGTCATTTCGGTTTCATATCCCAGAACGCTTTTTCCGTCAATGAATACTTCCATCAACTCACGTTTGGTATCAATAACAACCTTAATATTAAACCACTGACCGCTTTCGGGAAGCTTCACTGCATAGTCATAGTTGTTTATTGTAAGAGCCTCTGCCAGGTAGTCAAATTTAACAAGAGTTGCACCACCACCGTTACCTCTTTCCCAGAAGTCTACAATATAGGAAGGTGTCTGCCCCTCTTCAAAATCGAAGCACAAGTCTGCCGAAACTGTTATAAGACCATTTGAATAGCTGCCGTCAACAGCCTTATACTTTGGCGAAAGGCCATAACATCTCTTGGTCTGGTCCTCATTTGCACGGTGCAGATAAAGTACACGGGAGGCACCGTCCTCGCCCTTATCTACAACAACGTGATTGAAGGTAAGGTCGGCATCTTTTACTCCGTCAATTTCAACACCGTTACCACCTCCGTTACCGGTACCCCATATAGCTTTAAAAGCATTTGCACGCTCAAAGTTTTCACTGCTGAGCCAATATGATGTACTTACTCTGTTTGAAAGAACATTGAATTTAAAGGTCTTGTCCGCTTCACCGTCAATTTTAGAAGTTAAGATAACTTCATTGTTTTCGGCATTTCTTGTAACAGTACCATCGGGAGCAATTACTTCCGGTTTACTGCTTTCCCACACAACAGCTTTTCCGTTGAATATGGTCGGAAGATTAAGACTTTTTGTAATTGCACTCGGTGCTTCATCCGTGAAATCCTCACATCTTAATCCTGATGCTTTTTCACTGTAAACTGCAATATCCTTGATTTTGAATTCCGCAGGAGAAAGATTATGTCTTATCATACCAATCTGCAGAGATTTCAATTTAACTGAAAGGTCATACTCGGGAAGGTTGTGCTCCACGCCCACCTGTGCACCATTAGAATATACTTTGTATGTATTTGTGCGGTAGTTTATCTCTATTTCAATGGTTTTATTCACGCCTCTACCAATATTTGCCGTTGTACAAGCCGTACTTTTTGTAAAGTCTGTCGGCTGTCCCGTGGGATTGAAAAGATAGAATCTGTCTGTAGATATACGGATTTCTACAATTTTTTTATTATTGCCATCCGTGTCTGTTCCGAAAAGGTACATATCAATTCTCGGAGTACCACTGCCCCAGCTGACAAGATTCATCGTAGCAGAAAAGGTAACAACGTCTGCATCTGTCGAAATATCAAGAGGCTTTACAAGGTCGAACTGACTTCCGACTTCAGTATTCACACGCTTATAATCAATGGCATAGCCGTCAACGTCACTTATGAGTTTCGTGCTTACATTTGACGAAAAATTTGTTCTGGTATTGCTGTAATTCCAGTCAAGAAAACTGCTTTCGTTTTTAGCCGATACACTATTGTAGTTTACTATTTCCTTATCTGCATTTTCGGGAGAATAGAAGTTTTCCGAATAATAAACTGTTTTTTCTGTCTTAAGAACTGTGAACGAAAGTTCTTTTGTAACAGAGGCACTTCCCTCTTTACTTACTGTAGCGATAACTTTTGCATCGCCGTCGTAAGCAGAGGTTCTTCGCACTGTGCCGTCATTTGCGATAAGCGAGGTATCGCTTGATAAAAAAGCTACAGATACGCCCTCTGGAAGAGTAATATCTCCATCAAGGGACATATCAAGATTCTTTGTCAAAAGATGTGCAGGTTCATTATCCTGCGTAAGCATTTCTGCAGTAATTGCATCTGCCACCGCCTGAACCGATTCATCAACAGTAGCTTCTGTATCTTCCGCAAAAGCAGAAAAACTACCTACCGAAATTACTACAGAAAGGGCAAGCATAAGGCTCAAAATTTTCTTTGTCATTTTCCTCTCTCCTTTTTGCATACTCCTTGACAGATTAATCAATTTATATTATGATTATACCACACACAAAAATTATAAATCAATACGTTTTTGGACGTTTATTTATGTTTTTGGACGCTTATACATTTTTCTGTTTGCGGGAGGTGCTTTATGCTGGATTACGAAATAAAACCGTTCTTTGTGACGGAGCCTTTTAAAATAGATAAACTTTATACAATGTTTCATAGAACACATATCCCCGCTAACAAGCGTTACGCAGGAGAATCTCATGATTTCTGGGAATGCATCTACCTCAAGGATGGGAATGTTTGCAACTGCGTTGACGGCAAGGTTTACAATATGGAAAAAGGCGACCTTATTTTTTACAAGCCGTTAGAATT
>JAZRTB010000043.1:0-18250 GCA_045651805.1 Clostridia bacterium
TATGGACGGCTACTTCGACCAGGGTGCACATCACCTTAACGTGAATGTGTTCGGTGTTGAAAAGCTTATAGATGCTATGGAGCATCCCGAAAAGGAAGAGTATGCAAACTTTACTATCCGTGTATCGGGCTATGCAGTTAAGTTTATCGACCTTACGGAAGAACAACAGCGTGACGTAATTGCACGTACCTGCCATGGACAGCTTTAAGGGCAGAGTTCATTCTCTGGAATCCTTCGGTTCTGTGGATGGACCCGGTGTGAGGTTTGTGGTGTTTATGCAGGGTTGCAGTATGCGATGCAAATACTGCCACAACCCCGAGACATGGAATCCCCAGGGAGGAAGCACACTCTACACCCCCGAAGAACTTCTTAAAGAAGCGCTGAAGTATCGTACCTATTGGGGTAAAGATATGAAAAAGGGGGGCGTCACCGTAAGCGGTGGTGAACCGCTTCTGCAGATTGAATTTGTGACGGAGTTTCTTAAGCTTCTGAAGAAAAAAGGTGTTCATACCGCTATTGATACCTCGGGGCAACCCTTTTCGGAGGACGGGAATTTCCTTGAAAAATTCGATGAGCTTTTAAAGTATACAGACCTTGTTCTTCTTGACTTAAAGCATTTTGAAAGCGATGCACACAAAAGTCTGACAGGTTTTGATAACAGCAATATTTTCAAAATGGCAAAATATCTTTCTGACAAAAAAGTTCCTATGTGGATAAGACACGTGCTTGTCCCCGGAATAACGAGTGACGAAGAACATCTTAAAAACCTTAAATCCTTTATTGATACTCTTGAATCAGTCGAAAAGGTTGAAGTTCTTCCCTATCATACGTTAGGACTTTTCAAATGGGAAAAGCTTGGTATAAAATATCCTCTCGAGGGAGTGAAAACTCCTACAGCCGAGGAAGTAAAAAAAGCTAAAGAAATACTTGAAATATAAAAAATGTGCTATGGACTTCCATAGCACATTTTTTATTAAAGATAAACTATTGCTTCTCCATCTTTATATTCTATTCTGTCACCGCTTCTGTTAAGGGAATCAACATATTCAATATATGCTTCCTTTGAGGGGAACTTCGGTTCGAATGTGTCGATTATCTCTTTCGCTCTCTTTGCACCGTCTGAAAGAAGAAGATAAAGCATACCAACCTGAAGCTTCGCACTGCCGATACAAGCCGCAACAGGGTCTGCAATATAGTAGTCGTTGCCGTGACTTGTACCCTTTGAACCGCCTGCATAGGGGTGGATTGTAGGCATAATGCTCGAAAGGTCACCCATATCGGTACTGCCTGAGCCGAAGTTTTCGGTTTCTTTGAATTCGTATTCGGGAATTGCTTCTTTAGCGGCATCTGTTGTGAGAGTTTTCATAGCCTTTGAGTTATAGTTTGGTGCATAACCGGGAATGTCCTTTATATCAACATTTGCCCCGAGAGAAAGTGCCGCACCGCAAAGTGCTCTGTTAACCTTTTTGTTTGCTTCTGCAATAGCTTCAAAGGTCGCACCACGGACGTAGCTTTCAATAACGGCAGTTTCGGGAATTGCATTAACCATACTGCCACCGCTTGTGATAATGGGATGCACACGGATAACATCGCTTTCCTTAAAGGTTTCACGGATTGCATTGATCGCATTAAGACCACAGCTTGCCGCATAGAGGGCGTTTATGCCGTTCCAAGGTGAACCACCTGCGTGTGAAGCCTTTCCCTTGTATGTAATGCGCTTTGCAATACATCCTACGCTACCGTTTGATGAGAAGAATGATGATGATGCATGAAGCATAAATGCGATGTCAACATCGTCAAAATAACCTCTTGAAAGAAATTCAACCTTACCGCCCATATACTTGATTTTGCCTTCTTTGATAAGATTATCTCTGTACTCAATTTCAAGAAGCTCCTCCGCAGGAACAGCACAAAGCATAATTTTACCGGAAAGGTCGTCAAGCACGCCCGGTTCTTTAAGAGCTGCCGCAACACCTATAAGTGCCGCACACTGGGCATTGTGACCGCAGGAGTGAACTGCACCCGTTTCGGGGTCTGATTCGGGATGCTCCGGACAGATAATCGAGTCAAGTTCACCAAGGACAAGAACCTTTGGACCGGGGCGACCTGTGTCAATTACGGTGTAAAAACCCGTAATTCCTTCTGCCATAACAAGGTCGTAGCCAAGCTCTCTGAATGTATCTGCCATATATTTTGAAGTTTTATATTCCTTATAACCCGTTTCGGGATTTTTCCAAATGTAACGTTCTGCATCAAGAATGAGTTTTTCGTATTTCTGTACTGCATCTGTAAGTTTTTTCATTATAATCACCTCATTATTATTATATCTTAATAAATGTACAAGTCAACAAAAAAGTTGTGACAAAATGTGTTTTGTCACAACTTTTAAATTACTTATTTTTCGCCTCATTAAGTTTAGTTTGACGACGCTGTTTCACATCATCGCTCATAGGCTGAATATCGCCTGCTGCCTGAAGTGCCATACGTGTGAAGAGAGGTCCGAAGAGTTCATAAATAAGAACTGCGAAAAGTGTGATGTTTCTTATAAGAGCGCCCTCCTCCGGCATTCCTGCCGCTGCCAACGTACACATACCAAGGGCAACACCTGCCTGCGGAAGAAGTGTAATACCAAGATATTTACAAATTTCCGGCGAACACTTTGTAGCCTTCGCGCTCATAAATGTACCAAAGTATTTACCGAGTGAACGGAAGATGATATACACAACGCCAACAAGAACAATAGCAGTATCAGCAAACACACTAAGTTCAAGTTCGGCACCGCTGATTACAAAAAACAAAGCAAGAAGCGGTGATGTCCACTTGTCTGACTTTTCCATAAGATCATGTGAAAGAGGACAGATATTGCAGAATACTGTGCCGAGCATCATACATACAAGAAGTGATGAGAAATGCACATGTACGGGACCAACATGGAATTCAATCATTGAAAGTGCAACTGTAAGGAATACAAATGTAATCGTCATATTAAGACGGTTTGTATTGGAATTAAACATTTTCTCAAGCTGTGTAAGCACCCAACCCATAATGGCACCAAGGCCCAGAGATGCAACAATTTCAACAAGAGGATTCACAACTATTGATATAACATCAACTGCACCGCTGCCAAGTGTTTTTGCGATACCGAAAGATACTGCAAAAACAATAAGGCCAACCGCATCATCGAGTGCAACAATAGGCAGAAGCAAATCTGTAAGAGGACCTTTTGCTTTGTACTGTCTTACAACCATTAACGTTGCCGCAGGTGCAGTAGCAGTTGCAATAGCACCAAGCGTAATTACCTGTGGAAGTGTAATAACACCCGGGAACAGCTTATAAACAGCTACAAGAGCCAAATCCACAAAAAGAGTTGCAACAAGCGCCTGGAATATACCGATTACAAATGCCTGTTTACCAATTTTCTTAAGGTCTTCCATACGGAATTCGCTACCGATTGAAAATGCGATGAAACCGAGGGCAACATCAGCAACAAGTCCGAGAGCGTGCACCGCATCCATACTGTCAAAACCAAGACCGTGTACGCCAAGCTGACCAAGGCAGTAAGGACCGATAAGGACACCTGCAATAAGGTATGCTGTAACACTCGGAAGTTTAAGTGGTTTAAATAGTCTTGTCATCAAAAGACCGCCCAAAAGAGCGATTGATACAGATAATAATGTACTCATTTCTATAACCTTCTTTTTATTAATGTTTATAAAAAAACAAACCTTTGATATTATACTCCCATAAAAAGAAAAAAGCAACACAATTTTTCAAAATAATGTCACTTTTTTCCTATTTAATATTACAATTTAATTCTACGGGATAATTCCCTGACCCCTTTTCTCAATACATTTATTATCTTCTTTTCCTGTTCCGCAAAATTCTTTTCTTCCTCAGGCGTTACATTCACCGCTATACCGACTGCTCCAACACATCCTTTGTCATTAAAAAATGGCATCGCAAATCCAAGTCCGAGGGTATCTCCATTGTCTGTCCTGCTGAAAAACACATCGCTTTCCGATGTTTCTTTTTTTAGCTTTAAAATATCATCAAGGCTCTTTACTTCTCCCCACTCTTTTTCAGATGGTGTGCCGAATTTTCTATACACACTCACAATATTCTCTACGGGAAGATTTAAAAGAAGCGCTCTTCCTGTTGCCGTGCGGTAAATATCATCACGAAGAATTTTCTTCTTTTCACGGAAAATGCTTCCGTCGTCAATGTAGTCAATAATATACTTTTCATCATTTTCAATTACTGCAAGCACAACGCAGTAACCAAGATTTTTGTAAAGATAATTTATAACAGGACGCGCAATTGTAACGAGGTCTTTTTTATACCTTCCGCTATTTGAAAGACAATACGCCGCAGGGCCGAGAACATACCCTTTTGCAGGGGAAATTTTAACGGCATAACCCTCATTTTCAAGAGTTTCCATAAGGTGTGCACAGGTCGACTTGTTAATTCCCGCCTTTTCCGCAATTTTGCCCAGAGGCACACTATTCCCCTGACTCCTTGAAAGGACTTCGAGTATTTTTAATGTTTTTTGTACGGATTTTATCATTTTTATCACCTTTAAACGATGTTATCACAATGAAACGTTAATGTCAACGTTTCACATTGTGAAATTATTTGTATTTTTTTGTGGTTATGATATACTGATTTCAGCAAAACAAAGGAGACATTTTATGATATTTTTCGTACTTTCAATTCTGTCATATCTTGTGCAGAACTTTTCAAACAAGCAGTTCAGTCAGCACAACAAAAATTCAGGTTCAAATGTGGCTCTTTTCCAGAATGCACTCTGCACATTCGCATCATCGGTAGTTCTTGCCCTTTGTGGCGGAATAAAGATGATTCCCTTTTCCGAGATGGTTCTTGCGGTGCTTTTTGGTGCAACGTATCTCCTAACGGTGTTTTTACTACTTAAGGCGTTTAATTACGGTGCACTTGGTGCAAGCACCCTTCTTTGCAACATCGGTGCATTTATCTGCGCAGCCTACGGAATTCTCCGCTTCAACGATGAATTCACTACATACATCGCCCTCGGTTGCCTTTGTATTATTGCGGCGGTGCTTCTTTCAACCCCCTGGGGAGAAAGCGGTAAAGGTGCAAATATGAAATGGTTCATCTTTGCCATGGCGTCAGGTCTTGCAAACGGTGCCGTTTCGAGCGTTAAACGTGAAGCAGTTGCCCTCACGGGAGATGTCCGTAACTTCCTTGTATGGGGATTTTTCTTTGCGGCACTTATTGCTACTGTGATTCTCCTTTCAACGAAGAACAACCGTACCTCTGCCGCAAGAGTTATAAAAAATCCGTTGCTTGTTCTTTTCGGCATCGGGGCAGGCGTAGGTACTGCAGGCGGAAACTGTTTCCAGATGGAAGCGGTAAAGACAGTATCATCTGCAATTATTTACCCGTTTACTGCGGGATTCCTTGTGGTTTCAATGTGGCTTGTGTCACTTCTTATATACAAAGAGACCACCGTCAAGTGGCAGAATGTTCTGGCAGTGTTATTCTGTGTTTCGGCAATTATATTTATCAATCTGTAAAGGAGAATTATTATGAAGCTTAATAAACCTTTCTACATAGACAAACGAACAGGCGAAAATCATATTTCTCTTGACGGTGAGTGGGAGTTTTTGTGGCTTGACAAAGCGACAGAAGACATTTCTTCCCTTGCCTTCGAGCATAAAACCACTCTCCCCTCGTCAATCTTTCATTCGCTCCACAAGGCAGGGATTCTCCCCCATCCTTACTACGGGGTGAACAGCAAAGAATACGATTGGGTTGACGAAAAGGTGTGGTACTATAAAAAGACCTTTACCCTTGATTCCGAGAAAAAGGATATGAACGCATTCCTCTCTTTTGAGGGCGTGGCATATTACTGCCGTGTGTGGATAAACGGAGTTCTTCTCGGTGACCACGAGGGTATGTTCGGCGGTCCCGTATGCGATGTGTACGAACATCTTAATTTCGGTGGGAAAAACGAAATCGTTGTTGAGGTAAAAGCGTGTAACTACGACAAAAAGGACGGTTTTTACCCACGAAACACAAACGGAGAAAACCGTGAAATTATCCCCTGGAATACTGCCCGTGACACAATCACCGGGGGCGGTGATTTTATCGTTATGGGAATATGGAACAGCGTCCGTCTTGAATTAGTTCCGAAAACACATATATCAAGACCGTATATTTACACCAAATCTATTGGCGATAACAAAGCCACGCTCCATCTTGAAATGCAGATTACGGATGACTCAAAGAGTGAGCTTACAGACGACATAAAAACATTTGACTTTATGCGCGCAAAGATAAACGACGGCAAAAAAGCCGTTGTATCCGTTAAAATCTGCGGTGACGAAAAGTGCGTGTATAACAATAGCGATGAGATTTCCCTTCTTGATTTTCATCACCGCGGACTTGAAGAAATCGTTGACACTTATTCTCTTGCCCTTATCTACCAGAAGGAAATTGTTATTGATAACCCCCGCTTGTGGTATCCCGTAGGACTTGGTGAGGCGTTTTTGCACGACATAGAAATCACCCTTTCTGTTGATGGTGAAATACTTGATTTGCACAAATTCAGTTTCGGTATAAGGACATTTGATGCAGATTTTACGGAAGGTAACCGCTACTGTATGCAACCGGGTAAATTCCGATTTTCAATAAACGGCAGAGAGTTTTTCCTTAAGGGTATGAACTGGATGCCCATCGACTTCCTTTACGACATTTCGCCCGAGCGTTACGAATGGTGTCTTTCCCTTGTAAAAAATGCAGGTATTCAGCTTCTTCGTATATGGAACGGTGGCGGAATGCCCGAAACCGATGCTTTTTACGAAATTTGTGACCGTATGGGTATTATGGTGTGGCAGGACCAGTATATTTCAAATACGAATCACACAGAAAATTTCCCGCTTGATGTTCTCAAGAGCCAATGTGCGTACAACCTTTTCCGCACGAGAAATCATCCGTCGCTTGTAGTTGTATGCGGTGGTAATGAGTTTAACCCGTATGCTGTTGGTAATGCCGCTTCAATGGCTGTTACGGAGCAAGTTGCACGAATGATTACTCCCGACCGTGATTACAGAAACTCCTCTCCCGACAGCGGAAGTGCACATATTTACCTTGATATGGAGCCTGTGTGGTACCGCCACGGGTACAGACACATTCCATTCCTTGCGGAGTCGGGAATACATTCCTTCCCCAATTATAAGACCTTTAAGAAGTTCCTTTCCGAAAAGGAAGCTATGTCAGATAATTTCAACCTCACTTCAAAAACTCTGCGTGAAGATTTCCCCGAGCTTATAAATCATTTCACTGAATTTGACCCTGAGAGAGTTCCCCGTCTTATTTCCAGAGCTTCACAGATTACAGATGTAACAAAGGCTACCCTTGAGGATTTGTGTGAGGCAGGTCAGGTGCAGGCGTACGAGGTTTATCAGCTTATGATTCAGGCGATGCACGAAAGCTATCCCGTGTGCGGTGGCATTATGCCCTGGGTATTTAAACGTCCGTGGCCCACAGTAGGTGTTCAGTTTGTAGATGGTGACGATAACCCCGGATTCCCTTATTATGCATTACAGAATTCGTATAAAAACATTAACGTGTGCTGGTGCCAGAATTGGTCAATCGTTAAAACAGGCGAAGAAATTCCGCTTGTAGTCAAAACACTTAACGACGACAGCATTGATTTGTCAGACCACGAAATTACACTGACGTTATATAATCCCGATTTTACCATTTGCAAGGAATATACTGCATCTTACAGCGATACGGTAGACTTTGGCACATTCACAATTCCCGAAAGTTTTCGCAACAAGTGCTTTATTGTAAGTGCCGATATCACGCTTAACGGCGTGTGTATAAACCGCAGTACGTATTTCAACAAGTGCACCGAGATTCTCGATAATCCCCATACTTTCAAGAAATACAGAACTGAGCCAAGCGATAACTTCTACTTTGAAAACGGGCCGTTCCTGAAAGAAGAAATTTCAAAGGCAATCAAAACAGAACTTACCGCAAAACTTTTAAACAAGGGTACTGACGGAAATTACAACTACGCAGATATCGAAATCACAAACATCTCCGATATTGCGGCATTCCCCGTTACAATCAGTATGAAGGACGAATCAAAGAGATTTTTCCTCTCCGATAACTTCTTCCTTCTTAAGGGCAACGAGAAAAAGACAGTTCGTATTACCTGCGACAAGGGCGAAGCAGATGATGTAGTCGTTAAATTCTGGAACAAATAAAAAAAGACATCAAATTTTTTCCACACAAATAATTGACAGCGGTAATGACCGCGGATATAATTATAAGCAACAGTTAAAATTCGTAATACTAAGGAGTGTGTTTTATGGGACATTTAGAAGAAGGAAATGCAAATGCAGTATGGTTCTGCAGTGACGACAAGCCGAATATATTTCTTATCGGGGACTCCATACGTCTCGGTTATGAGCCTATGTTAAGAGAAGCTTTTGGTGATGAAGCAAGCATTTTCTCCCCCACAAACGAGAACTGTCGAACAAGTCAGCATGTCGCAACATCACTGGGGTTATGGTCAAATAAGTTCGACTTCCCGAAAAAGGTAGATATAGTACAATTTAACTGCGGACATTGGGATGCGGCACACTGGTTCTTTTATCCTGAATCCGTAACAAGCCTTGCTGAATATGAGAAAAATATCAGGATGATTATTTATATCATCAAAAAAGTATATCCCGGTGCTAAAATTGTTTTTGCAACAACTACTCCCATGAATCCCGAAGACCCCGTTGGAGTAAGTATGAATCCCCGTTCAACCGAAGAAATTTCCCGTTACAATGCTGCCGCAGTAAAGGTAGCAACGGAAGAAGGCGTTTATGTAAATGACCTGAACAGCTTCTGCAAAGACTGGGGTGCAGAATGTTATTCTGATTACTGTCATTACACAAAAGAATCATACAAATTGATAGCAGAAGAAGTAAAGAGATTTATAAAAACAATACTTTAACAGAAGCGTGACGCTTCATCCATGTCGCGTCCGAGCAAAATTTAAGGTTATCAATTGTTGCTCGCGATAAAAATGCAAACTCCTATCCCCAATCAAAAAGGGTGTAAAGAAACCAAGTTTCTTTACACCCTTTTTTTATTCGCTGTATACCGCTTCAACACCTTCATTCTCTGCGGCATTTTTTATAAACTCAAACATATTGAAATTTTCCATAAAGCTTACTGCAAACTCCATTTTAAGCCTGTTATCGGGAAGTTTTCTCATTGAAACAAGTGAGTATGACAATTCCGCGTTCTCAATGAGTTCTTTCACCATATCCATAGCTCCTTTTTCGTCCGACACTATGAAAATCAGGTTTTCCGAATTCTGATGAAGGAGGATTTTGAAATTCTTATGCAGAATTATCTGAAACAAGAAAATTATCACCGTTGTGACAATACCAATCACATACATCCCTGCACCAATTGCCATCCCGATTCCTGACGTTGCCCACACACCTGCTGCGGTGGTAAGACCTTTAACGGAGTTTTTATGTACAAATATCATACCTGCACCAAGGAAACCTATTCCGGATACAACCTGTGCCGCAAGCCTCGCCCCGTCAAAATCGCCTATGTCACTGAAACCAAACTTTGATATTTCCATCATCAGGCAGGATGCAATGGCAACGATAATGTGCGTTCTGATACCTGCTTCTTTGTTTCTGTTTTTACGCTCATAACCTATAAGACACCCGCATACTCCTGCAATAAGAAGCCGTCCAATAAGTTCAAGTTGCATATAAAAAGACATTTCAATCATATTATAACCCCTTTATTTCAAAATTTCTTTACTGTCAAGAACTACAGTAAACGGACCGTCGTTCACAAGGGAAACCTTCATATCGGCACCGAAAATGCCGTGCTCGGTCTTTTTGAAAAGCCCCTGACATCTTTCTATTACATATTCATAAAGCTCATTTGCAAGAGAGGCACTTCCCGCATCGGTGAAGCTGGGACGATTACCCTTTCTGCAATCCGCATAAAGAGTAAACTGCGAAACAACCAGCATTTCACCCTCAACATCGTTTATAGAAAGATTAGTTTTTCCTTCACTATCCTTAAACACACGAAGACGTGAAACCTTTTCAATCATTTTGTCGGCAATTTCCTTATTATCTTCATTGGAAACTCCCACAAGAAGAAGATATCCTTTCCCTATCTGCCCTACTGTTTTTCCGTCAACATCTACTTTCGCTTCCAAAACTCTCTGAAGTACAAATTTCATTTTATTTCACCTTATTTTCTTTCTCATTAGTCTTTCTGACCAAGTATTTCTTTTGCTATTTTTATAAATTCAGCCATAGCCTTTGTGCAATATTTGTTTTTCTTATATGCTACATACAAATTACGGCTGTAGTATCCGTTACTAAGCTTATACAAAACCACATTTTCGCTGAATCCGCCATATTTCAGGAAAGTATCGGTGATAAAGCAAAGACCTATCCCCGAATCGGCAAGTGCATATGAAATATTAAGCTGATCGACACGATAAGAAATCCTGACATCCATATTCTTTTCTCTGAAAAATCGCATCGCTCGATTATACATATCGTTACCTTTTTTCAGCAAAACAAAGTTTTCATTTTTGAAAAGTTCAAGAGATACTGCCTCAATATCCTTAAGGTCCAAGGTGCCTTTATGTATTTTTTCAATATCTATCTGATATCTTTTCAGTTTATTATTTATCTCTCTGTCCTTCGGCACACACAGAAGTATTTCTTCACTTGCAAGAAAGAATCCGTTATATTCATTCAAATCATCAAAGCTGTCAACAATTATATCTATCTGGTCTTTTTCTATCATTTCTCCCAAGGTAAGGGAATTTGCTTCAACAAGTTCTATTTCAATATTCGGATACAGTTTGTTAAATCTGTTTATAACCTTCGGCAGAACATAAGATGAAAGATAGTTCGTTCCGCCGACAACAAGTTTACCCGTCTGCAAATTGTTTATATCATTCATACGGTTTATAAAGTCTTTTTCACAAGCCATTATTTTTTCCGCACAAGAAATATATTCTTTGCCAATCTCGGTTAATTCCACAGTATTCCCTTGTCTTTCAAAAAGCTCCGCGCCGAGCTTTCTTTCAATATTCTTAATAGCCACACTTAATGACGGTTGAGAAATAAATAATTTCTCTGCAGCCTTTGTAAAATTACGTTCCTTATAAACCTCGTAAACATAGTTGTATTTGCTGAACACTCCGAACACCCCGATAGTTTTTTTCTATCATTTCAATAAATTTAAAGTATTTGACTATAGTATAACACGCAAATATAATAAAAGCAACAAGGTAAGGAGTGTTTTATATGAAAAAATATTTCAAATTGCTGTTGATAATGATTTTCGCTGTTTTTTCAGCTCTCAATTATGCAATATTTGTTTTCCCGAATAAATTTGCGCCATCGGGAATAGACGGTATATGCACAATGATTCAGGATACTGCAAATATAAACATAGGTTATCTTTCTTTAATGGTGAACATTCCGCTTATCATATTGTCGTTTATTTTTCTTAACAGGGAATTTGCATTTAAGACAACGCTTTATATTCTATCATTCTCAATAGCATCAGTTATTTTCTCAAAGCTTGACCTCTCTCCCTTTTTCTATCTTACAACCACGGGAACAAGCGCAATTCTCTCCCCCGTTGTTGCGGGAACAATACGCGGATTTCTCTACTACGTAACACTTAAGCTTAACGCTTCAAGCGGTGGTGTAGACATAATATCGGCATTGGTCAAGAAAAGAAAACCTTACCTTAATCTTATGAGCATCATCTTTATTTTCAATATGTTTATCGCCTTGTGCTCATATTTCGTATATGATATGCAGCTTGAACCGGTAATCTGCAGTATTCTTTACGCCTTTATAACATCTATAGTAACAACAAGTGTACAAAAGAACAAAAATGAAAATATTAAGTACGAAATAATCACTCCCTGCATTGACTCTCTTTATGCCGAGTTGTCAGAGAAATTCCAGCAATCAGCCACAATTATAGACACACACGGAGCATACTCCGGAACAAGCAATCAAATGCTGGTATGCGTAGTTGATAAGAAAAAATCTCCTTTTATAGAAGAAATTCTTTTAAAATATCCTGAATGTGTAGTGTTCAAAACAATAGCAGGAAGAAATATATCAGGCGTTACATATAAATAGATTTTAAAAGGGGATGTAAAAAAGTCGTTTTTTTACATCCCTCTTTCTGTGGGAATAGAAAAAAATGCTTCAGAACGGACAAACTGAGCCCGCAGGGGGGAACCGAAGGCGTACGATGGTACGTCGAGGTGAAGTTTGTTCGTAGCAAAAAGGCTTAAAAACGAAGAAAAATCGAATAAATTGAGATTTTTCAACAAAATCAATTCATTTTTTAAATTTTCAATCGTCTGTAAAACGTATTATCATCGCCTTTTTGCGGTCTGGACTTTTTTGCATCCCTTATTTTTTTATCGCTCATCGGCTGCCTTTGCCTTTTCCATATCAATTCCGTGCTGATTATCCAGAACAAACTGAACAAATGCCTTTGCCCCAAGATCAAGTGCATCTTCATCAAGCTTAAAATCAGTCTGATGTACTACCTGGGTAAATCCCTTTTCCGCATTTCTTATACCAAGGCGGAAGAACACGCTGGGAACAATATCGGTAAATCTTGAAAAGTCTTCAGACCCCATTCCCGGATTTACGAATTTCAAGTTTTCTTTACCGACAACTTTTCCCATACTTTCAAGCATAAGCTCCGAAAGGTAAGGATTGTTATATACACAAGTGGATTTAAGAGGTGCGTGAACCTTAATTTCTACACCGTGATACTCCGAAAGACTCTTTGCGAGAGCGAGGATTCTTTCGTGGATAAATTCACTCAAAGGAACATTGAATGTGCGGATTGTTCCCTGCATAAGTGCATAATCAGGCAGAATATTCTGTGCAGTACCCGAGTTAAGCTTTGTAACAATGCATACAACTTTTTCCTGTGGCGGCACTTCTCTTGCCGCAATTGACTGTATGCCTTCATACATCTTTACAGCGATTGAAAGAGCATCTACACCTTTATGATATGCTGTTGCATGAACGCTCTTTCCACCTATTTCAATTTTAAAGTGACGGCTTGTGGCAGAAGATATTCCGGGGCATATTCCAAGCTGCCCTGCATCCACACTTGTACCAACGTGAAGACCTGTCATAATATCAATGTCTTCCATAACGCCGTTTTCAATCATCATAATTGCACCGCTTGTAACACCCTCTTCACTGGGCTGAAAAACAAGCTTTACACGGCAGGCAAGGTCCTTTTCCATTTCTTTAAGTGCCTTTGCCGCACCGAGAAGACCTGCTGTGTGTGCATCGTGACCGCAGGCGTGCATCATACCGTCGTGTCTTGAACGATACTCGCAGTCGTTTACCTCCTGCATACGGAGTGCATCCATATCCGCACGGATACCGATGGTGAAGTTGGTTTTATCGGGATTTATGTAACCTACAACGCTACCCTTACCATACTTTTCAGTATATGGGATTCCCATAGCATCAAGCTCACGTTTTACAAGGGCAACTGTTTTGGGAAGGTCATAATCCACTTCGGGATACATATGTAATTCACGTCTTAATTTTATAACATAGTCTTTATCAATATTTATCATTACCCTATCTCCTTATAACTTAACAATTCCGATTCCGTCACAGTATATTATAGATTCAAAATTAAAGAAATGTGCATCATCTTTTTTACATAATACCACATCACGATTAAATATACAATTGACATTTCTGTTATTTTTATGTACAATACTGCTATAGGATGTGATTTTATGCAAAAAAGTTATAATAAAACAAGCCATGTCAGCGACCTTGGATACGAAATAACCCATACAACAGGTCTGTCTGCGGAAAATTCTACTATTTCATATCTTCATCAGACGCCACGATTTATGCTTTACTATTTTATTCACGGCAGTGGAAATATAAAAATTGAAGGTAAGCATTACGATATTCACGATGGTGACATAATAATTCTCAATCCATCGGAAATGTTTTGTTGCAGCGTTGATGCAAATAAATTTCACGAAAGAATAGTTCTTCATACGGAAGAAAGACTGCTTAAAAACTTTCCGAAGGATTGCTCTTCTTTGTATGCCCCTTTCCTCAACCGCGAAAAAGGAGTTTCCAATCAGATTAATTCCGAAACAGTCACACGTCACGGACTTGACATTATTATAAAAAACATTCTGTTTTCCGCACAAAAAGGCGGAGCTTCCGATGAAATTCTTACTCTGTGCAAAATAACCGATCTTTTGTCGGTTATATGCGATATTTCAAAAAAAGAAAATCCCGAAAAGGAGCTTCAATCAACAGGCAACACCCTTGTGAACAAAATACTTGAATATCTGAACAGCCACTTCACCACGGAAATAAATCTTGAAACTATTGCCCGCGAATTCAATATTGACAAGTCTTATCTTTCGCATCTTTTCAAGGAGCACGTCGGAACATCGGTGTGGAGTTATGTCATTTTCCGAAGAATTCACTATTTCAATCAGCTTATAAAAGACAGTGGTAATCTTGAAAATGCCAGCCGTAAAGCCGGTTTCAGTAATTACTCGAACTTTTTCAGGTTATACAAAAAGCATACGGGAATTACGCCTACAGAATTCAAAAAAAACGTATAATGAAAATGCACACTTTGCAAAGCAAAGTGTGCATTTTTTATTCGTACAGAACTTCTTCCAGAACGGGATAAATTCTTTTCGCCATATTATAGAAACCCAGATCAGTCGGATGTGTGCCGTCAACAGTTGCTTCAGCGGCTTCGCTGTCGCCAAGAATTGTAAGTCCGTCTATAAAATACAGATTTTCGTCGCCTTCTGCTACCGCTTTTTCATAAGACTCTATCACAATTTCACGTTTATTAAGCATCTTTCGAGCGGCTTCATTTATTTTAACATCGGGGCAAAAAGGTGATGACATCATTATTATGGGAAGGTCGGGATTCTTTTCCCTGATAATTTTATAGAAGGGGTAATATGTACTCTCATAATGCTCCTTTGACGGGGCGTTATATCCATAAGCATAGACAAACACCGACATGGGAAGTGTTGCAATATGCTCTGCAAGTACAGCCTCGCCCAGGTCACTGCCTGAAAAGCCGAGGTTCATAAAATCTGCATCAAGCCACCTTGATAAAAGTGCAGGATAATTCATACCCGGTCTTGTAGCACATCCCCCTTGGGTAATTGAGGAACCGTAGAACACAATCGGCTCTTCTACAGAATAGGAAGAAGCTTCTTTCAGAGTGCATCCGTCACAAACACCGATATAAAGTGATTCAACGCCGTTATAAAGGGGGAAGTTTATTGTGATTTCACGAAGGTCGTTATCGTCAAATTCGAAACTACCGCTATACTCTGCATCTTCACGGCTTGTGTTAAGCGGTGCGAAAGTTTTCTTGTACAAAGGCGGTGCGGACTTGTCTATCGGAGCAACATACATATCACATCCAAGCGCACCCGTGTCTGCCATATGGGGCATAAATGAAACAGGGGTACGTAGTTTCACCCTGATTGCCACAGTCTTTGAATCCGTCACAAATCGTACTCTGCCACCCGTTGTGTCATTCATAAGGGCACGGACGCCACGATTAACCCCTTTCTCTTCCCTGAAGCATTCGGGAAGACGAGTAAGCATCCCAAGTTCATAAGGCTTGTAAAAGCCGTGAAGGGAAAAAGGCTTGTCAAAACAACTGTAGTATACTATTCCGTTTTCGTCAGGCACATTCGCCTTGAAATTAACATCAATTTCATCAATTTTTGCCACAAAATCACATCCTTAAGATTAGGATAACATAACTAACAGATAAAGTAAATGTTTTATACAAAAAAAATCCGCAGGAACTTGTCCTGCGGATTTTTAATTAAGCAATAATTACTTGCTAGCTCTTTCAACGAGTTCAGCATACTTAGCCTTTGCTGTTTCTGCTGCCTTAGCGAAGAGTGCCTTTGCTCTGTCGGGGTTAGAACGAGCAAGTGAGTTGTAACGAACTTCGTTCATAAGGAATTCTTCGTAGCTTTCTGTAGGCTCCTTAGAGTCAAGCTGGAAGGGATTGAGACCTTCTGCTGTTCTTCTGGGGTCGAAACGGAAGAGGTGCCAGTAACCAGCCTGTACAGCTCTCTTTTCTTCTGTCTGAGCGATGCTCATACCACCCTTGATACCGTGGTTGATACAGGGAGCGTATGCGATAACGATTGAGGGACCGTTGTAAGAACCTGCTTCAACGAATGCCTTCATACACTGGTTGTTGTCAGCACCCTGAGCAACCTGTGCAACATATACATAGCCATAGCTCATAGCGATAGCTGCAAGGTCTTTCTTCTTAACTTCCTTACCTGCTGCAGCGAACTTCGCAATAGCACCTGTAGGTGTAGCCTTTGAAGACTGACCGCCTGTGTTAGAGTAAACTTCTGTATCGAATACAAGGATGTTTACGTCGTCACCGCTAGCGAGTACGTGGTCAAGACCACCGTAACCGATATCGTATGCCCAACCGTCACCACCGAGAATCCATACAGATTTCTTTGAAAGATATTCCTTATCCTTAAGGATTTCACTAGCTTCAGGTGTGTTCATCTTAGCAAGAACTTCCATAAGTTCTTCTGCTGCAACCTTGTTAGCATTTACATCTTCCTTAGTTTCAACGAACTTAGCGATTACTGCCTTAGCTGCGTCGTCTGCCTTGTCAGCAACTGCTTCAACCTTAGCGATAAGGTCTTCACGAAGAGTATTCTGAGCAAGGAACATACCGTAACCGTATTCAGCGTTATCTTCGAAGAGTGAGTTAGCCCAAGCAGGACCTTCGCCCTTTGCGTTTGTTGTGTAAGGAGTTGAGGGACAGCTACCACCCCAGATTGAAGAACAACCTGTTGCGTTAGCGATATACATCTTGTCACCATAGAGCTGTGTGATGAGCTTAGCATAAGGTGTTTCACCACAACCTGCACAAGCGCCTGAGAACTCGAGGAGGGGCTGCTTGAACTGGCTACCCTTAACTGTTGTTACCTTGAACTTTTCAAGAACTTCTGCCTTTTCAGGAATCTTGATACCGTAATCAAAGAATGCCTGATTCTGTTCCTGTGTTTCGAGAGGCTGCATAACAAGAGCCTTCTCGCCCTTCTTACCGGGACATACGTTTGCACAAGAGCCACAACCTGTACAGTCAAGTACAGATACAGCCATTGCAAAGTAGAGACCGTTAAGACCTGTCATATTGATATACTTTGTACCTTCGGGAGCGCTCTTTGCTTCCTCTTCTGTAAGAACTACAGGACGGATACAAGCGTGAGGACATACATAAGAACAGAAGTTACACTGGATACAGTTTTCACTCTTCCATTCGGGAACATCGATAGCGATACCACGCTTTTCAAATGCAGAAGAACCAAGCGGAACTTCACCATCTGCGTAAGGAACGAATGCAGAAACGGGAAGCTTCATACCTGCGAATGAGTTGATAGGTGTAAGAATGTTGTTGATGTAGTCGATGAGCTTACCTTCGCCGTCAAACTTAACTGCGAGATCTTCATCCTTTGCATCCTTCCAAGAAGCAGGAACGTCAACCTTGATAACTCTTTCAGCACCCATGTCGATAGCGTCATGGTTCATCTTAACGATAGCTTCACCCTTCTTTGAGTAAGAAGCTGTAGCAGCGTCCTTCATATACTGAATAGCGTCTGCTGCAGGGATAATGTCAGCAAGCTTGAAGAAAGCTGACTGTAAAACTGTGTTGATACGGTTACCGAGACCGATTTCCTTACCGATCTGAACACCGTCGATTACATAGAACTGAATGTTGTTTTCTGCAATGTAACGCTTAACCTGACCGGGGATGTGAGCCTCGAACTCTTCAGCCTTTGTCCAGGGGCAGTTAAGAAGGAATACACCGCCGGGCTTAACGTCAGAAACCATATCATACTTTCTGATGTAAGAAGCCTTATGACAACCAACGAAGTCAGCCTTGTTGATAAGGTATGTGCTTGTAATCTTTGAATCACCGAAACGAAGGTGAGATACTGTAAGACCACCTGACTTCTTTGAGTCATAGTCAAAGTATGCCTGAACGTCCTTATCTTTGTGGTCACCGATAATCTTAACTGAGTGCTTGTTAGCACCAACAGTACCGTCAGCACCAAGACCCCAGAACTTACAGCTTGTTGTACCTTCGG
>JAZRTB010000044.1:0-46619 GCA_045651805.1 Clostridia bacterium
CAGGCTGAAGCTGGTGACAACATCGGTGCTCTTCTCCGTGGTGTTCAGAGAAACGAAATCGAAAGAGGACAGGTTCTTGCGAAGCCCGGTTCAATCAACCCCCATACAAAGTTCAAGGGCGAAGTTTACGTTCTTACAAAAGAAGAAGGTGGACGTCATACTCCTTTCTTCAACAACTATCGTCCCCAGTTCTACTTCAGAACAACTGACGTTACAGGTGTAATCGAGCTTCCCGCAGGCACAGAAATGTGTATGCCTGGCGATAACGTTACAATCAGCGTTGAGCTTATCACACCTATCGCTATCGAAGAAGGTCTTCGTTTCGCTATCCGTGAGGGTGGTAGAACAGTTGGTTCAGGCGTTGTATCTGCTATCGAAGCGTAAGTTTAGTTTTTAAACTGAATTTAAACGGCTCTCCATTTGGAGAGCCGTTTTTTTATCGTATAGAAAACTGCGTAATTTAGTCACGAGCAATGATTTACAGCTTTTAATTTAACCCGAACGCGAAATTGGTGAAGCGGCACGCTTCTTTTTTATGCAAAAACACTTTGTAAAAAAGTTGTTTTTTGTAAAAAAATATGGTATAATTGCGTATAACAGTAATTTATGCGGAGTGATTTTATGCCCACAATACAAAAGATAAGAGAAGAACGTACAGAAAAAAGCAGAGTTCCCCATCGCGCACCTTCCCAAAAAAGGAGAAAGAGACGCGTGCGTAAGCAGATTAAAATAGCAGCTATTATTCTGTGCCTTGTTGTTATTGTTGTCGCGGTGTTCCTTTTAATCAAGCTTGCAGATAAAAAGGAAACTAAACAAAGTAATGCTGCGTTAAATAACCAAGAAAGTATTTTTGATATAAATAAGTATTCACACCTGGATTATTACAAGAAAGAATTTATTGACAGATATGATGCATATCTTGAACTTAATCCCGATATGCCGGTAGATGAGGTTGTGTGGAGAGTTAACGCTTACCAGGATATGCCAAAGTACGGATGCGACATTCCGGTAACAGACTTTAGTGTTACTACAATCGTTAATAAATATTATAAGGTGCCTGATGATTACGAGCCTGACGACCTTGCCGTTTTTGAAGGGTACAAGCTTCGTGAAGAAGCAGGTAATGCATATGTGAAAATGCGTGAAGATGCGGCAAAAGAGGGTCTTACACTTTATATTACTTCCGCATACAGGTCTGTGGAATATCAGCGCGGACTTTATAACCGCTATCTTGAAAGAGACCCCCAGGAAGAGGTTGACCGCTATAGTGCCCGCCCGGGTTATAGCGAGCATCACTTGGGGCTTGCTATCGACATAGCTGCACCGGGTGGAAGTCAGCGTCAATTTGTGAACACGCCGGAATATAAATGGGTGCAGGAGAATTGTCATAAGTACGGATTTATTATCAGATATCTTGAAGAAACGGAAGATATTACCGGATATGAATTTGAACCGTGGCATATCAGATATGTTGGTGCTGATGTCAGCACAGATATGAAAGATAAAGAAATCAACAATTATGAAGAATACTATGTAAAATATATTGAGTAAAAAGGTGCTTTTATGAAAATTGCAGTTAGTTCATACAGCTTTAATAAAATGATAAGAAGCGGTGAAATCAAAGAGATTGATACAATCAGCCTTGCAAAAGAAATAGGCTTTGACGGAATAGAATTTGTCGATTTTTACAGACCCGAAGGCGAGGATTTGCTTGAATACGCAACAAAACTTCGCGCAGAAGCGGACAGGGTAGGTATCCCCATTGTAAACTACTGCATCGGGGCAAGCTTTGCAAGAGAGGGCGAAGATTTTGACAAAGAGGTTGAACGTGTTAAATCACACGTTGATGCAGCAGAGATTTTCGGTGTTAAGTTTATGCGTCACGACGCTATGGGCGGCAGTCACGGAAAGGGACATTTCAGAACTTTTTCAGATTGCCTTGAAACTATCGCAAAGGGATGCCGTATTATAACCGAATATGCAGAGGAAAAGGGTATTCGCACAATGGTTGAAAACCATGGTTTTATCTGTCAGGACCCGGACAGAATGGAGGCGCTTTATAAAGCGGTAAATCATCCCAATTTCGGAATCCTTGCAGATATGGGTAACTTCCTTTGTGCAGACTGTGAACCTGCTTATTCAATCGGAAAACTCCGCGAAATGATTTTCTTTGCCCATGCAAAGGACTTTATAGTAAAAGACGGTAACGGAGCCGACCCCGGAAAAGGCTTTTTCAGAAGCCGTGGCGGAAATCACCTTCGCGGAACGATAATCGGTCACGGCAATGTTCCTGTGAAGCAGTGTATCGACATTCTGAAAAAAGCGGAATACGACGGATGGATTACCATTGAATTTGAAGGCATGGAAGATACAAAAACAGGTCTTGAAATCGGATTTGAGAACCTTCGTGCATATATTGGGTAACCTGAAAAAATACCGAAATTGCAAAGTTTCAGGCAGTTTCTGGTTACTTACTTTTGGTTAAAAGCAAGAATGCAAAAAATGTTGAATTGCACAACCACTTGTGTTATACTGATTCCGAGGTGATAATATGAGAACTTATTTTGAAAATTTCCTAAAAGAGTACAACTATCCCGAAGCATCATGGGAGGTACTCATTTCTGCGTTTGATAAACTTGAAAAGCAGGATGAATTCAACTTGCTGATTGAAAACTTCTTTAAAACAAACCCTGATTTCAGGGCAATAATGAAAGCTTTATGTGAAAAAACAGACCTTAACCTTTACACAGGCTATGGAGTACTTTTTATCTGTCTTTCAAAAGAAACTAAGGAAGTTTGCAAAAACTGGAACTGGACAGACGATATGTATAGACGCGGTATGCTTGACATAATGTTACAGACTTGTGAATGCTATGAGGTTAAGAAGGTCTGGGGACTTATGGGCGAGGGGTGGATGCACGGTATAGTAACAGGTACGGTGGTTTCCATCGGCAGACTTCAGTTTGTGGCAAAACCCTATGATGGAGAAGACATTGAGGTAGCAGGTTACAAACTTACAAAGGGAACTCCGGTCATTACCGTACATATTCCCGGCTCCGGTGAATCCTTTGACGAAAAAGCCCGTATGGATGCTTACCATGAGGCATATGAATTTTATAGCAATGCTGATGGCAAAAATCCGTGTTTTTCTCGTTGGAGTGATTACGAGAATACTGATAACACCCCGTGTTTCTTTTACTGCCAGAGCTGGCTCGTATTTCCGCCCAACAGAGAAATACTGAGTCCAAAGTCAAATATCATTTCATTTATGAATGAATTTAAGATTATTGATACAATCGTTTTCACAGAGGAGGAAATACGTCAGGACCTCTGGCGCATTTTCGGATATATGGCAGAGGATGAGCCTTTTGAAAATCTTCCCGAAAAAACTTCTCTTCAGCGTGCCTATAAAAAATTCTTATTGGACGGCAATATGCCCGGTCAGGGAATAGGCGTATTCGTATATGATGCGAAGAAAAAGGAAATCTTGAATTGAGGGGAATTAATATGCAAGCTTATTTTAAAAACTTTATGGAAGAATACGATTATCCTGCTGAAGCAAAGGCAGTGCTTCTTTCTGCATACGATAAACTGTCGGGGGAAGACGCGTTTTGGGCACTGATTGATAATTACTATAATAATGAGAAATCGCCTGATTACAGCTATCCTCTTCACAGCAGAATGATTGAAAAATTCAGAAAAAATAAGGACGCTCTTGAGCCTCTTTGCGAAAAGCTGAATGTAAATATATACACAGGGTTTACGGTGTTTTTCATCTGTGTTACAAAGGAAACAAAGAACATCTCTGAAAAGTGGAACTGGACTGAAGATATGTATAAACGCGGTATGGCAGATATAAAGTGCAAGCTTTTGGAGGGTTACGGACATACAGGTAACTGGGGTGTTACGGTAACTTCGTGGATTTCATATATCCTTGACGGGGTGATGAACTCTATCGGCAGACTGCAGTTCTTTTACAGAGAACACGACGGGGAAAATGTGACGATTGCAGGTCGTACCCTTAAAACGGGGGAAAGCTATATTGATATACACATCCCTGCTTCGAAGGAGTCCTTCGGAGAAGAGGCAAGACTTGATGCCTATGACAAGGCGTGTAAGTATTTTTGCGAACTTTACGGAAAAGACGTATGCTTTTTCGGATGCAAAAGCTGGCTTCTGTTTGAGCACAACCGCGAAATTCTTGACGAAAAATCCAACATAGTTTCTTTTATGAATGATTTCAAAATTACAGAAAGTAAATTTTATGAAAACAACCGGCAGGAAATGTGGAGAATTTTCGGTGACGAAGCGGCAAATGGAGAAATAAGTGATTTGCCTGAAAATTCATCTCTTCAGCGTTCTTATAAAAAGTGGCTTCTTGATGGGAATTCGCTTGGAGAGGGAAAAGGCTTTTTCGTGTATGACAGTATGAATGAAAAAATATTGAACTAAAAAAATCAGTGCGATTATATCGCACTGATTTTTTTAATTTTTGGATAAATATTTAACTGCATTCTGTACCGATTCTGTGGCTTCTTTGCTTAATGGCTTGTCTGCATTTCTGTAATCAAAGGAAAGAACAAATTCGTGCAAATTGTCATAAAGCGCATCAAGGCTGCATTGTTGTCCCGTGAGGATTGTTTCAATGAATTCGTCACGTGTTTTTCCTGAAAGTTCTTTTTCACATACGGAAAGAACTGTTGCAGCGTGCTCGGGGCAAAGCTCTCCCTGAAGAGCAAACTTCATACGGAAATCACTTTCAGCTTCCCACAGATACGCAAAATTACCTGCCGCATCTTTTATCTGGGCATCGATTTTATCGCATACTGCACAGCTTTTAACTGCGTTGTATAGCTTTTTTGCGGTAAGAGATGCATCAAGCCCTTTTTTCATAAAACCGCTTTGCTTTTCCGGCGTCATTTTTCCTGAAAGTTCTTTTACATGGGTTTCAAGAACCAGAGCAAGTCCGAGGCGGTTTCCTTTATCAAAAAGCATCGGAAGATGTCTTCTGCAGAAGCCTTTTTCATTTGTAAGCTCTCTTCCGTCAGGCTCCATCATAGCAGGACCGAGAAAGTATTCAAGGGCATCAGCCTCAAGCTTTTTTTCAAGTGTACAGAGAATGCATCCGCACCCCTCGTTAAGAGCGTCGGTCAGCGGGATACTGTATATACGTTCTTTCATAAGAATGTCTCCTTTAAATTGATATAACCATTTTAACATAAAAAATATAGTTTTACAACAAAAAAACACGGACAGACACAAATAATCTTCAGACAGAATATATTAAAAGTGTATTCTGAAACGGAGGTGTTTTTCTTGCTGGGCAATCTTTTCAAAGTTCTCGGGCTTGGGTGTGTAGGCGTTCTTCAAAGCGGAAGCTTTCCTGAACCGCTTACAGAAGCAGAAGAAGCATACTATCTTGAAAAATTCAAGCAAGGGGATGAGGACGCAAGAAATATTCTTATAGAAAGGAATTTAAGGCTTGTCGCCCACGTCGTCAAGAAGTATTCTCAGGCAGGAGATGGGGATGACCTCATTTCTATAGGCACAATCGGTATGATAAAAGGAATTTCCTCCTTTGATGCAAACAAGAAAACAAAGCTTGCTACATATGTTGCACGATGTATAGAAAATGAAATACTTATGTCAATTCGTCACGACAAGAAGTTCAATAATCAGGTGTCTCTCAATGAACCGATAGGATTTGACGGGGAAGGTAACGAGGTTACGCTTATTGATGTGCTTCAAAGTGATAACGAGGATATATGTGAAAAAATTGACCGCGATAATATGGTGAGCAGGCTCTATAATAATATAAAAAATTCTCTGCAGAAGCGGGAGCAGGACATTATCCGTCTTCGTTACGGACTTTGCGGATGTGAGCCTCTTACTCAAAGGGAGGTTGCAAAGGTTCTTGGCATAAGTCGCAGTTATGTATCCCGTATTGAGAAAAAAGCTTTGGGAAAGCTTGGCATATAAAAAAAGAGGCAATGCCTCTTTTTTTTATATGCCAAATGCAGAATCGTGCCCTAACTCTTCTTCAATTCTTAAAAGTCTGTTATATTTACTTGTTCTGTCGGTTCGTGATGGTGCACCCGTCTTAATCTGCCCTGAATTTACGGCAACGGCAATATCGGCAATGGTAGTATCTTCCGTTTCACCGCTGCGGTGGGAGATGATTGTATTAAAACCGTTTCGTTTTGCAAGTTCAATTGCATCAAGTGACTCGGTAAGCGTGCCTATCTGATTGACCTTAACAAGAATTGCATTACCTGCACCTTCGTTTATGCCCTTCTGAAGCCTTGATGTGTTGGTTACAAAAAGGTCATCCCCCACAAGCTGAATTTTATTTCCAAGCCGCTTTGTAATAGATTTCCAACCGTCCCAGTCTTCCTCTGCCATAGCGTCTTCAATAGAGAAGATAGGGTAACGGTCTGCCCAATCTGCCCAGAAGTCGGAAAGTTCCGATTGGGATAGGAATTCTCCGCGTTTCCAAAAATAGTAGCTGCCTTCTTTGTTCTCTTTTTTTGCTGCCTCAAACATTTCTGTTGAAGCTGGGTCAAGTGCGATTTTAAAATCGTCGCCGGGGATAAAACCTGCCTTTTCAATGGCGGAGCATATTGCTTTCAAGGCTTCTTCATCGCTTTTGAAATCGGGAGCAAAACCGCCCTCATCGCCAACGGCAGTTGAATAGCCTTGCTTTTTCAGAATCCCTCCGAGGGTGTGAAATACCTCAACACAATTCTGCAGTCCTTTTGAAAAGGATTCCGCGCCTGTGGGCATAATCATAAATTCCTGACAGCAGATAGAATTTCCTGCGTGTTTACCGCCGTTTATAATATTCATCATCGGCGTGGGAAGGCGGTGGGCATTCGTTCCGCCGATATAGCGATAAAGGCTTATCCCCAGAGAGTTTGCCGCGGCTTTGCATACTGCTAAAGAAACGCTTAAAATTGCATTTGCGCCAAGCCTTTCCTTGTTGTCACTTCCGTCAATTTCACGGAGAAATGTGTCTATAGCTCTTTGATTAAACGGGTTTTTGCCTGTTAATTCTGATGCAATAATTGTGTTAACATTTTTTACCGCTTTGAGAACGCCCTTTCCCTTGTAGCGATCTTTGTCTCCGTCACGAAGCTCGCAGGCTTCAAAAGCTCCCGTGGAGGCACCGGATGGGACCGCCGCTGTTGCGAACGTGCCGTCGTCAAGAAATACATCGGTCTCAATAGTGGGATTTCCTCTTGAATCAAGAATTTCTCTTGCGTGGATGTATGAAATGTGCGGATAAAATTGCATAAAAAAACATCTCCTTCTGCAAATATTATTCTGCAAAAAAGGAGATGTTATTCATAAAAGTTATCCGGGATATGCACTATTATAAACCTGACCGTTTGTAGCACCACCGTAACGAGCCTCAAGAAGCTCCGAAACGGTTACAAGCTGATATCCGCGCATAAGAAGGTCTCTTATCACCGACTCGGCGGCATCTGCAGTAGGTGAGTGTATATCGTGCATAAGTACTATACTTCCGTCGCGTGCATTCTGTTTTACACTTGTAAGAGTTTTGGAAGCACTGCGTGTTTTCCAGTCAAGAGTATCAACTGACCACATAATTGCGGGCATACCAATTGAACTAAGTACAGAATTGTTATAAGCACCATAGGGCGGTCTGTAAAGCTTGGGATAAACGCCCGTTGCATTATATACTGCCGTGTTGGTGAATGAAATCTGATCTGAAATCGTTGCATATGAAGAACCTGTAAGATTTACGTGACTCCATGTATGATTACCGATTTCGCAACCGAGTGTAACAGCTCTTTTAAGTGTGCTTGCATATCCTGATACATAAGTACCCTGAACGAAGAACGTGGCACGGACATTGTACTTTTCAAGAACGGACAGTATACTGTCTGTATAGCGACCGGGACCGTCATCGTATGTGATAGCAACCATAGGCTTTGTGGGGTCAAGCTTTCTTCCTGCGGTATACCATCCAACCTTATTGTAAGCCTCTACATCCTCAAAGGGAACATGAATGAAACGACCGTCTGCGGAAAACATAAGCTGCATAACATCGTTTTTGTTAAGTGTAAGTCCGTTTGCAAGCTCTGCTTCTATATTGTCTTTGAAAACTGTATATTCCTTGCCCTCGGAATCGTACATCTTTACAGAAACATCAGAAAGATTGTAGTACCAGCCAACTGCACGGAATTCCTCACCGAAAGCCTTATAAACTTCAAGTGAACGACCATCCATACTGTACATGGTAATCGTAACTTCTTCCTTTGTATTATACCATCCGACCTTGTTATACGCCTCACGATAATACTGCGGAATTTCAAGTGTTCTACCATCCATACTGTACATTGTTATAATTTTTGCATCTTCGGGAGTTTCATACCAGCCTACACTTTTCCACAATTCAACATCCTCTTCATTGATGTGAATTGTTCTGCCGTCAGAGGCATACATAATTGTGTAGTCTGCTTTAACAAAGGGGATGAATGCTGTGAACGTCAGACATAATGTCAGTACGAGGCATAGAATTCTTCTGTTCATAGTATTTCTCCTTTCATTTGTAAATAAACTAAAGAAATTATACGTTGAAGCGGAAAAGAACAATATCGCCGTCCTGCATTACATATTCTTTACCTTCGCTTCGTACAAGACCTTTTTCCTTTGCAGCGGCGTGACTTCCGCACTCAATAAGGTCGTTATACGCAACAACCTCTGCACGGATAAAGCCTTTTTCAAAGTCTGTATGAATCTTACCTGCCGCCTGGGGAGCCTTGGTACCTCTTGTAATGGTCCACGCTCTTACCTCGGGCTGACCTGCAGTAAGGTAGCTGATAAGACCGAGAAGTGTGTAGCTCTTTTTAACAAGGCGGTCAAGACCTGACTCGTTAAGTCCCATTTCTTCAAGGAACATCTGCTTTTCTTCGCCTTCAAGAGAACTGATTTCTTCTTCAATCTGCGCTGAAATGGGAAGAACCTGTGCATTTTCAGCTGCGGCAATTTCCTCAACCTTTTTAACAAATTCGTTATTTTCGATGCCTGCGGCAAAGTCGCCTTCTGCAACGTTTGCGGCGTAAAGCACGGGCTTCATTGTAAGAAGTGCAAGCTCCTTAACGATTTCCGCTTCGTCATCGGTGATTTCTACGCTACGTGCGCTTTTTCCTGCCTCAAGAGCTTCTTTATATCTCTTCCAAAGCTCAAGCTCTGCCTGATACTTCTTGTCGCCTGACTTCATCATCTTCATAGTTCTGTCGATACGCTTGTCCACGCTTTCAAGGTCGGCAAAAATAAGCTCAAGATTGATTGTTTCAATATCTCTCTGGGGGTCAACGGAGCCGTCAACGTGAACGATGTTTGCATCTTCAAAGCATCTTACAACGTGAACGATAGCGTCAACCTCACGAATGTGTGAAAGGAACTTGTTACCAAGACCTTCGCCACGGCTTGCTCCTCTAACAAGACCTGCAATGTCAACAAATTGAAGGATTGCGGGGGTAACTTTTTCGGGGTTGTGCATTTTTGCAAGAACGTCAAGACGTTCATCGGGAACTGCAACAACACCAACGTTAGGTTCTATTGTACAGAACGGATAGTTTGCACTTTCCGCGCCTGCCTTTGTAATCGCATTGAAAAGGGTACTTTTTCCCACGTTGGGAAGACCCACTATACCTAATTTCATAATATTTACATCTCCTTGGATAAATGAATATACCTATATACGATAATTATAACATAGAAAAGTCGAATTTTCAATAAAAAAGTTTGGGAATATTGACAAAAAATGCCTTTCCGCAAAGAAGGAAAGGCATTTACATCTTTATTATAGCTTTGTTCTTTCTATTCGCATATTGTAATGTTTCGTAAGCACCGCCCCAAGTGAAAACCACATAGGAAATAACAATATCTGCTTTTTCGACCATATATTTGTTTCTTGCGGAAATGGCAAACCGCTTTGGTGTTTTTTCAATAGGGGGATATTCCGAGCCGTCGTATAAATCACGGTCATAGTCGCGGTCAATATAAGGAAGCACAAGTGTTGAAGTGATGTGAGGGTACTTCTCTTTCAGCTTTTTTACTGTTTCGGCACAAAGTCTGTCAAACTGACCGTACCCGCCAAGAAGAAATGTATCGGCACCGTCGTTTATAAGTTTTTCAATTTCGTTGTAAAGGGCAGGGGCGATTCGTTCAATTTCCTTTAGTGAAATTTCTCTGTGACCGCAAAATGTAACTGTTTTCATAAAATCGCCTCATAAATAAAAAAGTGCGTAGTCCAAACGGAGCTACGCACTAAAAACGCAAACTCCATTTGTTGCTACACAAACCTTAATAATGAGGAATATCCTAACATTCTAAAAGGCGGAATTCACGTTTTTTACAAACGCAATCCTTTTAGAATGTAACCTAAAAAGGGTATAATATACCCGTGTAAAAAATATTCCCATTTTTACTTATTAAGTTTGTGTAGCATAATTAGTTTACCACGAAAAATATTTTTTTGCAATAAATTTTATGAAAAAACGAATTAAAAAAGAAGTTCACAGATTGTTTACACATAGTACATATTACGAAAATATCAGAAAGTTAAAATATAAATATAAAAATATGTTCAAAAGTTGCAGTTTTATGTTATAATAAGGATAACTCTGTTTGAAAGGAGTAATATATATGAAAAATACGCAGACAATTCTTATAGCAGATGATGATGCAAATATTTGCGAGCTTGTCAGACTTTATCTTGAAAAAGAAGGATATGAAACCGTTATATGCTTTAACGGAGAAAGAGCACTTGAAATTTTCCGTGAAGGCGGTATTGACCTTGCCATCCTCGACATTATGATGCCCAAAAAGGATGGTATAACAGTATGCCGTGAAATCCGAAACGAGAGCAAAATGCCGATTATTATGCTTACCGCAAAGGGTGAAACCTTTGACAAGGTGCTGTGTCTCGAACTTGGTGCAGACGACTATGTTGTAAAACCCTTTGAAGGAAAAGAGCTTGCCGCACGTGTGAAAGCGGTGCTTCGCAGAAGTGCAAATGATGAAAAAAAGGAAGAAGTGCAGACGGTATCCTATGAAAATATAACCATAAATCTTACCAATTACGAGCTTGTATTGAACGGGCAAAGTATGGACATCCCTCCAAAGGAGCTTGAGCTTCTCTTTTTCCTTGCATCACATCCCAATCGTGTGTTCACCCGTGAACAGCTTCTTGAGGATGTATGGGGATTTGACTATTACGGCGATTCAAGAACGGTTGATGTTCACGTTAAAAGACTTCGTGAGAAAATAGAGGGCGTCAGTGAAAACTGGCACCTTAAAACCGTGTGGAGCGTAGGCTATAAATTTGAGGTGAAGTAAGGTGAAAAAGTCACTTTTTTCGAAAATTTTTGTTACACAGATATTGGTTACTCTTGCAGTTGTTGTTATAATTATTCCGATGGTATTCGTTATGATTGGGGACTATTTCGTTTCTGTTCAGGAAGATGATATCCTGATGGATGCTACCCGCGTGGCAAATCTTACACAACAGATTTCCGAAATGGGCGATAACGAAAGAATCAAGGAGTTTTACATCAGCGGACTTGAATTCGTAGGCGGGAAAAGCAGCGTGCTTGTAGTGAATGCGAAGGGGGATGTTGTTGCATCGCCAAATAATCTGTCGGGTATTGACCTCAGCCTTATGAATGAAAGCTTTATTGAAGAGGTCAGAGACGGAAAAAGCAGCGTCAGGCTTGAGAACGGAAAAATGTTTGCGGAGCAGACGGTTGTTGCTATTGTTCCAATAATGAAATTTGACTCTCAGACTGAAAGCCCTGTGATGATTGGCGCGGCTATTGCCTTCAGACCGATACCAATGGTAAGAGAAATTCAGTACAGAACTATACACATTATCATTATTGCACAGGTGGTTGCGTGGCTTGTGGCATTGATTGTGTCTTATATTATTACAAGGCAGATTACAAAACCTGTTAAACGCATGAGAAAAGCCACAAGAAGCCTTGCGGCAGGTAACTTTAACGAACGTATTCCCATTACATCGCAGGACGAAATCGGTGAGCTTGCACAAAGCTTCAACTCAATGACACAGGCACTTTCGGAGCTTGAAGATATGCGTACGTCGTTTTTGTCGGACGTATCACACGAGCTTCGTACTCCTATGACGATTATAAGCGGATTTGTAGAAGGCATACTTGATGGTACAATTCCCGAAGAAGAAAGGGAAAAGTACCTTGCCATAGTAAGCACAGAGGCGAGTCGTCTCAGCAGACTTGTAAAGGATCTTCTTGAAGCAACAAGACTTGAACAAGGGACAAAGCTTCCCGTAAAAGAAAACTTTGACATCAACCGCCTTGTGACGGAGTCTGTTATTTCCTATGAGCAACAACTTACGGAAAAGAATATAAGTGTTTCGCTGAATCTTCAGGAAAAAGAAAATTATGCGTATGCTGACAGAGATTCAATAAAGCGTGTTCTTATCAACCTTATTGACAATGCAATTAAATTCACCCCGGAAAACGGAAGTATTACTTTATGCACAAGAAAAACAGGCGGAAAAATAAGCACAAGTATTGAGAATACGGGTGATGGTATTTCTAAAGAGGATCTTCGCCATATCTGGGAGCGATTCTATAAAACTGATAAGAGTCGCAGTACCGATAAAAAAGGCGTCGGACTTGGATTGCATATTGTGAAAACTATCATTGCACAGCATCACGGAGAAATTTTTGCAGAAAGTGAAGAGGGTAAATATGCAAGATTTACCTTCTCCATAAGTGCAGGAAGTATGCCGGCAACCGCTGTTGAAATGCCGAAAGAATAAGTTTGACAAAGGCTCTGTAATATGTTAGAATAAGCACCAAGGTGAGTTCGAAACCATCCTCACCGCACGGCATTGACCGTGCAAATCAAAACTAGGGGGAATTTAATATGAAAACGCGTGTAATTACGCAGAGTGCCATGATAGCGGCACTTTATGTGGTGCTGACATATGTCAGCAATGTGTTCGGTCTTGCAAGCGGTGCCATTCAGGTGAGAATTTCAGAGGCACTTACTGTACTGCCCGCATTTACGTTTGCAGCGGTGCCCGGTCTTTTTGTCGGTTGTGTTGCGGCAAATCTTCTTACAGGGGCGGCTCTGTGGGATATCGTTTTCGGGTCTCTGGCAACGCTTCTCGGTGCTGTCGGTACCTACTTTTTAGGGAAGAATAAGTATGTTGCACCGGTTTTCCCGATTTTGTCAAACACACTTATAATTCCGTTTGTACTTAAAATTGTCTACGTAGTTTCGGAAGGATACGGATTTTTGTTCCTGACGATATTCCTCGGAGAATTTGTTTCTTGTGGCATACTTGGTGTGATTCTTTACAGTGCCGTGAAAAAGTCAAAAATATTTGACAGAGGTATTTGATGTGGATAAACTTGTTATAAAAAAATTAGAGAGTCATCAGCTTTTATTGCTGATGACTCTTCATGAGTATAATGACCCTGATGAAATGATTATAAAGAATTCTCAAAGAATTGACTCGGGTGAAATTGACATCTTTTGTATGTTTTTAAATAATGTTGTCATAGGGGAATTGCGTGTGATGTACGCCCATAAAGAGAAACGGTTTTCTGTAAAAGGGAAGCGGGCATACCTCTATGCCTTCAGAGTTCGGGAGGACTGCAGAGGAAAAGGCTTCGGAAAGAAGCTTATGGAATATGTTCTGGGGATTCTTAAGGAAAACGGGTACTCTGAATTTACAATCGGTGTAGAAGATGACAACAAAACTGCTTTTGATATGTACAAAGCTTTCGGATTTGATACTTTAATATCAAGAGAAAAGGAAGAATATCAGGGTGACTTTTTTGAATATAATCTTTATCTTAAAATATGAAAAATCCGCGCAATACTGATGTACTGTGCAGATTTTTTATTTTATCGCAAATGTGGCAACATAATCTGCATCGTTGGGATAAATATACAGTTCAACAATGGTTAAAAGATTGAAAAGTAATTGACAAAAATGGGTAAAATCTATATAATGAAAAAAAATACACTATTTGAAAGGATATTAATATGAACGAGAGAGAAAAATTTTCTTCAAGACTTGGCTTTCTGCTTATTTCCGCAGGCTGTGCCATCGGTCTTGGTAATGTGTACCGCTTTCCTATCATAACAGGGGCGTACGGCGGAGCATTGTTTGTGCTTATTTATATTGCATTTTTGCTTCTTCTGGGGCTTCCCATTATGACTATGGAACTTTCTGTCGGAAGAGCAAGCCAGAGAAGTATTGCAAGCTCATTTGATGTTCTTGAGAAAAAAGGGCAGAAATGGCATCTTCTCAAGTATACCGGTATTGCAGGTAACTACCTTCTTATGATGTTTTACACCGTGATTTCAGGCTGGATGCTCATCTATTTCGGAAAGTATCTTACAGGCTCTGTTATGGAGTATAAGACTGCACAGGAGCTTGGTGACGTGTTTGGGGCTGTTGTATCGAATACCCCTCTTATGGTGATTTCTACGATAGCAGTTATCCTTATCGGTTTCGGCGTGTGCTCGCTCGGGCTTCAGAAGGGCGTTGAAAGAATTACAAAGGTTATGATGATTGCTCTTTTTGCTCTTATGGCAGGTCTTGCAATTTATTCCTGCACTCTTGACAATGCTGCGGAAGGTCTTAAGTTTTATCTTATTCCATCCCTTGACGGAGTTAAGGAACATGGATGGTGGACAGTTATTTCTGCCGCAATGGGTCAGGCATTCTTTACATTGAGTATCGGTATCGGCTCAATCGCTATTTTCGGAAGTTATATCAAGAAAGACAGAAGTCTTACAGGGGAAGCAATAAGTATTATGTCTCTTGACACCCTTGTTGCGATTATGTCGGGTCTTATAATTTTCCCTGCCTGCTTTACTTATAACAACGGTGTTACGGCTGATGCATCATCTGTTGGTGCAAGCTTCCTTTTCACAACTCTTTCAAGTATGTTCAATCTTATGCCCGGCGGCAGAATAGTTGGTATACTTTTCTTCCTCTTTATGATGTTTGCGGCACTTTCAACTGTTATTGCCGTGTTTGAAAACATTATGTCATTCTGGCTTGAACTTACAAAAATGTCAAGAAAAAAGGTTGCACTTATCAACATAATCCTTGTAATTATTCTTGCACTTCCCTGTGTGCTCAGCTTCACAGTTCTTTCAGGGGTGCAGATTGGTGGCAAGGGAATTATGGATATGGAGGATTTCGCAGTTTCAAACGTGCTTCTTCCTCTGGGAAGTCTTTTCTATCTTCTTTTCTGTACTACCCGTTACGGGTGGGGATGGGACAAATATTTTAATGAGGTCAATACAGGTAAGGGTATAAAAATGCCGAAATTCTTGAAACCTTATTTCAAATACGTACTTCCCGTGATAATCATTGTAGTATTTATAATGTCAGTTATATAAAAGATAAACGGATTCGCAATGCGAATCCGTTTTATTTTGTATAACTTATTATTTAAGATTTAACTGACCAAGACTAGCTTTACGAAGGTAATCGTTGATAAATTCATCAATTCGTCCGTCCATAACGGCACCGATATTACCAACTTCGTAATTTGTTCTGTGGTCCTTAACCATATTGTAGGGGTGGAATACATAAGAACGAATCTGACTGCCCCATGCAATTTCCTTCTGTACACCCTTGATGTCTTCAATTCTTTCTTTCTGTTCAGCTTCTGCAAGCTCCATAAGCTTCGCCTTAAGCATCTTCATAGCGGCGTCCTTATTCTGGAACTGACTTCTTTCATTCTGGCAGGCAACAACCACGCCTGTGGGAATATGTGTGATACGGATTGCGGAGCTTGTCTTGTTAACGTGCTGACCGCCTGCACCGCTTGCACGGTAAGTATCAATTCGAAGATCATCGGGATTGATATTGATTTCGATATCGTCTTCAATATCGGGCATTACTTCAACTGATGCAAATGATGTATGTCTTCTTCCTGCAGAGTCGAAGGGAGAAATTCTTACAAGACGGTGGATACCCTTTTCGCACTTTGCAAAGCCGTATGCGTTAAGACCCTCAATAAGAATACTTGCACCCTTAAGACCTGCTTCGTCACCGTCAAGGATATCAAGTACGCTTACCTTATAACCACGCATTTCTGCCCACATATTATACATTCTGTAAAGCATCTGACACCAGTCCTGTGCCTCTGTGCCGCCTGCACCTGCGTGAAGGGTAATAATAGCATTACTCTTATCGTAAGGACCTGAAAGAAGTGTTTCAAGCTTCATATTCTCAATCTTTTCCTTGAGCGACTCAAAGCCTGTTGAAATTTCTTCAAGGAGAGTGTCATCGTCTTCTGCGATTGCAAGCTCTACAAGTGTAGAAATATCTTCCCAATCGGTGCGGAGAGCGTTAAAACGCTCAATCTTGGTGTTCTGCTCCTTAATCTTCTGCAGAACCTTCTGACTGCTTTTCATATCGTTGTAAAAGTCGGGAGCAAGGCTTTCCTCCTCAAGCTTTTTTACAGCTTCTTTAGCACCTTCGATATCAAGTGCTATTCCAAGCTCGTCAATAGGCTTTTCAAGAGTCAAAAGCTCAAGTCGTATTTCTTCGTATTCTACTATCATATTATCTTTCCTTTCAAAGAACTATATCAGTGTGAGTATAAAGGGGGTGGGAGAAAATGGTGCAGAACGGACAAACTGAACCACGGCTTGCCGTGGGTTACCCGAAGCTGTATGTGTATACAGCGAGAGGTGAAGTTTGTTCGTAGCATAAGGCTTTTTTTAAAATTCGTCAACGACGGATTTTTACCGATGTAAATATTACCGTTAGCAATTCACCACATAAACACTATTCTGTTTATGCCTTATGCGTTCGGTGCCGTTTTATCACACACCATCTTTACCCATACAGCAATTCTTATATTTTTTACCGCTGCCACAAGGACAGGGGTCATTTCTGCCGATTTTTTCTGCAGTACGCTTTACAGGGCGTTTGGTGTCTGTGCCGTCACCGTGTGAAGCGACTGTAGGTGTTGCAACCATCTTTCTTTCAATAGGTGCCTGAGGCTTCGCATGGAAAAGATTTCTCACGGTATCCTCGCGGATAAGAGAGTTCATTTCCATAAACATATCGTATCCCTGGAACTCATATTCCTGAACGGGATTGTGCTGACCGTATGCACGGAGAGAAATACCATTCTTAAGCTGATCCATATCGTCGATATGATTCATCCAGCGACTGTCAACACTACGGAGCATAATTACACGCTCAACCTCGCGGATATTTTCACCGAAAAGCTCTTCCTGTGCTTTGTATACTGCGAGAGCCTTTTCCTTAACCTCGGACGCAACATCTTCTGCGGTAAGGCTGTTATAGTCGCGCTTGTCAAAATCAAGCTCACCCTTTGTAAAGAACATCTTTTCAAAGTAATCTATAAGTCCTGCCATATTCCAGTCGTCGGGATACTGTGCACTTGCATAAGTCTGCATAGCATCGTCAATAATCTGGTCAATCATCTGGCGTATAGAATCACTTAAGTCATTTCCGTCAAGAACCTTGCGACGCTGTTCGTAAATTACGTTACGCTGCTGATTCATTACGTTGTCGTACTGAAGGACATATTTTCTTGTGCCGTAGTTTTTACCCTCAATCTTCTTCTGTGAGCTTTCAATAACGCTTGTAAGGATTCCCTGCTCAATAGGCTCATCATCGGGAATACGGAGGGTTGTAACCATTCTTTCAATTCTTTCTCCGCCGAAAAGACGCATAAGGTCATCATCAAGAGCAAGGAAGAATCTTGACTTACCGGGGTCGCCCTGTCTGCCGCTTCGTCCGCGGAGCTGATTGTCAATACGACGTGACTCGTGACGCTCTGTACCGATAATGTAAAGACCGCCTGCTTCACGAACTTCGTCAGCCTCGGAAGAAATTTCCTCCTTGTGCTTGTTAAGAAGCTCTGTGAACTTTGCACGTGCCTCAAGAATTTCTTCATCATCGGTATCTGCAAAGCCTGTAGCTTCGGAAATGAGTCTGTCCTCATAACCAAGCTTCGCCATATCTGTTTTTGCAAGATATTCGGCATTACCGCCAAGCACGATATCGGTACCACGGCCTGCCATATTTGTCGCAATGGTAACGGCACCTTTTTTGCCTGCCTGTGCAACGATAAGAGCTTCCTTATCATGGTGCTTTGCGTTAAGGACCTGATGCTTGATTCCGCGTGCCTTGAGTGCCGCGCTGAGCTCTTCTGATTTATCAATGGTAATTGTACCTACAAGAATGGGCTGACCTGTCTTGTGTACACGTTCAATTTCGTCTGTAATAGCCTTTATTTTACTGCGATGGTTTTTATAAACCTGGTCGTTTTCATCTTTTCTTAAAAGCGGTTTGTTTGTGGGAATCTCAATTACATCAAGTGAATAGATTCCGCGGAATTCCTCTTCTTCTGTTTTAGCAGTACCTGTCATACCGGAAAGCTTTTTATAAAGACGGAAGTAATTCTGGAAAGTAATTGTTGCAAGAGTACGATTTTCTCTTTCAACCTTTACATTTTCCTTCGCTTCAATAGCCTGATGAAGACCGTCGCTGTAACGTCTGCCCACCATAATACGACCTGTAAACTCGTCTACGATAAGAACTTCACCGTCTTTAACAACGTAGTTTACATCGCGGTGCATTATACCATGTGCACGCATTGCCTGATTGATGTGATGTGCAAGTGTCATATTCTCGGGGTCTGAAAGATTTTCAATATTGAAGGCTCTTTCAGCCTTTTCAATACCGCGCTGTGTAAGTGTAACGGTATGAGACTTTTCATCAATGATGTAATCTGCATCAGCTACATCGTTTTCCTCTTTATCGTTAAGCTCCTTGAACTTCCTTGAAGTAAGGGTGCGTACGAATTTATCAACAATTCCGTAAAGCTCAGTTGATTTTTCACCTGCACCGCTTATTATAAGGGGAGTACGCGCTTCGTCGATAAGGATTGAGTCAACCTCGTCAATGATTGCAAATGCGTGTCCGCGCTGTACCATATTGTGCTTGTAAATGACCATATTGTCACGAAGGTAGTCAAAGCCAAGCTCGTTGTTTGTGCCGTAGGTAATATCGGAATTGTAAGCCTTTTGCTTTTCCTCCGGCTCCATCTGGCTTACTGCAAGACCTACCGTAAGACCTAAAAATCTGAAAAGCTTACCCATCCATTCGCTGTCTCGACGTGCAAGATAGTCGTTAGCCGTAACAATGTGCACACCTTCGCCCGTAAGAGCATTAAGATATGCGGGAAGAGTAGCAACAAGGGTTTTACCTTCACCTGTTTTCATTTCGGCAATTCGTCCCTGATGAAGAACAATACCACCGATTATCTGAACGGGGAAGTGACGCATTTCAAGAACTCTCCATGAAGCCTCTCTTACGGTTGCAAAAGCCTCGGGAAGAAGGTCATCAAGAGTTTCTCCTGCAGAAAGTCTTTCTTTGAATTCTGCAGTTTTGTTTATAAGTTCACTGTCTGAAAGTGCCTTATATTCATCCTCATATGCAAGCACTTTGTCAACAATGGGCTGTATTTTTTTGAGTTCACGCTGGGAGTAAGTTCCGAACAACTTCTCCAGTAATCCTGCCATATAAATCTCTCCTTATGCCGGTATATATATAAAGCATTGTATACCTGAAATTGCATTATCCTGGATTATATCATATAATCATATAAAAATCAATAGCGTTTAAAGGTAATTCATATTTTATCTGCGAGATTTTTCTGATGTAGCGGACTGCTCTTTTTCGGACAGAAAACCTTTTCTGTAAGCGGTAAGAAGCGATGTCAGAACTTTTATGCGCTTTGAAATATCAGCACCCGTATCGGTATTTATAACTCTGCATCGGGCGGGATTCTGCTCTATAACGATTTTGCTGGAGTGCAGATCAAAATCGTTTTCAATAACATCTGCTACACTTGAAAAGGGATGGTGCTTTGTGATTGAAAAACCGTAAGAATTGTTGATAAGAGTATATCCCGCAATACCCGTTGTTTCCTGATATGGCTTTGAAAATCCACCGTCAATCACATAAAGCTTTCCGCCTGCCTTGACGGGGCTTTCTCCGGCGCTTGTTCTTACGGGAACGTGACCGTTTATTATATGTGCACCGTAACTGTCAAGACCGAATTCCGAAAGAATCTTACTGCAGTATTCGGGATTTTCTATATACCTGTAATAGGCGTTTTTAGGCTCTTTCAGAAGTGATGGCTCGTCTGTGAAATAAGATTCAAAGGTGGTGCATTTTTCTTTTCCGAAAAGGGGAGAGGTACTTCCGCACCACAGGTACCAGAAAAAGTCTGTATCTTCCGAAGATGTTTTTGCAAAATATGACTCTCTCACAAATTTGTCTGCGGCATCAAGGTAGCTTTTCCCTGACATAGCATTACCGAAAAAGTCAACAACTTCAAAATCACCGTTTTTATCAAGGGGAATACACCCGTGGAAAAGAAGGTTGCCGTTATGGACTTTATACATACCGCCCTTGTTGACCATAAGACGGATGTGGGATTGAAGCTTTTCACTATGAAGAAAAGAGTGTTTAAGCGAAGCAACCACCGCTTTTTCACCATCGGTAAGTGTATAGGGACAATTGAAATCAACTGTCGGAAAGTTCGTGTCTGTAAGGGCGTAATCCTTGCCGTTAATTGACACAGTACCTTTACTGATATCAACATTTTCAAGCAAATTACGGTCTTTCATATTGTATTCGGGGTGGCGATTAATTATCTGCCCCTCAAGCTTGAACTGAATTATGGAAATTGCCTTATGCATTTTTGCGGCAATCTGTGCATCGTGAGTGTGGATGGTGTGCTTGTGTGAATCAAGAGGCATAAAACTCTCGCAGGGGTCATCCCTGTAAATCTCATATGCAAAATTTGCCAGAGGGCGTGTGTTTATGCCGTAACCTGTTTCAAGAACGTCAAAGTTGTTGTAGCGAAGAGAGTTACGGATAACATTGGCAATGCAGGCAGTATTTCCTGTAGCGGCACCTATCCATTCAATGTCGTGATTTCCCCATTGGAAATCAATGGAATGATACCCCGACAGCTCATCCATAATAAGGTCCGCACGGGGACCTCTGTCAAACACATCTCCGAGAATATGAAGATGATCGATTGAAAGACGACGGATAAGGTTTGATATAGCCACGATAAATTCGTCTGCCATACCGATATCTATAATTGAGTTTATTATCTGCGAATAATATTCGTGTTTATTGGTTTCGGAATCAGGAGTGTGCATAAGCTCTTCAATGATGTACGCGAAATCCTTGTCAATAGCTTTTCTTACCTTGGAACGGGTGTACTTTGATGCCACCGTTCTGCAAAGCTCCACAAGGCGGTAAAGAGTAAGGGTATACCACTCCTTGCAAAGTATACTGTTCTGCTTAAGATAATAAAGCTTCTGCTTTGGATAATAGACTATGGTTGCAAGTGTTTTACGGTCTTTTTCCGGGACGGTGGTGGAGTACAGGTCATCAATTTTTGTCTTGATGACGCCTGAAGCATTTTTAAGAACGTGCAAAAACGCTTCGTGTTCTCCATGAAGGTCGCTTACAAAATGCTCTGTTCCTTTGGGAAGGTTAAGAATAGCCTGAAGATTGATTATTTCCACGGAAACAGCCTTTATTGTAGGGTAATCCTTTGCAAGTAATTCAAGGTAATCAAGAGAATAGTTTTGTTCCATAAAAGCTCCTTTAAATCTGCGGGGGAACTATTTTGTTTCCCCATACGTCAAAAACAAAATTGCGTGATGCTATAACTTTTGCAACATCAAAAGAATCGAGAATTCTTTCATCTGAACATAAAGCACACATTCCTTCGTGCCCCTCGTGATGAAAATCTGTACCGCCCGTAACGAGGAGACGGGGATTTTCATATACAAGCTGTGCCGCAATTCCTATGCGGGAATTGTGACCGGGGTGCATATTATATACCTCAATCCCGTCAATATAGTCAAGGTCTGCAAGAACAATGTTGTTGCGGAAGGGGTGTGCCTGAATAATTATATTATCGGGAGAACTGAATTCTTTATAAAAAGTTTTGTAATCGGTAGCGAGAAAATCTGCACAAACGCGGACGTCTTCCTCGGAAATGCCGTAAACCAGGTAATCATTATTATTTTCGGGAAAACGTATTTCCATTCCCAGAATTATGTCAAGACCTGCTTTTTCTCCTGCTTCCTTTGTTTCGTAGTAGTCATTGAGATAATAAGAAATGAAATCTTCTTTTGAAGGATGTTTGGTAAGCGCAAGGGGTGTAAAATGGTTTGTAAGTACAAAACCCTTAAAACCTGCATCCTTATATTTTCTTACAGTTTCTTCGGGAGAAAAATCCGCGCAGGTGCTCACAGGGGAAGTGTGCACGTGAAGGTCATATTTATATTTATACTTTTTAAGTCCTGTTATTCTCATAATAAAAACTCCCTGTCAATGAAAAATAGCCGCAACCATACGTTGCGACTATTTCTTTGATTATTTGTCCATATTGAACTTCTTTCTGAATTTTTCAACACGACCGCCTGTATCAACAAGCTTCTGCTTACCTGTAAAGAAAGGATGGCACTTTGAACAAATTTCAACGAAGATGTTTTCCTTTGTAGAACCAGTTTCGATTACATTACCGCATGCGCACTTGATGGCTGTCTGCTTATAATCAGGATGGATACCTTCTCTCACGACATTCACCTCTTTCCGAAAAAATGGGTATGTTAAAAAAATTAAACACCAATTCAGCAAGAGCTATTATAACACAGCTTTTTCAGGAATGCAACATTTTTTTTGCAAAAGTTTAAAAATATTTTTATTGTGCAAAAAGTGGTCAAAAGACAATATTTTATCCTTGACAGTTTGTATAAAAAAATATATAATAATGTTATGTTTGGACAAGTGTATTCTTATGTCCGGACTTAATATATATAAGGAGGTGTTGTAATGGAAGTTGCCATTACTGCTGTAGTTGCAGTAGTTCTTGCGGTCATCTCCGGATTTGTTAGCTTTCGCTTAGGTATATCATACAGAAAAAAGATAGCAGAAGCCGAGATTGGCGGTGCAGAGACAGAAGCGAAGCGTCTTGTTGAAGAAGCAGTTAAGACTGCTGAAAATAAAAAGCGTGAATCACTTCTCAGCGCAAAAGAAGAAATTATGAAAAATCGTAATGAAGCTGAGAAAGAGCTTAAGGAAAGACGCGGCGAAATCTCAAGACAGGAACGCAGACTACAGCAAAAAGAAGAGGCACTTGATAAGAAGGTTGAGTCACTCGAGAAAAAGGACGAGATGCTCAATAAGAAAATCAAGGAAGCCGATGATGAAAAAGAAAAAATTGCAGGCATCCACAAGGCGCAGATTGAAATGCTCGAAAGACTTTCAGGTCTTACTGCGGAAGAAGCTAAAGAGTATCTTCTTAAGAATGTGGAAGACGAAGTTCGTCATGAAGCTGCAATCATGATCAAAGAAATTGAAACACAAGCAAAAGAAGAGGCCGACAAGCGTGCGAAGAATATCATCAGTGCAGGTATTCAGCGTTGTGCGGCAGACCATGTTGCTGAAACTACCGTATCGGTTGTTCAGCTTCCCAACGATGAAATGAAGGGAAGAATTATTGGTCGAGAAGGAAGAAACATCAGAACACTTGAAACACTCACAGGTATTGATCTTATTATTGACGATACTCCTGAAGCGGTTATCCTTTCGGGATTTGACCCCATAAGAAGAGAAATTGCCCGTGTTGCTCTTGAAAAACTGATTGTTGACGGTCGTATCCATCCCTCAAGAATTGAGGAAATGGTGGAAAGAGCCAGAAAAGAAGTAGACGCTACCATTAAACAGGAGGGTGAACAGGCTACATTTGATACAGGTGTACACGGTCTTCATCCCGAACTTATCAAGCTTCTCGGTAAGCTTAAGTTCAGAACAAGTTATGGTCAGAATGTTCTTAAGCATTCTATCGAGGTTGCCCACGTTGCCGGTATTATGGCAGGGGAGCTCGGTGTTGATGTCGCTACAGCAAAGCGTGCAGGCTTGCTTCATGATATAGGTAAGGCTGTTGACCACGAAATCGAGGGAAGTCATATTTCCATCGGTGTTGACATTGCCAAAAAGTACAATGAAAACAAGGATGTTATCCATGCTATAGAGGCACATCATGGTGATGTTGAGGCTACTACAATTATCGCTTGTCTTGTTCAGGCGGCTGACGCAGTAAGTGCGGCTCGTCCCGGTGCAAGACGTGAAAACATTGAAGCTTACATAAAGAGACTTCAGCAGCTTGAAGAGATTGCTACATCATTTAACGGTGTTGAGAAATCTTTCGCAATCCAGGCAGGTCGTGAAGTTCGTATTATGGTTAAGCCTGAAGAGGTTGGCGACGGCGATATGGAATTTGTAGCACGCGAAATCGTTAAGAAGATTGAAAGTGAGCTTGAGTATCCCGGTCAGATTAAGATTAATCTTATCAGAGAGACACGTGCTACCGATTATGCAAAATAATTTTTTGCGTCCATAAAATGAGCAGACCGCAAGGTTATATATAATGTAAGTAACTCTTATCGGCAAAGCATAAAAATCAAGCATTCGTTGTCTGAATGTTTAAGGAAAATTTGCTATGCGAATTAAGAAATTATGCTACGGTCAAACTTCACCTCTCGACGTACCTGTGTACGCCTTCGGGATTCAGTTTAACCGTTCTGCAACATTTTCTGTCAGCAAAAACGAGTTTTGCGTCCATAAAATAAACAAACTCAAAATCTAACTTAAGACAAAGGGCATTTCTGCTGAAATGCCCTTTTGTTTCCCTTTAGAAAGGCAAAACAATGAACATTTTATTTATTGGTGACATAATGGGCAGAAGCGGCAGAGATGCCGTGTTTGAGCTTTTGCCCGATATTAAAGATGAATATAACATTGACTATACTATCGCAAACGGTGAGAATGCATCGGGCGGACTTGGTATGAACAGTCGCGGATATGACGAGCTTCGCCGTGCGGGAATAGACTTTTTCACTATGGGTAATCATACTTTCAGTAAAAAGGATATTCTCCGACTTTTTGCAGACGGAGAGAATATTGTGCGTCCTGCGAACCTTGACGGTGAAAATCCCGGAGACGGTATGGCAATAGTACATATAAAAGACGGCATAAAGCTTGCAATTATTAATCTTATAGGAAGAATTTATGTCAATGAAAATCACGCATCTCCGTTTTTTACGGCAGACGCTCTGGTTGAAAAAGCGAAAGAGAAAACAAATAATATTATAATAGATTTCCATGCCGAGGCAACAAGCGAGAAAGAGGCTCTCGGATATTATCTTGACGGCAAGGTGAGTGCAGTCCTCGGCACTCATACTCATATACAGACTGCAGATGAGAGAATTTTACCAAACGGAACTGCATATATTACTGATGTGGGAAGAACAGGTGTCAGGGATAGTGTTCTTGGTCTTGATAAAGATGTTTCAATATCAAGATTTATTCTCCCACCCGATGTGAAAAAGCCTCCCTTCAACGTGGCAACGGGAAAATCACATCTTTCGGCAGTTGTTATAAAAATTGATGAGAATACCGGGAAAGCAGAGGAAATAAAACGGTTATGCATATTACAGAAATAGGAAATATAGCTCTTGAGCAAAGTGAAGTTCTTTTGAAGTTCGGTCATCTTGTGCACGGGTTCACTACCCGTAAAGGCGGGGTGAGTCAGGGGGAGTACGATAGCCTTTCGATGAGCCCCTGGCGTGGTGATGTTGTTGAGAATGTCAGAAAAAACGAAAAAATTCTGTGCAACTCCCTTTCTCTGGAGTTAAAGCTTCTGACAGCAACAAAGCAGGAGCATACCGATGTTGTTGAAATTATAGATGAATCGCATATAGGCTACGGTATAGAAACTCCGTGGGGCAGAGGAGTGGATGCGGTAATAACTACCCTTAAAAATGTTCCGCTTCTTTGCTATAGTGCGGACTGCGTTCCGATACTTGTATACGCGGATGATATTGGCGCGATAGCTGCCGTTCATTCGGGATGGCGCGGTACAGAGATGCAGATTGTCGGAAAAACTCTTGAAAAACTAAAATCTCTTGGTGCAAATGCAAAAAATATTTATGCGGCAATAGGACCGTGTATTCATCGTTGTTGTTATGAAGTCAGCGACGATGTGGCGTTAAAATTTGAAGAAAAGTATTATGATAAAAAACCTGACGGCAAGTATATGCTTGATCTTGCCGGAGTAAACCGTGATATTTTATTGAATTTCGGTGTGGATGCAAAAAATATTTCAGTATCGGACGCCTGCACGAAATGCAATAATGACCTGTTCTTTTCTCATAGAGGGCAGAACGGGAAAAGCGGTACGCTTGCGGGAATTATATGTATGAGGGGTTAATTATGTCTGGTAAAAAAGTTTACAAGTTAATAGTGCTGTGCATGGTGCTTGTCCTTCTTTTTTCAGGCTGTAAAAAAAATGAGGCTGTGCCCCCTGCTTCTTCGGGCATAATCACTATGCAGATGCGACTTCCGACGTCGTTCAATCCTCTGGCAGTTGAAAATAAAAGTGTCAGAGATGTGCTTTCGCTTTGTTACGAGCCTCTTTTCAGGGTTGATAGTGATATGATGCCAAAAGGCGTTCTGGCAGAAAGTATAAAGTTGTCGGACGATGGAATGAGTGCCATCCTTGATCTGAAAAGCTCTGTGTTATGGCACGACGGGACACAGTTCACTTCTGCAGACGTTATTCATACAATAAACACTCTGAAAGAAATGCCTGAATCGCCCTATTACGGGTGCGTAAAATATATTGATAACGTTCAGGCTACATCACCGCTTTCATTGTCTGTGATTTTCACAAGAACATACGGACAGATAGTGCATTCTCTTTATTTCCCCATTATTCAGGCGTCAAACACGGCGATTGATGAAAAAATAGTGGGAACGGGTCCCTATGCTTTGGAAAGCTACACGGAGGGGGCATCGTTGAGCCTTAAGAAATATGATAAATGGCACGGTGGAGATGTGCTTTGTGAAAGTGTAAGCGTTTCAATCGTAAGAGATAATGATGCTGCAACATCAGCCTTTAATTCGGGAAGCGTCAATACAATCACAGGAAATTCCTACGATTCAAAAAACAGCGCCCCAAAAGGCAATGTTGCAAGGACACAGTATCCGTCGTTACAGTATGAGTTTATGGTGTTCAATCACGAAAAGGATATTTTCAGTTCTTCGACTGTAAGGGCTGCAATTTCTTCGGCAATAGATCGCGCACAGATTGCTTCAGAGGCGTATTCGGGAGAAGCTTACGAGGCAAATTCTCCGATTCATCCTGTTGCAGAAAAGAAAATGGGCGATTCGGGCGGTAGCAGGTACGACCTTTCAAGTGCACAGGAGACACTTTTCCTTGAAGGTTATTCTGTAAACGAAGCTACCGGTGTGCTTGAGGATTCAGAAGGTGAAAAACTTTCTTTCACGTTGCTTGTAAATAGTGAAAACACCGAAAGGGCGGAAACAGCACAGCTTTTATGTTCTCAGCTTTTCCTTGCGGGAATTGAAGTGAAAATCCGCGAAGTGGATTTTGAAACATATTGTGAGGAAATTGCAGATGGCGATTATGATGCCTATCTCGGCGGTGTAACTCTTCAGAATATGTATGACTTTGAATTTTTGCTTTCAAAGGATACAGAAATCAACAATTATGGCTACGAAAGTGAATATATGGATGCGGCACTTCTCGGAATTGCAAATGCGCCTTCATATGAATCACTCAACACGGCTTTGGTTACTTTTGAAGAAGTTTTCCTCAGAGAACAGCCTTTCTGTGGTATTGTTTTCAAAAACGATGTCCTTCTCACCGCAGAGAACATCAAGGGTGATTTTGCACCCTGCCAGGATTTTCCGTATGCAAATATAGGACTGTGGAATGTACAGTAAAATGAAGATGCAATGCCTGACGGTATTGCATCTTTTTTTCCGGCACTATTGACTTTTAGGCTGTGATATTATAAAATCTAGTTGGATATAAAATCCGCAGTTCAGGCGGATTCGGATCGGGACTGTCAATAGTAAAAAAGATTGTGAATATCCATAAAGGGGAAATGCAGTACCGGTTGCGGTACAGAATTCAGAGTAATTTTTCACAGGTAATACAAAGGAGGAAAGGTTATGAGAAAATTTCTTATAGCGATTATTATTTTGTTGGCATCTCTTATTGCAGCGATTGTGTTATTTGTAGTCGGACTTCAGTGGACAAGAAGTAATATGGAGGAAAACACCGAGGAAAGTCAGAGTACACAGACACAGATGTATCAGGACGGATATCAGGAAAATGCAGAGTCGGATGATGATGAGAGTGAAGAAGTTGTGGAAATCCCCGAAGAGATTCCTGAAGAGACTCCTGAAGAGGAAACCCCATCTCCGGAAGTCAAACCTGACCCGGCTCCCACAGTAAGCTTCCCTGATGCATATCCCGAAAGTGATAACCGTTGGTTCCGTGTAAGAACCTCTGCGGCAGCCGATGCCCGTCAGGAGGGTGCATTCAAGGCGTATGCAAATGCCAAGGCTCTTGCGGACGAAATGAAAGCGGAGGGCTTCAAAGTATACGATGATAATATGAACTGCGTGTATATTCCGTAAAAATATCTTTTAAATTATTGCGGATAAAAATAAAAATGATTGTTTCAATTGAGAGAACTATATCTCTGTGTATTGGAACAATCATTTTTTAATTATCTTTTTCAAAAACAAGAATATTTTCAACTCTACAATCAAGTATGTTGCATAAGTCGTTTAATGTGACTGTACTGATTGGCTTGTTGTGCTTTAATCTGTCAAGAAGACTGCGACTAATATTGTAGTCTTTTATTAATTTATACGTGGTAATATTTTGCTTTCGCATAGTCTCATATAGTGGTTCGTATGAAATCATCAATAACACCTCGTTTAATATAATAAAATATACTCGTCCTCTTGACAATTGTCGATAAAACGAGTATACTCTATGAAAGGATGTTATTATCTTTTTGTAGAGTATAAGATTAGTAAAAGAAGGTGTTCTATATGATGAAAAAACAAATTGCATCAATTTTGTTGGTGTTAGTAATGGCCCTAACTCTGTTTATGCAAAACGGAATGGCTAGTACAGCAACATCAACTATTTATGTTGAAAGTGTAATAACTACTCCTGGTGAAATTGTTGATGTTGAAATTTGCATTAAAGAAAATCCGGGGATTTTGGGTGCGACATTGAAAATAGAATATGATACTGCACTGACATTGCTCGGTGCAGTATGTGGTGATGCGTTTTCTGCTTTAACTATGTCAAAACCGGGTAAATTTACATCTCCTTGTAATTTTGTGTGGGACGGGCAAGAAATCAACTCCGGAGATATTAAAGATGGGACTATTTTAACTCTTCAATTCAAGGTAGATGAAAATGCCAATGCAGGAGATGAATTCGCGGTTAATATATCTTACGACAGAGGTGATATATTTGATGCTGATTTAAATTCTATTGACATTATTGTAAACAGCGGTAGCGTTAGTGTGGTAGATTATATTCCCGGAGATTTAGACGGAGATGGAAATGTTAATTCACGTGATATCATTTTGCTTAGACGTCTCGTTGCAGGTGGATATGAACAAACAGTAAATGAAACAGCTGGAGACGTTAATAATGATGGGAAGAAAAACTCGGGAGACATTATTCTGATACGACGCTATATTGCAGGCGGATATGATGTTGTGCTTAAACCCTCAGGACCTCAATGTAGTCATGTAATGACTGAACATCCGTATAGTGCACCCTCCTGCACTGAAAATGGTACCGTTGCATACTGGAGTTGCTCCGAGTGCAATAAATTATTTGCTGATAAAAACGGCACAACCGTATTAACGGAGACAGATATCGTTATTAATTCTACTGGTCATACGATCGTTATTGATCCTGCAGTAGAACCTACTTACGAAAGCGCAGGTTTGACTGAAGGAAAGCACTGTGCTGTATGTACTACGACTATAACAAAGCAAGAAGTAATACCAAAACTTGAGAAAGAAAATTATTCAATAACATACTATATTGATAATAATGACGAATATTTAAAATCCATAGACATTGATAATCCCAATCCGTATAGTTACTCCAAAGAAGATGGTTTGGCTTTGCAAGGTCTAATTGTAAATGGATACAATTTTATCGGATGGTTCACGGCACAGTCGGGCGGATCACAGGTAACCGAAATAGCAAGTGGGTCAACAGGAAACAAGACTTTATATGCACACTGGGAAAAAGTAGAATATACCGTTAGCTTTGCATCAGATATGGTTCCTCAAGAATCTATAACTTACACCGTAGGAGAAGCAAGACCGCTTAACAAACCTAAATTAGATAGATATACATTTGTAGGTTGGTCTGATAAAGACGGAAGAATATGGGACTCAATTCCGGCAGGAACAACTGGAAATATAACTTTATATGCTAATTGGTCAAGTAATAGAAACAAAGCTGTAGCAAAAAGTACATTAGGAGATCCTATCATATGTGAAGATTCAAGTGCAGGACTAATTCTCTTTACATACGAAATAGGCGAAATTCAAAATGTGCCATTGTATACTATATTGAAATTAAACTGTGTAAATGGAATCATTTCATCTATTTCAACAACTATCAGTGAAGAAATAAGCTCAACACAAGCAAAAACAATCGCTCAGACAATTTCTAATGCAACAACAAATTCTTCTTCATGGACACTGGAGAATAATTGGAATAACTCTACAGAAGTAAGCCAGACTTATCTTGACCAAACCGGACAGACAAGAGAAGAAGCCGAGGCCTTGGCAAAAAGCGAAAGCGGAACTTATAATCTTTCATCGAGCAATGGTGGGGCGGACAGTTACACTGGTACAAACACCGGCTCCTATACATTGTCCAACAACAAATCTCATTCTAACACAGCTACCACTGAAACAGGGCAAAACTTTGATTTGTCAGTTGATGCTAAGTTTTCAAGCGAAATGTCAATAGGAGCAAGTATTCCTATAAAAGTTGTTAATTTGGATGTTGGTGCGAAATATGGTTTTGAGATAGGTGCCGGTATAGATTATGGCAACTACGTAAAGAATACAAAAAGTGGCACGAACAGTTGGTCAACAGATTTTGATCTTAGCAAAGAAGTATCAAGAACAACAGTAGCTGAAAAGAATTGGAACACATCAGAGGGTTACTCGAATAGTAAATCAACCAGTACAAACAGTACTGTTGCAAATGCAGTTTCCAAACTTATAAGTGAACAATACGGGTATGGTTCCTCTTATGCTGAAGGTGGAAGCAACAGCAGTTCGCAAGCATTGGCTTCAACAGATACCAAGAGTGATGAATATAGTGCGACAGTGACATATCACACATCGAAAATTCAATCAACAACAAAAACGATTGAAACCACCGGTAGTACTTTTGGAGATTATCGGTATGTTATGGCAGGAACAGTTCACGTTTTTGCAGTTGTAGGATATGATGTTGCTGAACAAACATATTTTGTATATACATACAATGTTATGGATGACGAAACTTACGAATATGTTGACTACTCATTTGATGGAACGTTCAATGATTATGAAACAAGTATCATACCATTTGAGATTCCACATTTTGTCAATGATTATGTAAATACTCGTATTGCAAAAACTTCCGGTCTTATGATAGATCCTGATACAGGTGTAATAGTTAACTACATTCCTGATTCTGATAATCCCGATACAATTGTGATTATACCGTCATATGTTTCAGTAGATAACGGTGATGGAACATTTAAATCAGTTAAAGTTACAGGGATTGCCGAAGGATTATTTAAAAACAATAAAAATATTGTGGGTGTAAAATTAGGAAATTATATAACAGAAATTCCCGATTCAGCATTTGAGGGATGCTCTTCGCTAAAGTATGTTGTTACTCCAAGTGTTACAAAAATTGGCGATAACGCATTTAATGGTTGTACATCATTGGAAGAATTTACATTGTCGACAGATGTAAGTGATGTTGGAACAAATGCCTTTAATGGGGCTTCAAAAGTCAATGCTGTTGCTGCAAATGCAAATGTTGCGCAGGCTGTTGCTTCGTCAGGTGCGGAAAACATTGTTTTGGATATTTCTTCTATCCCCCAAAATAAATCAAGTAATATGTCTTTCGTTGTGGGTGACATCACATCATTTGAGTTGCAAGGTAAAGAAAAAGAATATAGTGGTCTCTCTGTTAAATCTAATGCAACAACAACTGTTATAAATGGCGTGAAATTTATTGATTGTACAAATATTCCGATGGACCTTGATTCGGAAAACGTAACTCTCAACCGCGTAACAGCAAATGCCCAGGGACTTGTTTTGGTTAATAGTGCTGATGATGCAAATATAAAATTAAATCAAAATGTAGTACTAACTTCAACTCTCGGCAATGCTATGCTTTGCAAAAATGTAAGTTTTGCATCTTTAAGCAATAGCGTGGTTGGTAAAATGACGCTTACAGGCAATATGCTTGTGGCCGGAACTGAAGTAAATGGAGAAAACCTTATTAATTTTAATAGCGGTACAATTAACTATATCACCGAAGATAAATTTGAAAATTACCATTCATCATGCACTGTAACATTTAACGCGAATGGTGGCAGTGTCAGCACTACAAGCAAATCGGTTATGTTCAATACTGCTATCGGTACATTACCAATTCCCACATACAGAGGGTATAAATTTTTAGGTTGGTATACCGATAAAGTTGGAGGGGAAAAGGTTACACCAGAAACAATTGTTAAATCTGCAACAAGTATAACAGTATATGCTCAATGGGTTTCGGATATATGGGATGGCACCAGTTCAGAACCTGCATATAATTCAAATACAAAAACTTACTCTATTACAAATGGTAAAGAACTTGCATGGATAGCAGGAGTGGTTAACGGAAATATTACGAGGGGAAACAATTTTCCGTTAGACATAACATTTAACGGATATACTGTTGAACTTGTAAATGATATATATTTAAATGATACTTCCAATTTGGAGTCATGGGAAAAAACAGCACCAAAAAATAATTGGAGTCCCATAGGAAAAGGAACGGATAAACCTTTTTCTGGAAAATTTGACGGAGGCCATAATCGAATAATCGGAATGTATATTTACCGTCATGGAGATCTATTTAATGACAAAGCAGGCTTGATTGGCTATTCAGATGATGCAACAATCATTAATATTGGAATAGTGGATTCTTACCTAGTTTCTTTGGCTAAGAGTGGCAGCATAGGAGCAATATGTGGGGAAGCTATTGGTGTAACAAAGATAGAAAATTGTTATAACCTTTCTACAGTTGAGGGAAGAGGAGATGTAGGTGGTATCGTAGGTTATGGAGGAAATGGGACAATTATTAATCAATGTTTCAATGCGGGAAATATTATGGCGATAAGAGAATATGTATCACGTACTCAAGCGGGGGGGATTGCAGGAGGAGCAGACTCCGCTATGAGATCTCCGCATATTACTAATTGCTATAACAAGGGAAACGTTACAGGGGATGATGTTGCAGGTGGCATTATAGGAGAGGCTAGTCAAAATATAGAAAACTGTTATAACATTGGAAATATACAAGGTTCTGAAGAAGCGGGGATAGCAATTATACTAATTAGAAATATGTTTGGTTATTTTAACGTAAAAATTGAAAATTGTTATTCTGCGTTTTCTCCAGTATATAAGTTTTCTACTTCAGCTGGCGAAAATTATTTTACTGCAATAAATATTTTGGAAAAATCGAAAGATGAATTGAAAAATCTTTCAAATCTAACTGGATTTGATGCTTCCATTTGGGCAACAGATCCCGATATAAATGATGGATATCCCTACCTGAAAGCATTGAAAGATTCGTATTAATAAGATTTATACAATAAAGAAAGGAAAGGAGTAACGAAAATGAAAAATATTATAAAGAAGATAACTGCTTTTTTGTGTGCGTTTTCAATGCTTCTGTCCATAATGATTGTGGCACAGGCATCGGGAGTACAGCTAATAGTAGCAAGTGAAACTATAACACAGGGAGATGGAACGGAAAGTGTAACCATTCCTTTGAATATTTCCGGCAATACGGGAATTTTAGGTATGACATTACAAATTTCTTATACTGAAGGATTAACATTAACAAATATCAAAGCAGGAACTGCTTTGGGTAGTCTTACATTTACAAAACCTGGTAATTTTAATGCAAATCCGTTTAATCTTGTATGGGACGGACTTAATGATGCAGATATCACTAATGGAACTGTAGCAATATTAGAGTTTAATGTACCTAAATCTGTTGCAAAGACATATTCTGTAAATGCTTCACTGGACAGTGCTTTTGACGATAATCTAAAGAATATGAGTATAACCGTTTCAAACGGTAGTATTACTGTTAAAAGCGGATATGAACCCATATCCCCGTTGGCAACAATTAACTCATTTAAAGTGACAAATTACGGTGCAAATTCACTGGTGGACATTACTGCAGAAAATGCACCTGATGAAGTAAAGCTGTGCATTGCATCCTTTGACAGTGAAGGAAAGCTTCTTGAAATACAGCTACCAACTTTAATAAGCGGTGAATCAAGTGCTATATTCGCAACTAATGGCGTAAAACAATACAAGGTCTATATATGGGATGATGATTTGAATCCGCTTTCATTGAATAAGGAATACATGGCAAATTAAGTTGAATGTTTTCACACACAGAGCACCTCTGTAATATTATATACAGAGGTGTTTTCTTATGAATATTAAACGAATTCTTATAATAGGTGGCGACTCCCGTACGGAGTATCTTTCAAAGGCTCTTGCGGAGGATGGATTTATTGTGGAAAAATTCTCCGGAAAAGAGGCTCTTAAGGGTGCTATTGACAGAGCAGATGCAGTTGTTCTAGGACTTCCGGCAAGTAAAGATGATAAGACCGTTGATGCGCAGGATCTTGAGGAAAGCATTCTTTTAAAGGATCTCTTCAGACTGATAGGAAAAAACAAGCTTCTTCTTGCGGGAAAAATGTCCGAGGCAATGCGTGCCGTGGCAGACGTTTTCGGAGTAAGATGGGTTGACTATTTTATGCGGGAGGAACTCGAAATCCTTAATTCAGTTCCGACCTGCGAAGGTGCAGTACAGATTGCAATGGAAGAGATGCCGATAACTCTCTTTGGTGCAAATGTACTTGTGACGGGCTTCGGAAAAGTAGGCGAGCCTCTCAGCGTAATGCTTCGTAATCTCGGTGCAAATGTAACTGTTTGTGCAAGAAGAATATCCCAGCGTGCAAAAGCAAGAACTATGGGATTAAAGTCTGTGGATTTTTCGTATCTTGACGAATGTATTGAGGCGGCTGATGTTGTTTTCAATACTGTTCCGGATAAAGTTATCGGAGCAAAAAGTCTTATGTATGCAAAAGATACTCTTATAATAGACCTCGCATCAAAGCCCGGCGGAGTAGATATGGAAAAAGCAAAGGACCTCGGTGTAAAGGTTATCTGGGCGCTGGGGCTTCCGGGAAAGGTTGCGCCTGTTACTTCGGGAAATATCATAAAGGAAACCATTCTTAATATTTTCAGCGAGTTAGGTGATTAGTATGGATGCAGAAAGCGTTAAGCTCGGATTTGCATTTACCGGCTCATTTTGTACAATGAGAGTTGTTACGGATACGCTGCGTTCTGTAAAGGAAAATGGTTATGATATTTTTCCGATTATGAGCGAAACGGTGTATTCTACAGATACACGCTTCGGTAAATGCAAAGATTTTATAGATGAAATTGAAGAAATTACACACAGAAAAATAATATCAACCGTTACGGAGGCAGAACCTATCGGACCGCGGAAGCTTATTGATGCTCTTGTAATTGCTCCCTGTACGGGGAATACCCTTGCGAAAATTGCTCTCGGTATAAATGACGGATGCGTACCGCTTGCGGCTAAGGCGACTCTTCGTAATAACCGCCCGGTAATTATTGCTCCGTCAACAAACGATGCGCTCGGTGCAAATGCAAAAAATATAGGACTTTTACTCAATACGGAAAATATATTTTTCGTTCCTTTCGGTCAGGATGATCCTCTCGGAAAAAATAACTCCCTTGTGGCAAAATGGGATATGGTGATTCCTGCAATTGAGGAAGCTTTGAATTATAAGCAGATTCAACCTGTAATAATGTGAAGCGGCGGTGCAGAATTTTCTGCACCGTTGTTCAATAAAAATTCACAATTAAATTGTTGACGGAAAAGGTGTATCGGATTATAATAATTGTGGAAATATATGTTTAGACAGATGAGTATTGGAGATGAAGAAACGGAATGAAACGATGGATTAAATACATAAAACCATATAAAAAATATTTCATTCTTGGACCTCTTTGTATGATAATTGAGTCTGTGGGCGAAATTTTTATGCCCATGCTTTTAAGACTCATCACGCAGAGAATCATTGAGCCTGCAGGTAATGGTGATATTAGCTATATTGCGTGGATAGGCGGCGCTATGGTGCTTCTTGCTTTTGTTATGATGGCAGGAGGTATCGGTGGTGCATACTTCGGTGCAAAGGGTTCCGTTAACTTTGCCGCGGACTTGAGATGTGATATTTATAAGAAAGTGCAGAAGTTTTCTTTTGCGAATATTGATAAATTTTCAACGGGCTCTCTTGTAACACGTCTTACGAATGACGTTACACAGCTTCAGAATTTTGTCAATATGCTTGTGAGAATGTGCCTTCGTGCCCCGATTATGCTTATAGGTGCACTTATTATGGCTGTTTCTCTTAATGTGAAGCTTTCTTCGGCAGTTGCGATTGCCGTGCCGCTTCTTGTGGTTGTTCAGGCAGTTATTATAAAAATCGGTTTTTCAAGATTTGCAAAGGTGCAGAAAAAGATTGACGGTCTTAACTCTACCGTTCAGGAAAATGTGACGAATGTCCGTGTTGTAAAAAGCTTCGTCCGTGAAGATTTTGAAAAGGAGAAGTTCCACGAGGCAAACAGTAACCTTAAAAAAGCAAGTATAAATGCCACAAGTGTTATGATTTTCATGCATCCCCTGATGATGATTATAATGAACGTAACTACAATGGCAGTTATTGTAATCGGTAGCCGTCTTATCGCTAATAATTCGGGATTTGACCCTGCAACTCTCGGTACATTTATTACATATATCAACCAGATACTGATGTCACTTATGTTTGTGACTATGATTTTCATGCACAGCTCACGTGCCCTTGCATCTGCAAAGAGAATTTGTGAGGTGCTTGACGAAGAAATTGATATCACAGACGAAAATGCAAAAGAAATACAGAAAAAAGTGGAAAAAGGTCAGATTGAGTTTAAAAATGTATCTTACCGCTATTATAAAAACAGCGCGGAGGAAGTTCTTAAGAATATTAACTTCACCATTCCCGCAGGAGCAACAGTCGGTATTGTAGGCTCTACAGGTTGCGGTAAAACCACTCTTGTATCTATGATTCCCCGTCTTTATGATGTTGATGAAGGCGAAGTGCTTGTGGATGGAGTTGATGTAAGAGACTATTCACTTTACAATCTTCGTGAAGGTGTTGGAATGGTACTTCAGAAAAATGTCCTTTTCACAGGTACAATTAAAGAAAACCTCAAATGGGGTAATCAGGAAGCAACTGATGAAGAAATCTTTAAAGCAGCCGAAAGTGCCCAGGCAGACAAGTTTGTGAGAAACTTTACAAATGGCTATGATTATGACCTGGGACAGGGTGGAAGCAATGTTTCGGGCGGGCAGAAGCAGAGACTTTGTATCGCAAGAACTCTTCTTAAAAATCCGAAGATTATTATTCTTGACGACTCTACAAGTGCCGTTGATACTGCAACGGAGGCTATGATAAGAAAGGCTTTCCGTGAGGATATCAAGGATTCCACCAAGATTATAATTGCACAGAGAATAGGCTCTGTTATGGATGCCGATATGATTGTTGTTATGGATGAAGGTGCAATAACCGGTATCGGTACGCATAGCGAGCTTCTCAAGACAAATAAAGAATATCAGGAAATTTACTATTCGCAGGTTGGGGGTGATGATAATGGCAAGAACGCTTGAAGAGCTTCAGAAGCAATATCAGTTTAATCCCAACAAACCGGGCGGTATGCCGGGAGGTCCGGGAAGAGGACCCGGTCGTGGTGGCCCCGGAGGTCGTAATATGATGGGTGGGAAGCCCAAGGATATGAAGCACACCGTCGGAAGACTTCTCCGTTATGTGGCAAGCTACAAGGCTCTTTTTGTGATTGTGTTCCTGTGCCTTATCATAACAACTGCGGCGTCTTCTTTGGGAACATATTTCTTAAAGCCCATCCTTGATAATCTTACAGCAGATGGCGCAAAAGGTGACTTTGCCGACGGAGTTATCCGCTGGGCAATGAGTATTCTTCCTTATGGTAATGCGGGAAAAATAATGGGATATACACTTTGCGGTGTTACAATTCTTGCGGTTATCTATGTGATAAGTGCACTTTCTACTTACACTCAGTCAAAGATAATGCTCCATATTTCCCAGAATTCTATTGAAAGAATCCGTGGGGAGCTTTTTGACAAGGTACAGTCACTTTCAGTAAGATTTCACGATACACGTACAACAGGCGAAATTATGAGCCGTTTCACAAACGACGTTGATAATATCGGAGTTATGCTTGACAGCGCTCTTGTAAGCGTGGTATCGGGTACGGCAACTGTTATCTGTACACTTTGCTTTATGCTTTACACAAATGTCCCCCTTTCAATTATTACCATTATTTTTCTGCCGATTTTTGCCAAAGGTGGTATAGCTCTCGGTAAGATGAGCCGTAAGTATCATCGCAGTCAACAGGCGGCACTTGGTGCAGTAAACGGCTATATTGAAGAAAGTGTTACCGGACAGAAAGTAGTCAAGGTTTTCAACCATGAGGAAGAATGTGTGGAGGAATTTAACACTCTGAATGCTGATTTAAGAGAAAAGCAGTTCCATGCACAGTTCTACGGTGGCATTATGGGCCCTGTTATGGGTAATCTCAATAAGGTAAGCTACGGTATTACTGCAGGTATCGGCGGTATACTCTGTATTCTTACTTCGATGGGAAGTATCGGAAGTGGCTCGGTTATGGCGCTTACTTTCGGCGGACTTACGGCATTTATGTCCTTTGCAAGCCATTTTTCAAGACCTGTAAACGAGATTTCAATGCAGATGAATACTGTGTTTTCTGCTCTTGCAGGTGCGGAAAGAGTTTTTGCAGTTCTTGACGAAAAGGAAGAAATCACAGATGATGAAAATGCAGAAGCTCCTGAAAATATGCATGGTTTTGTGGAAATAAAGGATGTAACCTTCGGCTACAATCCCGACAAGGTTATTCTTAAGAATATTTCGCTTTATGCAAAACCCGGTCAGAAGGTTGCCTTTGTAGGCTCGACGGGTGCAGGTAAGACTACAATAACAAACCTTCTTACAAGATTTTATGATATTGATAAGGGCAGCATCACTATTGACGGTGTTGACATCCGCAATATAAAGAAGGATGTGCTTCGTTCAAATATCGCAATGGTTCTTCAGGACACGCATCTCTTTACGGGAACAGTTATGGAAAATATACGTTACGGCCGTCTTGATGCAACCGATGAAGAAGTTATTGAAGCGGCAAAAACTGCAAGTGCTCATCACTTTATAATGCGTCTTTCTGATGGTTACAACACAATGCTTGAGGGTGACGGTGCAAACCTTTCACAAGGTCAGCGTCAGCTTCTTAACATTGCAAGAGCATCTCTTTCAAAAGCACCGATTCTTGTCCTTGACGAAGCGACAAGCTCTGTCGATACAAGAACGGAAAAGCTTATTGAAAAAGGTATGGACGGACTGATGGAAAACAGAACTACCTTTGTTATTGCACATCGTCTTTCAACTGTTCGTGATGCCAATGTTATCATCGTGCTTGAGCAGGGAGAAATCATCGAAAGAGGAAGTCATGAAGAACTTCTGGAGATGAAAGGCAGATATTATGAACTTTACACAGGCATAAAAGAGCTTGACTAATTGAAAATAAGCGGCTATATCAAGGAAAAAAGGCTTGATATAGCCGTTTTTCTGTGCTATAATATAAAATTGGTGATTAGTATGGAAATTAAAATATTAAATGACCTTAATGATGATATAATTGCTATCCGTCACGAGGCGTTTGTTGTTGGCAGAGGTGTGCCGACAGAAATTGAACTTGACGGCAGGGATAACACTCTCACACACTTTTGTATGTATGACGGTGAAAGCCTTGTTTCATATCTTCGTGCAGAGGATATGGGGGATGGTATGATGCATATCGGCAGAGTTGCCACAAAGGAAAGTGAACGCGGCAAAGGTCACGGCAGAGTGCTTTTCGATTTTGTTTTTAATTATGCGAAAGAAAACGGCTTTAAATTCGTAGAAGTAAGTGCAGTGCACACTGCAGTGGGCTTTTATGAAAAGCTGGGTTTTGTTTCCGAAGGTGATTTTTACCTTGAAACAGGAGTAAACCATATTTATATGAAAAAAATTTTGTAGGGAACGACCTGTGTGTCGTTCCGACATGAATATTATTAGTGATTTAAAGTATAAAGGAGAGTTTGAAATGAAAAATTTAGGTTATTATGACGGAAAATTCGGTGAAGTTGAGGAAATGAGTATTCCTATGGCTGATCGTGTATGTTATTTCGGTGACGGGGTTTACGATGCCACATACAGCCGTAACTATAAAATATTTTCACTTGACGAGCATATAGAAAGACTCTATAACAGCGCAAAGCTCCTCCAGATTGAAATAAAAGAAACCAAGGAAGAAATGAAATCAATTCTTCAGGAAATGGTAAATAAAATGGACACAGGTGAAAACTTTGTTTACTGGCAGGTAACACGCGGAGCGGGCCCCCGTAACCACGTTTTCCCCACGGACGGAAGCAAAGGTAACCTCTGGATAAATATTTTCCATAAAAACATTGTTGACATTTACAAGAAAATTCAGGTTATCACAATGGAAGACACTCGTTTTCTCCATTGTAATATAAAAACCCTTAACCTTATTCCTGCAGTTATGGCATCACAGAAAGCCAAGGAAGAAGGTTGCTTTGAGGCAGTATTCCACAGAAGTGGCAGAGTAACAGAGTGTGCCCACAGTAACGTGCATATCCTTAAGAATGGCGAGTTCATAACGGCTCCCCTTGATAACCTTATTCTGCCCGGTATTACAAGAAAGCACCTTATAAAGGCTTGTAATAAGCTTGGTATTCCCGTGAAAGAAATTCCTTTTACTGTTGATGAACTCAAAAATGCAGACGAAATTATAGTTTCTTCCGCAGGCTCCCTTTGTCTTGGTGTTGACGAAATTGACCACGAAAAGGCGGGCGGAAAAGCTCCCGAATTACTCAAAAAGATTCAGGACGAAATGCTTCGTGAATTCCTTGATGAAACAAACTAAAAAAATAATGAAGTATTTTTCATTTTACTATTGACTTTAGCACTTTACCGTGGTAAAATGCTAAAGTGTTAAACGAAAACATAAAGGATGATTACCTATGAAACTTGATGAAAACATCTTAAAAACTGAAGAAAAAATCATGTATGAGCTTCGTGAAATTTATCATAAAAGCGGATACAGTCCCTTCAAAATGACTCGTTTTGAAGAGTACGATATGTACGTAAAGAACAAGAACTTTTTAAGTGATACAGATATCGTTACTTTTACTGATCTTACGGGTAAGCTTCTTGCACTTAAGCCTGATGTAACTCTTTCTATTATAAAGAATTACAAGAGTGCAGGTAGTGTAAGCAAGGTTTATTATAACGAAAATGTTTACCGTTCCGACAGAGCTACTCACGAAATCAAGGAAATTATGCAGACAGGTATTGAGTGCCTCGGTAAAATCGGTACACAGGATGAGTGTGAGGTTATTATGCTTGCAGTAAGAAGCCTTGAAAAAATCAGCGAAAACTATATGCTTGATATTTCTTCTGCAAAGGTGCTTAACGGTCTTCTTGATGCATCAGGTGCGGATAATCATACAAGAAAGAGTATTATTAAACTTTTTGCGGCTAAAAACATTCCTGCCCTTACCACTCTCTGCGAAGAAAATGGTATCGGCGGTGCAATTTCCGATATTATGATTAAGCTTTGCTCTCTTTCCGGAAAAGCTACAGAAAAGCTTTGTGAGCTTGAAAAACTTTGCATTAACCGTGATATGACAGATGCCCTCGGAGAACTTAAGATGCTTGTAAAAGCACTTGATGACTGCGGTATGGCGGATAAGATTAATCTTGACTTTTCAATTATCAGCGATACAAACTACTATAGCGGTGTTGTTTTTCGCGGTTACGTTGATAAACTTCCCGAAAGCATACTTTCAGGCGGCAGATATGATAATCTTCTTGCCAATATGGGAAAGATTGGCGGTGCAGTGGGCTTTGCTGTATATTCCGATATGCTTGAAAGACTTGACGAAAGAGTAAAGGAATTTGACTGCGATGTGCTTCTTACTTATGAGGACGGCACAGAGTTTGCAGATATTTATAAAGTAGCAGAAGGATTTAAAAAGGACGGACTTTCCGTGAATGTGCAGAAAGCGGATAACGGTGAAATCCGTTACAAAAAGCTTTGCAATATTAAGAAAGGTGGCGAAGTAACAAATGGATAAGATGCTTAATATTGCTCTTCCCAAAGGAAGACTCGGCGAAAAGGTTTATGACATTTTTGAAAAGGCAGGTTACGGATGCCCCTCAATTCACGAAAACAACCGTAAGCTTATATTTGAAAATCCCGAAAACGGTGTCAGATATTTCTGGGTAAAGCCTTCTGACGTTGCTATTTACGTTGAAAGAGGTGCGGCAGATATCGGCGTTGCAGGTAAGGATATTCTTCTTGAGTATAATCCCGATGTTTATGAGCTTTGTGACCTTGGTATAGGTAAGTGCCGTATGGCAGTTGCAGGAATGAAAGATTTCCGTGACAACCCCGAAAAGACTCTCCGTGTAGCGACAAAGTTTCCTAATATTGCAAGAAAATATTACAATGGCTTAAGCCGTGAAATTGATATTATAAAGCTTAACGGTTCAATCGAAATTGCTCCCATTCTCGGACTTTCCGATGTTATTGTGGATATTGTTGAAACAGGTACAACTCTTAAGGAAAACGACCTTCTTCCTTTTGAAACGGTAGTTCCCATCAGTGCAAGACTTGTTTCAAACAAAGTAAGCTACAAGTTCAAGAATGATGTTATACAGGATATTGTAAAGGCGGTAAATGAATATTCCGCAAGCAGGGAGAAATAAAAATGATTAAAATATACGATTATGACAAAATCAGTATTGATGACGTCTTTGAAAGACAGATTGAAGATACTTCAAAAATTACTGAAATTGTTACCGAAATTATTGATAATGTAAGAAAACAGGGCGATGACGCACTTCGTTTTTATGCGGACAAGTTTGACGGCGGTGCACCCGAATGCCTTGAAGTTTCAAAGGAAGAGTTTGATCAGGCTATGGAGGAGGTTTCTCCCGAGCTTATAGAAATTCTTAAGAAAGCAAAGGCAAATATTGAGGACTTTCACAAAAGACAGGTTCGTCAGAGCTTTGTTATAAGCGAAAAAGAGGGCGTAGTAACAGGGCAGAAGATTATCCCCGTTGAAAAGGCAGGTCTTTACGTTCCCGGTGGTACTGCGGCATATCCCTCAAGCGTTCTTATGAACAGCGTTCCTGCAAAGCTTGCAGGCGTTAAGGAAATCGTTATCACCACCCCTGCAAAGGCAGGAAAGGTTAATCCCGTTATCCTTGCGGCGGCAAGAATCGGCGGTGTTGACAGAGTTTTCAAAACAGGCGGTGCACAGGCTATCGCGGCACTTGCATACGGTACACAGACGATTCCCCGTGTTGATAAAATCGTTGGCCCCGGTAATGCATTTGTTGCCGAGGCGAAAAAGCAGGTTTACGGAAGAGTGTCAATCGATATGATTGCAGGACCAAGTGAAATTCTTGTTATTGCAGACGGTAAGAGCAATCCTGCATTTGTTGCGGCAGATATGCTTTCACAGGCAGAACACGACAAGATGGCAAGTGCTGTTCTCGTTACAGAGAGCCATGACCTTGCAGATAAGGTAAGTGCGGAGCTTGAAAAGCAGATACCACAGCTTATGCGTGCGGAAATTGCCCGTGAATCAATCGACAAATACGGTAAAATAATTATCGTTAACGATATTGAAACTGCGGTTATTGCATCAAATGAGATTGCGCCCGAGCATCTTGAACTTTGCATTGACAATCCCTTTGATTACCTTGACAGTATTAAAAATGCAGGTTCAATCTTTATGGGAAGATATTGTCCCGAGGCCCTGGGTGACTATTTTGCAGGTCCCAATCACACACTTCCCACAAGCGGAACGGCAAGATTTTCAAGTCCCCTTTCAGTAGATGACTTTATAAAGAAAACACAGTTTACATACTATACAAAAGATGCCCTTGATAAGGTTAGCGGAGATATTTATAAATTCGCTATGGCAGAAGGGCTTGAGGCACACGCGAAGAGTGCCATTTGCAGGAGTGAAGAAAAGTGAGCAGATTTTTCAGTTCAAAATACAAAAATTTAATACCATATACTCCAGGTGAACAGCCAAAGGATATGAAGTATATCAAGCTTAATACCAACGAATCACCTTTTCCGCCCTCGCCAAAGGCACAGGAGTATGCGAAGCAAGCGTCAGAAAATCTTCAGCTTTACCCCGATCCCGAGTGCCGTCAGCTTACTGAAAGTATTGCGAAGCATTTTGGTGTAAAGTATGAAAATGTGCTTGTTACAAACGGTTCGGATGAAATTCTTAATTTTGCATTTATGGCGTTCTGCGATAAGGACAACCCTTGTGTGTTTCCTGATATAACCTACGGATTTTATACCGTGTTTGCGGAGATAAATAACGTTCCATACACAGAAATTCCACTTTGTGACGACTTCACAATCAATGTGGAGGACTACATAGGCATCGGCAAAAACATCTTTATTGCAAACCCCAATGCCCCCACGGGTATTGCCCTTAAAAGGGATGAAATTGAAAGAATAATCGCATCCAATCCCGACAACATCGTCGTAATTGACGAGGCGTATGTAGATTTCGGCGGTGAAAGCTGTGTTCCCCTTATAAATAAGTACGATAACCTTATCGTGACACAGACTTTCTCAAAATCACGTTCAATGGCAGGTGCAAGACTTGGCTTCGGTGTAGCAAGTGAGGCTCTTATTCAGGATATGAATACAGTTAAATATTCCACCAACCCCTATAACATCAACCGTATGACAATGGCGGCAGGTCTTGGTGTTATGGAGGATGAGGAGTACACAAAGGCTAACTGCAGAGCCATTATGGAAAACCGTGAATATACAGTAAGTGAGCTTGAAAAGCTTGGATTTACAACCCTTTCTTCAAGTACAAACTTCGTGTTTACAAAGCATAGCAAAGTAAGCGGTGCAGAAATTTATGCAAAGCTCCGTGAAAAAGGTATTCTTGTAAGACATTTTACAAAAGAAAAAATTGCCGATTATAACAGAATTACAATCGGCTCAAAAGAAGAGATGGAAGCTCTTATAACTAATCTTAAGGAGATTTTATTATGAGAAATGCGACTATAAAAAGAAAAACAGGCGAAACAGATGTGCAGGTAAATATCTGTCTTGACGTATGCGAAAAAGGCGTAATCAAGACAGGTTGCGGTTTCCTTGACCATATGCTTGAGCTTTTTGCACGCCACGGAAACATTACTCTTTCCGTACTTTGTGACGGTGACACACACGTTGATTATCACCACACAACGGAAGATATTGCAATCTCTCTCGGTCAGGCATTTAAGGAAGCACTTGGAGATAAAAAGGGTATCACACGCTACGGTGATATAATTCTTCCCATGGATGAGGCACTTATTATGGCAGCGGCTGATATTTCGGGCAGAGGTATGTTTATATCTGATTTTGACATCCGAGCAAGAAAAGTCGGTGACTTTGATACAGAACTTGTTGTGGATTTCTTTGAAGCCTTTGCAGTTAATGCAGGAATTACACTTCACGTAAGACAGATTGCAGGAAGAAACTCTCACCATATTATTGAGGGGGCATTCAAAGCAGTGGCACGTGCGCTTCGTAAGTGTGTGAAAATTGATGAAGAAAACAAGGACGTAATTCCGTCTACGAAAGGTACATTATGATAGCGATTATTGACTACGGCGTGGGAAATCTCTTTTCCCTTAAAAGCTCCCTTGATATGATAGGGGCAGAAAGCGTCATTACAAACGATAAAGAAACTATAAAAAAAGCTGACAAGATTATTCTTCCGGGGGTAGGTGCATTCCGTGATGCAAGAAAGAAGCTTTCCGAGGACGGTCTTGATAGGCTCGTAATTGAAGAAGTTAAAAACGGCAAGCCTATTATGGGTATCTGCCTTGGTATGCAAATGCTTTTTGAGAAAAGCTATGAGTATGGAGAGTATGAGGGGCTTGGACTTCTCAAAGGCTCAATAAAGCCTATTGCCGATGTAATTGGAGAGGGATTAAGTATTCCTCACATCGGTTGGAATCCCCTTATAATAAAAAAAGAGTCGCCCATT
>JAZRTB010000045.1:0-3509 GCA_045651805.1 Clostridia bacterium
GGCTCTGGGCTTTACTCCCGAGCAGGCGCAGGAAAGATTCGGCTATCTTCTTAATGCGTTCCGCTTCGGTACACCTCCTCACGGTGGTCTTGCATACGGTCTTGACAGAATCGTTATGCTTATGGCAGGATGTGAATCAATCCGTGATACAATCGCATTCCCCAAGGTTAAGGACAGCGGTGAGCTTATGATTCAGTCACCCGACGTTGTTGATAAGAAACAGCTTGACGAACTTGGACTTGCTATTGTAAATGGCGTTGATCGCCATTCACAAAATGCGGAATGAGGAATACGGAATGCGGAATGAAAATATTATAGAACAAAAAAGCTTTGATTTCGCAGTAAGAATCGTGAACCTTTACAAATATCTTTCTGCTGATAAAAAAGAATTTGTGCTGTCAAAACAACTGCTTCGCAGTGGAACAAGCATTGGTGCAAATGTATCAGAAGCAGAAAGAGCCCATTCAAAAGCTGATTTTTTCGCAAAAATGACCATTGCTCTTAAGGAAGCAAATGAGACATTTTACTGGATTAAGTTGTTAAATGCCACTGATTATTTAACTAAAGCAGAATATGACAGTTTAATCAAAGATATAGACGAAATCGTCAGCATATTAGTTTCAATAACAAAAACAATTAAAATGCAGAAGAAAGAGTAATTTGTGCGGCAATCACTCCGCACTCCGTACTCCGCATTCCGCATTTAAATGAAAGGAAGTGATAGTATGAGCGCAATAATTAAATATGTTGAACCGGATTCAATTGCCGAAGAAATCGGTCTTGAACCGGGGGACGAAATACTGGAAATAAACGACATTGAAATTAAGGATGTGCTTGACTACCGCTTCCTTATAAATGATGAATTCATTACATTAAAAATAAAAACAAAGCAGGGCGAAATTGCCGAGGTGGAATTTGAAAAAGACGCCTATGAGCCTCTCGGGGTGGAATTTGAAAATTCACTTATGGATAAACCGCAGCATTGTGCAAACAAGTGCGTGTTCTGCTTTATTGACCAGTTGCCCAAAGGAATGAGGGAAAGTCTTTACTTCAAGGATGACGATACACGTCTTTCATTCTTTCAGGGAAACTACGTTACCTTTACCAATCTTAACGATGACGAGATTGACAGAATTATCCGTCTTCGTATAAGCCCGATTAATATTTCCGTTCATACGATGAACCCTGAATTAAGGGTGAAAATGCTTAAAAATCCGAAGGCGGCACGTCTTCCGGAAATTATGCAGAAGCTTTGTGATAACGGCATTATTATGAACTGTCAGATAGTCCTCTGCCCCGGTTATAACGACGGGGACGAGCTTACATACACTATTTCCGAGCTTTATAAGATGCGAGGATGTGTAAAGAGTTTGTCCGTTGTGCCGATAGGTCTTACCCGTCACCGTGAGGGGCTTTGCCCGATGGAAGCCGTGGACAGCGAAAAGGCAAAGGAGCTTATAGCAGAGGTTGAAAAGTGGCAGAAAAAAGCTATGGAAGAAATCGGCACAGGATTTGTTTACGCCGCTGATGAAATTTATCTTAAGGCAGGGCGTGAAATTCCGCACAGCGATACATACCACGGTTTTCCGCAGATTGAAAACGGTGTCGGTATGATTGCAAGTATGCGTGAGGAATTCTTCGACGCTCTAGCTGATGCACCCGAAGCCTCTGCTGACCGCAGCGTTACTCTTGTATGTGGCGTTGCGGCATACGACTTTCTTTCGGAAATTGCAGATGCAGTAAAAGAAAAATATCCGAATATAAATATTACAGTTGAAAAAATCATAAATGACTTTTTCGGCCACGAAATAACCGTGTCGGGTCTTTTATGCGGATGCGACATTATTGCACAGCTTAAAGACAGAACGATTGGCGACACACTTATAATCACAAAAAATATGCTCCGTGACGGAGAAAATGTGCTTTTAGATGATGTTACAACAGATGACATCGAAAGAGAACTTGACCGTAAAATCATCGCAGTGGGCGATGACGGTTACGAGCTTTTGGATGCGATTTTGGGATTGGAGGAATAAGTATGAAAAAACTTGCAATTCTGTTTACATTAATCATCCTTTGTTTTGCATCAAGTGCTTATGCAAAAGAGATTGCAAACATTCCTGCCTGCTCCGTTACATTAAGCGGACAAAGTGTGGATAACTCATACAGGCAATTTCCGCTTCTCCAATATAGAGATATTGTGTACTTTCCTATGACATATTACGATTGCCGTTTCCTTGGTGTTGCGACAAAATGGAACGCTGATACAAACACCCTTGAAATCACAAAGGAAAATATTTCGGGTGCATACCGTAACTACAACTGGGAATGGGAAAACGGCAAACAGAACGAAATTTCAATCTGTAATTTCAATATCATAGTAAACGGAAAAGCTATTGACAACAAAAATGAGGAATATCCCCTGATTCTTTTCCGCGATGTGACATACTTCCCACTTACATGGCGTTTTGCCGTGGATGAATTTGGCTGGACGTATAACTATGACGACAAAAACGGTCTTGTGATTACTGCAGATAACTATATCTGCAAAACTCTTGACCTTCCCGATTTAAGAACGCAGATTATGCCTGACGGTGCTACAGATGGCACATATTATTACTACACGGGAAACGATAAAAAGATTTATCGCACTCCCGTTAATAACCTCAAGGCGAATGAACTTATCTACACAACCGCCCACAATCATTACCTCGAAGGCGGAAACAACAATATATATTTTTCTGTTGAAAACGGAAATGTTTATATGGCGTATCGCACGGGGGCTTCAATGGGCACAAACTACCGTCTTAAAATCAATCCCGACGGAACGGTAGAGGACACCCGTGAAGGCAGTTACAACGAAAGTTTTGTAGGTGGTAGTGAAAATGTGTATGATTGCGACGGTTTCACAGTCAGAGTTTACCGCGGTGGACACGGTAATTCCCGTATATTCTATCAGAAGGACGGTTCAGACGACCTGGTTGAAATTCTTTCGGAGGGAATTGTTTTTGCCGAAACAAGCGGTCCCGACGAAACACAGTACTATTACAGCGGTGTTTCTGTACTGGGAAATAATCTCTACTTTGCAGGCTACCACAAAGAAACTTATGAAAACAGCCTTTACTGCTACAATGTTGAAACAGGAATTCTTACCCTTTTAATAAATAATGTAACAGGTTCTATGATTTTTACCGGTTGGGATAACAAAACAAACTGTAATTCTGATATGGTAGTTTACTATCAGGATGGTAAAATGTATCGTTACTCGGGTGCAAGCGGAAAAACTATCGTAATTAAAGAAAACTCGCTTCCTTTTGTAATGGGTGTATGCTATGAAGGAACACTTTACATTTATACAAAGAATGAGGAAAATTCCGCAGTAGATTGTTACCCGAACTACGGTATAGGAAGCAATGCAGGAACAACTATTTTTGAAACGACACTTCCCACGGAGGTATCTATAGTGGACGGAATGCTCATTACAGAATCATACGGTGATACAGACGGAG
>JAZRTB010000046.1:0-5637 GCA_045651805.1 Clostridia bacterium
CTGAGCCGAGCGAAGCGAGGCTTATCCGAAGGCGTATATAGATACGCCGAGAGGCGAAGTTTGTCTGTAACAAAAAGGCATAAAAAAATAAGAAAGACCGTATATTTTGTACGGTCTTTCAACATTAATGTATTTTTTCATCTTTTTAGCACTAACTAAACAATATATTCTTTGCCTTTTTGTGTTCTGGAGGCTTTTAACATCCCCGTCAGTCCAATGTTCCGCCCGCTGCCAGTATAAGATACTCCTCCGGTGTCAAATCCTTTGCAAACTTATCCCCTGCAATTACATCGGGGTGTATGCACCAGCCTGCCTTTTCAAGATAGAAAAGCTCAACAAGCTTCTTAAAGTATTCAAGCACCTTTTCGTTACGAGTGAAATCATTTCTGTAAAGCTCTCCATCAATCACCGCACGAAGGTATATAAGCTGCCACTTCTTACTGTTCTGCACACCCTCGGGAAGTGTATTATGTACCTCAACGATAGCCTTTTCAATTTCGGGCATCTTTTCGGGAGCACCCACTACATCGTATTCCTCGGGAACATAGCTGGGTTTTCTTAACGGATAGCGGTGTCCGGCTTCAAAACTACGGTAGAAGGTGTCCTCCATATCCATTACAGCCTTGTGTGCCTTTTCAAGATTTTCACCCTCAAGACCGAACTCGTATGCAAGGTATTCCATCACAGTATCGCTTGCATTCTTGTTTTCGCGGTAGAAGCGGAGCATTATAATCTTGTTAAGGTCCTCGAAGAAGCCTTCCGAATAAGGAAGTCCGCCCTCGAGCTTGTCACCGTCTTTATCCCACAGAATCTGAAGTAACTTCGGAATAGGGTTACCGCCGTAGCCACCCCAGGGAAGGGTTCCGCACATACTGATTTCGGGGAAGCCGATAAGAGGCAGGGGCATACCCTCACGGAAAGGATATTCCTGATACTGGGGCTCTGAATTTATGTATGCACAATCCTTAAGAACGGGATCTTCCTCGATAGCCTTTTTAAGCATTTCATACTCAACCTCTGTTCCGGTGAATGTACCGAACTGCCAGGTTGAAAGCATAATTTTCGTATCGGGAAGGTATTCCTTCACAAGAGGAATCATTGCCTTACAGCATTTTACATAGCCGTTACCACCCCAGGGGGCACATTTACTGCAGGTGCAACCGCCCTGATCGTAGGGCCCTATACTTAAATAGTCGGGCTCAACATCTTTAAATTCCTCAAGGAATATTCTTCTGTTTTCAAGGATTTTTGCCATACCTTCGTCTGAACTCGGGCAAAGCTCTATATGATAGTGGGCGTTAAGATTGTAAATATATCCGTCATGGCCACTTGTCCAGTCGGCACGAAGATTTTCGGGACTGTTATTTATGAACGCACCGTTAGCAAGAGTAACAAGCATTGTTTTAATGCCTATTGACTTACAATACTTAAGAATGCTCTTTATTCTGTCGATGTTTTCTCTGCCGTCCTCAATATCATTGTGTTCGCAGATACTGAACCACATCTCAACAAGATTCATACCCCAGAGAGCAAGGTCCTCCATATATTCGTAAATTTCCTGAAGGGGTGCTTCAAGATAGTAGTTGTTATTGTGGGAAGCAAGGTAAATTCCGCAAGCCTCTTTATGAGAATGAAATTCCATATTTTCCATTTTGGGATTTCTTAAAAATCTACCGCAAAGCTCAAGGATTGAATGATGGCTGCCACCTGTTATAACGCCATTTTCGTACTTTCCGTTATATTCTCCCAAGGATTCGTCAAGCAAAAGAGTAAGATTAATCTCGCCTTTCGCTCTCTTTTCAACGATTTTTGCAATATTTGAAAGAACTTTATCATTTTCATTGAATTTAATCATATGTTTCACGCTCCTTAGCTACATTTTAAACCATTTCACACCAAAAAACAAGACCAATATCTTGTTAAAAGACCACTTTCTTGTCATTTTAAAAAATTTCTCAAAAAGGGGACAGTCCCCTTTTCGAGAAATTTCAGTTCTGCAAGTGCCGTAATTTTTCTTTTTTATAAAAGCTCCATATTCGTTCTTATCGCATTGTCGGGAGTTGCTTTTTCTGCGAAGACTTTGTTTTTATCTTCAAGCTTCACAAATTCTTTGTAGTATCTTTCGCCCAGTTCAAGTAATGATTCCGAGCAGAAATGCAAATCATCGCCCTTGTCACGAAGACCTTCCGATGATGCAATCCCGATCATTTTGTCACTTTCAGCCACGTTATTAAGTGCTTTATTTATATAAGGATGGTTTTTAAGGTATGGCATCCACACGTTGTTCTCAATAAACGAACCTAATTCCCCTATAATAAAAGGCACATCCTGAAGACCAAGCTTTTCACGAAAAGCATCAAGCACCACCTTGAGCTTTTCTTCATAAACCGGGTATCTTACCTCTGTGCAGTCGGCTTCTCCCTGATGCCAGAGTACCGCCGCAATGGTGGATGTTCTTGAAGCAAGCTCCGCCATATAGCAGGCGTGGTCAAAAAGAAGACCGCCCACACACCACTGGTCAATTCCCGTACCGCCGTCAGCACAAGGGATAATTCCCACATCCACTCCCGGATGGTCCTTTGAGTAAAGGTCTGCAAAGCTTTCCGCAAGGCATACACCTGCAGTACCTCTGTCAGGATTTACAGGTCTGTACATAGGTCTCCATCTGCCGTTACGAAGGACAAAAAGATTGTCGTTCTCCACCATCGGCACATCGCCCATATCCCCTCGCCCTGCCATATTTGACTGTCCTATAATTAAAATTGAATGCATCATAATTTATCTTCCTCCACAATTGCTGAACTCGAATTTTGGGGACAGTCCCCTTTTCGAGAAAATTTTTTAATAAAATACTCCTATCAACTTACGCATTGTTTCACCTTTGGCAATATAAACATCTGCCGTGTTTTTCATTTCTTCCTGTCCGTAGTTGAATTTGTCATAAACAGCCACAGTTTTCATACCGAGTTTATGGGCGGTACTTATAGCTATGCAGGAGTCTTCAAAGACACAAGTTTCTTCAAGGGACGTTCCCAGATGCTTCATTGCGGCTATGTATATGTCCGGTTCCTCTTTTCCTTTTCCTATCACTGCACAGGAAAAAATTTCCGAAAAATATTTTTTTATATTGCAATGCTCAATGGCAATATCAAGAAGTTCCATATCGGTTGCCGATGCAATACACATTTTTATACCTTTCTCATAGCAGTATTCAAGAAAATCCGAAACTCCGTCCTTGAGCATTACCTCGTTTGCATAGAAATTCCTCATTATTGCATTAGCTTCACAAAGTAATTCCTCGCCGTTTTTTCCGATATTGTACACTTTATGTATATGCGCCATTGCATCCTTCAGCGTAAGGGTACGTACCGCTTTATCATCCTCTGCACGAGGACGGAAATTTCCGTCATTTAAAAATTTAGCACCGAATTTTTCCCATATAATGTCCCACAGCATTAATGAATCCACCAACGTACCATCCATATCGAAAATTGCACCTTTGATATTTTTCATTACTTATTACCGCCTTTGTAATAGTTAAACCTGGAAATAAGATAACTTCCGACCTTTGCCATATATTTTGCGGCGTCTGCACGCAACTCATAAGGAAGATTATGTATAAAAATGCCTGCCTCATAGTTTAAATTGCCTTTGTAACCGCATTCTGCAAGAGCTTTCATAACAGCTTCCCAGTCGATTATACCGTAATACGGCAGTGTATGGCTGTCCTTCACTCCGTCATTGTCGTGTATATGTGTGCATCCGATTTTGTCACCGAATTTTTTCGCCATGCTGACAACATCCTGACCGCAAACGCCTGCATGACCTGCGTCGAAGCATATTGTGAACGCTTCGTTATGAAGATTGTTATAAAGGTCAAGAAGCCCATCTGCAGTATCGGTAATACACCAGCCGATGTTCTCAATCGCTATTTTTACACCGTATTCTTCATAATACGGAATAAGGCGTCTGTAAAAATCAATATTTCTTTCAAGAAGGCTGTCATACGTGCCTGCCTCCCTGTAATTTTCCATATCACGACAAGGATGAACTACCATCATATCTGCACCCAGATACGATGAATTTTCAAGTGCTTTTACAATTTCAGGGGAAAAATAATTGTTCTCTATTTCATCTTCAACCTTGTGTCCGAAAGGAGCATGTGTCTGATAGAAGCCTATGCCCTTATTTTTCGCATATTCTCTTAATTCCCTGTAATATTCGGGAGTATAGTCATTTTTTTGGTATTCCGGAAAATCAAGGTTAAAGTCTATTCCTTCAAATCCTGCCTCCAAGAAAATATCTATGGTCTTTTTTATGCCGAATTCGTTGTTAAATCCGAATAGATTGCTTGACAAAATCATAGCCGAACTTCTCCTTTTATTTTTTACATATATGACAATTGTATTATCGCAAAACCCCATTGTCAACAGTTTTTTGATATTCTGAAAAAACTATTGACAATAGCCGAAAATTACAGTTATACTTTTTATAGAAAAGAGGGATATATATGGCAATAGCAAAAGATAAATTCTGGATTTTCGGAGTGCGTCCTCATCAGGACGACGGATGGATCGGCACTAACTGGGATAAACGCCGACACTATCAGTTAAGGACATCAAGAATCACCCCTACCGAGGCGGCGCATATGCTTGATGTAAACAATATGCTTTTAATAAATTGTGACGGCATCCCTGTCCCCTTCTCCCACGAGGCATACGGCTACGCAGAAAGCTTCTGCAGAATGGATAAGGTTTTCTGGGGTGCAAGCGGTTCGGATGGATTTGTTGTTGGAAATGAGGCGGACTTCATCTGTGCCCTTGCGGAGGACTATCCCAATATCTGCGGTGCATTTCTTGATGATTTCTTTACAAAGGATGATGCGGATGAGGTTATAGCAGGCATCCGTAAAAAGCTTGATAAGGCTCCCCGCCCCATGGAGATATACACCACATGGTACCCACAGAAGGAAGGCGAAAATAAAACCGCCAACCTTATCAAAAAATATGTTGACGGACTTACTATATGGACATGGAATTCCGATGATCTGGTGCATCTTGAAGAGGTTTTCTGTCAGGCAGAAAAGGACTTCCCTGATAAGAAAAAGCTTCTTGGCATATATATGTATGACTTTCCCAATGCGCGTCCCCTTACAGATGAGCAGATGGCACACCAATGCAATCTGGGTCTTAAATGGCTTAAGGAAGGCAGGCTTGACGGAATGATTTTTGAAGCCAATTCCGTTATGGGTGTAAGATTCCCCAGCGAAATGTGGCTTCGCAAATGGATTGATAGTGTAAAAAACACGGAAATTCCGGATTGAATCGGTTTTAAAAACAAAAAATTCCCAAAAAGGGGACAGTCCCCTTTTTTATGCTATTTAGTTCAACAAATTGGAATTTACTTGCGACAATAGACTTGAATTGCTTCACAGATAAATGTTGCAGTACCATCAGCGTGCTTATCGATGTTGTTCTTAAAGCGTTCATCTGCAATATACATCTGACCGAGACCTGCTAGAATTTCGTTTGTGCAAATATAGTAATTCTCGGTGATATGGTTTTGCAGCATTTTCACAAGGTTCTGTGCCTCGGCGGAATCAGGCCTTTCGACCTTTCTCATGCACACCGCAAACTC
>JAZRTB010000047.1:0-14533 GCA_045651805.1 Clostridia bacterium
CCTCCTTGGCTCACAGAACGACATGGCTACGATCCGACTTCTTCGCAGTTATTGCAATGAGTTCACTTACAGACGAAAAGATTACAGAGTCATCTAATATCCTCCTCACAACCGTGGGACGTGCACAGAATACAGACGCTAAATTCGTTGGCGACCAGATGATGGACTACGGTAAAGCACCCGTTCTGATTGAATCAATCAAGGCGGAAATTGAAATCGAAACAGATATTTCAACATATGAAGTATGGGGTATCAGACCCGAAGGTTTCTATATCGGTATGGTTCCCACAAAGTATGAAAACGGTAAGCTTACAATTTCCCTCGGTAGTGAATCACGTTCAATGTATTACCTCATTGTAAAGAATTAAAAACCACACAATTTCGAACTTATTAAAGGAGAATTTTCATGACTGAATTTATTCCATATCCGTTTTTCCACGATGATATGCCTATTGATATTTCGTTTATGTTTGAGGATGAAAAGCCTGCAGGCAAGCACGGTTTCCTTAAAGCAGACGGCAGAGATTTCGTTTTCGAGGACGGCACAAAGGTGAAGTTCTGGGGAACAAACTTCAACGGTTGGGGATGCTTCCCTGAACACGACTATGCCGAGAAGCTTGCAAAAAGACTTGCCAAAACAGGTCTTAACCTTGTAAGATTCCATCAGCTTGATTCAGAGTGGCACACACCTAATATTTTTGCATTCACAAAGGGTAAGAGAATGCCCGGAGGTACACTCGACCCCCAAAGTATGGACAGACTTGACTACCTTATCTACTGCCTTAAGCAGGAAGGTATCTACTGCTATATGGATATGTTCACATACCGCAGATTCCGTGCTGATGAAGGCGTAGAAAATGCCCACCTGCTCCGGGATGCAGCAAAGGGAATGGATTATTTCAGCGAAAAGCTGATAGAACTGCAGAAAAAATTCTGTAAGGATTTGTGGACACATCTTAACCCCTACACGGGACTTCGCTACTGCGACGACCCCATTTTCGTTCTTGCGGAAGTTGTAAATGAAAGTCAGCTTTTCTGGCGCGACTGGAAAATTCCTTACCCCGAACCGTACCATACAGAATTGCTCGGCATTTTTGATAAGTGGCTCCGGAGCAACGGTTACAGCGAAAATGCTTCGGATTTTGACCTTGCAGATATGGAGAATGAAATTCTCATTGACTTTAAGATGCATCTTCAGGAAAAGCATTACACCGATATGATTTCCTATATGCGTGAAATCGGTGTAAAGATTCCCATTAACGGCACCAATTACTCTATGAGTCCTGCAAATATCAAAACACAGCTTGTGACAGACTACACAGATGGTCATCCCTATTACTATGACTGGAACTGGGGTGAATACCGCAAATGTTGTATGAATAAATCCGTAACACATTACGACCGTTTCTTCCTTGCCGACGTAGCGTATGTGGCTGCAGAAAACAAGCCGACATATGCTTCCGAATGGGATGCCCCCTGGCCTAACGAATATCGTGCAGACAGTGTGCTTTACGCTGCCGCAGTCGGACTTCTGCAGGGATGGAGCGGCTATGCAATCCATACATATTCCTACAGCGCACGCCTTGACAGAATGGATATTCTCGGTAAAGAAATCTATTCGGAAAAAATTGGCGGCACACCCTACCGTCAGGGTATTTTCAGCACCTGGAACGACCCTGCAAAGTTTGGTCTTTTCTACCATGCGGCTATTATGACAAGACGTGGTGATGTTAAAAAGGCTAACGAATTCAAGACCTACACTCCTCTGTCAAAGACAAAATTCAATGAATTTGACATTGCAAACAATATCGAAAGACACGGTGTGTACACGGATTACAGCTTTGAAAATTTTTCGGAAGAAAAATCCGCACAGCTTGACGGCAACATCCTTTCAGATACAGGAGAGCTTTTCATAAGCCGTAAAAAGAATTACGGATATATTGATACCGACAGAACAAAATGTGCTTACGGTTTCCTTGCAAAGAACGGCACAGTTGACCTTTCAGGAGTTAAGGTAACTGCAGAAACAGACTTCGCAGTTATTGCAATGAGTTCACTTACAGACGAAAAGATTACAGAGTCATCTAATATCCTCCTCACAACCGTGGGACGTGCACAGAATACAGACGCTAAATTTGTTGGCGACCAGATGATGGACTACGGTAAAGCACCCGTTCTGATTGAGTCAATCAAGGCGGAAATTGAAATCGAAACAGATATTTCAACATATGAAGTATGGGGTATCAGTCCCGAAGGTTTCTATATCGGTATGGTTCCCACAAAGTATGAGAATGGTAAATTAACAATTTCATTAGGAACTGAATCACGTTCGATGTATTACTTGATAGTTAAAAACTAATGCGAAATGCGTTGTAGGGGACGGCCTCCCGGACGTCCCGTTCTGCGGGCTGTCGAGGACGTCAGCCCCTACAAAAAAATCATCCACCATTTCGAATTTCGATTTTTACATTTCGAACTTATTAAAGGAGATTTACTATGACTGAATTTATTCCATATCCGTTTTATCACGATGATGTGCCCATTGACATATCATTTATGTTCGAGGATGAAAAGCCTGCAGGTAAACACGGTTTTCTTAAGGTTGACGGACGAGATTTCGTTTTCGAGGACGGCACAAAGGTGAAGTTCTGGGGAACAAACTTCAACGGTTGGGGATGCTTTCCCGAACACGACTATGCGGAAATCCTTGCAAAAAGACTCAGTAAAATCGGTCTTAACCTTGTAAGATTTCATCAGCTTGACGCCGAGTGGCACACTCCAAACATCTTTGCTTTTACAAAAGGTAAGAAAATGACAGGAGCCACTCTTGACCCCGAAAGCATGGACAGACTTGACTACCTTATTTACTGTCTTAAAAAAGAGGGTATCTATTGCTATATGGATATGCTCACATACAGACGTTTCCGTGCGGAAGAGGGCGTTGAAAATGCAAAAGCTCTGGGCGATTCTGCAAAGCCTATCAACTATTTTGACGAAACGCTGATTGACCTGCAGAAAAAACTCTGTAAGGATTTATGGACACACGAAAACCCCTACACAGGTCTTCGTTACTGCGACGACCCCATATTCGTTCTTGCAGAGGTTTGTAATGAAAGTGACCTCTTCTCATTCCATTTCAAGTTCCCCTTCCCCGAGCCTTACAACACAAAAATCCTTGCCCTTTTCGATAAGTGGCTCAAGGAAAACGGCTATGACAAGACATCGGCCGATTTTGACTTTAAAAACGATAGCGAAAACGAAACTATCGTTGATTTCAAAATATATATTCAGGAAAAGTATTACGAGGAAATGTTTTCCTATATGCGTGAAATCGGAATTAAAATTCCTCTCAACGGAACAAACCACTCTATCGTGCCTGCAAATGTAAAGACACAGCTTTGTGCAGATTACATCGACACACATCCCTACTACTACACATGGGGTTGCTGGGAAGAATTCAGAAAGTGTTGTGCAAACCTGTCCGTAACTCACGCAAATGAAACATATCTTCTCACCGGTGCGTATATGAGTGCGGAAAACAAGCCTACATATATTTCCGAATGGGATGTTCCCTGGCCTAACGAATACCGTGCAGACGGCGTGCTTTATTCTGCGGCTGTTGGTCTTTTGCAGGGTTGGAACGGTTTTGCAATCCACACATATTCATACAGTGCACGCCTTGAAAGAATGGACATTCTCGGCAGAGAAATCTATTCCGAAAAAATCGGTGGAACTCCCTACCGTCAGGGTATTTTCAGCACGTGGAACGACCCTGCGAAGTTCGGTCTTTTCTACCACGCGGCTATTATGACAAGACGTGGAGATGTTAAAAAGGCTAACGAATTCAAGACATACAGCCACATTTCAAAAACAAAATTTAACGATGCCGACCTTGCCAACGCTATCGAGCGTCACGGAGTATATTCTGAATACAGTTTTGACAAATTCGCAGAGGAAAAGCCCGTTAAGGTTGACGGAAATATTCTTTCAGACACAGGAGAGCTTTTCATTAGCCGCGAAAAGAACTACGGCTATATTGATACCGACGGCACAAAATGTGCATACGGTTTCCTTGCAAAGAACGGCACAATCGAGCTTGACGGAGTTAGGGTAACAGCGGAAACAGATTTTGCAGTTATTGCTATGAGTTCACTTACAGATGAAAAAATCACCGAATCTTCAAATATTCTTCTCACCACCGTGGGCAGAGCACAAAATACTGGTGCAAAATTCGTTGGTGACCAGATGATAGAATACGGAGAAGCCCCCGTTCTGATAGAATCAATCAAGGCGGAAATCGAAATAGAAACACCCATCTCCACTTATGAAGTATGGGGAATCAGTCCCGAAGGGTTCTATATCGGTATGGTTCCCACAAAGTATGAGGATGGCAAGCTTACCATTTCGCTTGGATCGGAATCACGTTCAATGTATTATCTGATTGTAAAAAACTGATAAAGGAGATTTTTTATGATTACTTATAACAAAGCGGACAAAACTCTCGATAATATTGCAAGAATTGCAGAAGACAGACTTAAAGGAAAATACGACATCACCCTTTTAATTGACGATTCTCTTTCCGAATTTGAAGGAAAAATCGAGGACGGTGTAATCAGTGCAGGCTCACATTCAGAGCTTCTCAACACCCTCGGAAGATTTATACGAAATCCGAAAATTGAAAACGGTACATTCAAGTCAAAAAAAGAAATCTGTGCAATGTATTTTGCATCCCACAACCACAATTACTACGAATGTGCGCCCCTTGAAGAAATATACCGCCATATTGACGATATTGCCCTCTGGGGTACAAACTTGATTCGTGTGTGGTTTGATATGTACTATTTTGACAGTATGGAGGACGGCAAGGATTATGCAGAGCGTCTTAAGAAAATCCTGCGTTACGCCAAATCCATCGGTCTTAAAATTGTGATGACCACTATTTCAAACGAAGCGTTCAGAACAAGCCCTGAGGAGCTTCGTGCTGACTGGACACCGGGACACGACGGATATGTAAATGTACTTCAGGGACACTACCATGTAGAAATCTGCCCCAATGCACCCGGAGGACTTGAAAAAATTCTTGAATACCGCAGAAGCTGGTTTGAAACCTTCAAGGACCTTCAGCTTGACTACCTTTCAATCACACCTTATGACGAGGGAGGTTGCAGTTGCAGTAAGTGCGCCCCCTGGGGCGGTAACGGCTATATAAAGACCGTTGAAGCAATTATCCCTATGGTTAAGGAATATATGCCCAATACAGACCTTGTTCTTTCACTCTGGCAGTTTGGTACGTTTACCGAAACCGATGTTGAGTTTGAGATGATGAATAAAGTTATGGACGAAGGCAGACTCAGCGAGTGTAAGTACCTTGTTGCAGAGCCGCAGTATCAGCGTTACGCCTTTGAAAAGGGTATGAGAAGACCCATCCTCGGTTTCCCTGAAATCAGTATGTGTGATATTGTTCCCTGGGGCGGTTACGGTTCTAACCCCATCCCCGCACTTTTGCAGGAGCTTTGGGATCGTGACGGCGACAAGCTTGCAGGCGGTTGGCCCTATTCCGAAGGATTCTACGAAGAAATCAACAAGGTGGTTATGCTTCGTTTATACCGCGACGGACAGAGTGCTTCCGATACTATAAAAGAATATCTTTCTTACGAATTCGGACTTGAGGGCGAGCTTCTTCAGAAAGCACACGATGCTATCTTTGCTATGGAAAAAACTCTCCACCGCGGATTTGAGCCGGGACACCGTTATCCCATCGACAATCCCGAAGGTATTCCCGAAATTGAAAAGGCAATTGTTGAAGTTGATGCATCACTTCCCGAAGAAATCCGCAATCTTAAAAAGTGGCAAATGATTTACCTTCGTGCAGTTATCGACGGTGAGCTTTACAGAAACGATTTCAAGAGAAATGCAAAAGTTCTTGAGTATTTCAATAAAATTATTGAACTTTGTCACCTGCAGAGAGGTGAATTTATAGTTAAACCCGATATAATCGAGGACGATAAATACGGCAGAGTTCTTACAAGAAAAGAGCTTTCCATAATAGCCGCAGGCGGCGAGATTGATTAATTCAAAGGTCTATAATTAAAGGAGTTGTTTTAAATGTTAAAAATCGGTTGGTGTACAAAAGACGTTTCAACGTCGGATCCGCTTCCCATTACAGGTCAGTTCAAGTTAAGAGTTTCACAGGGTGTTCTCGACCCTATCCTTGTAAACATTCTCACACTTGAAAATAACGGAGAATATGTTATTTTCGTTCAGGTTGATACAATAAACATTGGTGCAGGTATCCTTGACCTTGTACGTGCAAGAGTAAGCGAGCTGAATCCCGAAATTGATACACTTAAAATCATAATGAACGCTACACACACCCACTGCGGTCCCTGCCTTTTTGAAGAAGACAAGGTATGGGCAGGAAAGCCCATTTCCGAAGTTCCCCACGATGGTGTTGAAATCAAGTCGAACGGTGAATACAGAAAGTGGTTTATAGAAACTGTTGCCGAGGGTATCTGCGAATCCTTCACAAATCGTGAAGAAGGCTATGTGTCCTACGGATACGGATTTGCAACTGTTGCTCATTCAAGAAGAGTTGTTTATTTTGACGACCTTTCAAAGCGCCCCGAAAACGCTCACTTCAACTCTGCACAGTTTGTAGGCGGTCACGCACAGATGTACGGCAGTACAAAGGACGCTATGTTCAGCCATTACGAAGCAGGTACAGACCCCTTTGCAAACTATGTGTTCACATTTGATAAGAATGAGAAACTTACAGGTGCAATCATCAACATTCCCTGCCCCTCACAGAACTCCGAAATGGACAACTGCCTTACAGCAGACTACTGGGCAGATGTAAGGTCTGAAATTGCAAAGCGTTACGGTGACATTTATATCCTTTCACAGTGTGCAGCAGCAGGCGACCTTGCTCCCAGAGTGCTTCACTATTCTAATGCGGAAGTAAGGCGTTTCCGTCTTAAATATGCGGACTATGAAATGCCCGAAATCGTAAGCGAAACTCACGAAAGATACCGCCGTCTTGACATCGGTGAAAGAATTGCACAGTCCTTTGATGAGGTTTATGCCTGGGCACAGAAGGAAAAGTTTAATGACCTTCCCGTGGCACATTCCGTTAAAACAGTTGAGCTTACAAAGCGGCTTATCACAGACGAAGAATATCAGTTCTGCGTTGTAGAAAACGAAAAAAATGTTGTTAAGAAGCCTTTTGTAACAGAGGGCGAGCCTCTTGAAAAACTTTACACGAACAGCGTTATAATGTCATCAGGCGGAAGATACGGCAGAGCCATGAAGCGTTACGAAGAACAGAAAGAAAACCCGAAGCTTCCTATGGAAATGCACGTTATAAAGCTCGGCAACATTGCATTTGCAACAAACCAGTTTGAGCTTTATATGGATTATCAGCACAGAATTCAGGGTCGTTCACCCTTTGAACAGACCTTTATCATTCAGCTTTGCGGTCAGCCTGACGGAAGAGGATCAGGCAGCTACCTTGCAACAGAGCGTGCCGCGGCAGGTAACGGTTACAGTGCATCAATGTACTGCAATGTGGTTTCACCCGAGGGCGGGCAGGAGCTTGTTGAAGCTACACTTGAAGAATTGAAAAAATTATATGAAACGAAATAAAACAGCACCGACCGCAAAAGGCGGAAAATTCAAAAAATGTATTTACTTTTGTTCCGAAAGATAGTATAATTACAGCCGAAGCAACCCGAAGGAGACTTCCTTCGGGTTGCTGATTTTCAGAAAAGAGATGTTTTATTATGGGTTTCCTTTCGCTTCCGAAACAAGCACGTTTTAGTAACAAGTACATATTTGTGTTCCTGCTTCCCGTTATTTTTGAACAGCTTATGGTGGCAGGGCTTACTATGGCGGATACCTTTATGGTGTCAAAGCTTGGCGAAACTGCCGTTGCAGGCGTTGCCCTTGTAAGCCGTATTGATAACTTTGCAAAAAACTTTTTTGTGGCGCTCGCACAAGGTGGTACGGTAGTCCTTGCACAGTATATAGGTGCACAGGATATGCAGAATTCCAAAAAATCGCTGAAAGACAATGTCCGGATTGTTGTAGGTATCGGTCTTCTTATAATGGCGGTAATGGTGCTTTTTAAAAACGGGATTCTTAACCTTCTTTTCGGCGGTGCAGATAAAAATGTTCTTAAAATAAGCGGAGAGTATTTCACCGTTACGGCATTTTCCTATCCCCTTGTAGCTCTCTACTACGCGTGCACATCAATTTACCGTTCAATGGGCGAAAGCCGCCTCCCCTTCTATTCTTCTGTTATTATGATGGGACTTAATCTCTTGTTAAAATACATATTCATATTCCATATGGATATGGGTGTTACGGGAGCGGCACTTTCCACCCTTATAGCAATGGCGGTAGTCGGAATTGCACTTCTCATAATGCTTTACAACCATAACAACAAAGTCCCTCTTTCGGGATTGCTGAAGCCTGACTTCGACGGCAAAATGGCAGGCAGAATTCTGAATGTTGCTCTTCCAAACGGTATTGAGCAGGGTATGTTTCAGCTCGGTGCACTTCTCATAGCAGGTCTTGTATCAGGGCTTGGAACGGCATCCATTGCCGCAGATTCCTACGCCAGAACAATTTCTCCGCTTCTCCATTGTATCGGCAGTGCGTTCAATGCGGTTATGATAGTTATTGTCGGTCAATGTATGGGTGCCGGAAAACCCGATGAAGCTACGTTTTACACAAAACACGTATTAAAGCTTGACTATATTATGACAACTGTCGTCGCTATACTCTTTATGCTTTTCCTGAAACCGTTGATTTCTCTGTTTAACGGTTCAGCAGAGGCACAAAGCCTTGCTTTCTGGATAATGATTATCTACAGCACCTGCTCGTGCTTTATATACCCTTCAAGCTTTGCTTTAGCATCGGCACTGCGCGGTACGGGCGACACAAAGTTTGTAATGGTAATTGCAACGCTTTCAATGTTCCTTTTCAGAATCGGTGCGGCATACATTTTCGTACACGTATTCAAAATGGGCGTTATCGGTACATGGGTTGCAATGGTCAGCGACTGGCTGATAAGAAGTATTATATTCTTTATCCGCTACAAGGGCGGTAAGTGGCAACAGAATAAGGTAATCTGACAGGGAATTAAAAATATCAATTTTATGTTAAAATCAGTTGCATCCCGTGTTAATTTGTGTTAACATTATAAACAGGAAAGTTTTTCCGAAAGGAGAATGAATTATGAAATGTATCATAAACGGTAAAATAATTTTGCCTGACAGAGTCGAAGAAAACAAGGTACTTGTTTTCGATGCAAAGATTGTTGACATTATTGACAAGGCTGATTTTAATGCAGAAAATTACGACACGGTAATTGATGCGGAGGGCAAGCTCGTTTCCCCCGGTCTTATTGATATGCACATTCACGGTTACCTCGGTGCAGACGCATCCGACGGTGATGAAGAGGGTATCCGCAAAATGGCGGCAGGTATCATTAAAAACGGTGTTACCGCTTGGTGTCCCACCACTATGACAGTTTCCAAGGCGGAAATTGAGGCGGCTTTTGATACTGTCCGTGCAGTTAAAAATGATGAAAATTACTATGGTGCAAGAATCCTTGGTGTAAACAGCGAAGGACCTTTCATCAATGCAAAGAAGAAGGGTGCACAGGCAGAGGAGCATATTCTCCGTCCCGATGCAGACTTTATTATGAAGCATAAAGATATTGTGAAGCTTTTCACAGTTGCTCCCGAGGTTGACGGTGCAGAAGAATGTGTGAAAAAGGTTACTGAAAATACAGATGTGCTTATTTCCATGGGTCACACAGATGCTACTTATGAAGAAGCTATGGCAGGTATTGAATGGGGCGTAAGACACACCACTCACCTTTTTAACGCGATGACAGCTCTTTCTCACAGAAGTCCCGGTGTTTCCGGTGCGGCTCTTTCAGACAGCCGTGTAAGTGCGGAGCTTATTGCAGATACATTCCACGTTAATCGCGGTCTTTTCAATATGGTTGCAAAGGCAAAGGGTGACAAGCTCTGCCTTATCACAGACTGTATCCGTGCAGGCGGTATGGAAGATGGCGACTACACTCTTGGCGGTCAGCCCGTTCATAAGGAAGGTATCAAGTGCCTTATGGATGACGGTACTATTGCAGGTAGCGTACTTGAACTTAACGCCGCGGTAAGAAACCTCTTTGAAAACAGCGACCTTGAAATTTATGAGGCAGTAAATGCCGCATCCCTTAACATTGCAAAAGCACTTAAGGAAGATGATGAAATCGGCTCACTTGAAAAAGGTAAGCGTGCAGATATTATCATTGTTGATGATAAATTCAATGTAGAAAAAGTAATTCTCGGCGGAGAAATAAGATAAAAAACCCAAAAGGTTTAAAGATAGGAGAATAGATATGATTTTAGCAAAACTTGAACCGGAATTTATGCCAATGGCGAAAGTTATCAATGACTATAACGCAGCAGTAGCAAAGGCAGATTCACAGAAAATCCGCATCGCAGTTGAGCGTAATAACGGTCTTATCGCAATCTACGATATGGACATTTACAAAGAAGGCACAGGTCACGATGAAGAAAACTACGGCATCGCAGAAAGAATCATCAAGACACTTCTCTGGGCAAAAGGCGGTTACAAGGTATATATCGCAGGCTCAAAATACATTTATGACCGCATTGCGGCAGATTACAAGGTTGGTGGAGCAAGAGAGTTTGACTTCAACTTCATGGCAAGAGTTTATGAAGCTCCCTTTGAAGTAATCTATGTGGAAAATCTTGCAGACGCTCCCGAAGAAAACGATGCATCTTCACCCGTTGGCCGTCATCTTGACGGTTGCAGAATCGGTTTCGATGCAGGCGGAAGTGACAGAAAGGTTTCTGCAGTAGTAAACGGCGAAACAGTATATTCTGAAGAAGTTGTATGGTTCCCCAAGCTTGAAAGTGATCCTATGTATCACTACGAAGGTATTCTTAATGCGATGAAGACTGCGGCATCTCATATGCCCAGAGTTGACGCTATCGGCGTATCTTCAGCAGGTGTTTATATCGACAACAAGATTATGGTTGCATCACTTTTCCTTAAGGTTTCCGATGAGGATTTTGAAAAGCACGTTAAGACAATGTACCTTGACGTTGCAAAGGAAATCGGTGATGTTCCCGTTGAAGTTGCAAACGACGGCGACGTAACTGCTCTTGCAGGTGCGATGAGCCTTGAAGATAACAACGTAATGGGTATTGCTATGGGTACAAGTGAAGCTGCAGGTTACGTTGATAAAGACGGTAACATCACAGGCTGGCTTAACGAGCTTGCTTTCGTTCCCGTTGACTTCAACAAGGGTGCAATGGTTGACGAATGGTCAGGCGACTATGGTTGCGGTGTTAAGTATTTCTCACAGGACGCTGTAATCAAGCTTGCTCCCGCAGCAGGTATTGAGCTTGAAGAAAGTCTTTCTCCTGCAGAAAAGCTCAAGGTTGTTCAGGGTCTTATGGAAAAGGACGACCCCCGTGCAGCAGATATTTACGAAACAATCGGTGCATACTTCGGTTACACAATTGCTTACTACTCAATGTTCTATGACATTAAGCACGTTCTCATTATGGGTCGTGTTACAAGCGGTAAGGGCGGCACAATCCTTCTTGATAAGGCAAATGAAGTAATTAATGCAGAATTCCCCGAACTCAGTAAGAAGGTACAGCTTCATATTCCCGATGAAAAGGCTAGAAGAGTGGGACAGTCAGTAGCCGCAGCAAGTCTTCCTAAAATCAAATAATTCGCACGGCTTGATAAAAAGCGCAGACCGCGCAAAGCAAAAAAGGATAATATTCCAAGGTGTGCTGAATTTCAGCTTTTAAAATTAATGTAGGACTCCGCTTTTGCGGAGTCCTTTTTTTCACGCTTTGCGCTATCAACAAACCTCACCTCTCGACGTATTTCAAACAGGGTCTCCCAAAAAGTCCGAAGACTTTTTGGGAAAGAGGCAAAATAAGATTGCAAACACAGTTTTCGCAAGAAAACGACAATTGCATATCTTGTTTTGACGAGGCTTCGGGTGCCCTTCGGTTCGGTTTGTTAATTCTGCATCTTTTTCTCTGTGCCTTATGCGGTCGGTGTTGCTTATCAAGCCGTGCTGTTTAGGGATAGGAAAAAGCGTTCAGAACGGACAAACTGAACCCGAAGGGTGGAACCGAAGGCGTACGAGGGTACGTCGAGGTGAAGTTTGTTCGTAACAAAAGGCATAAAAGCAAAGAGAAACCGTATGAAAATACGGTTTCTCTACATCAAGTAAAATATTTATGCTTTTAAAACTCGCTAAAATAATATCTTTTTGCCTTTTGTGTTCTGGGCGTTTTAAACATCCCGTGGTATTATCCGATGGTTGATATATCATACCGTGTGGTCTGATATACAAAGTAATTAAGCCAATTTGAATAAATCAGATTCGCGTGTGCACGCCAGCTTACAATCGGCTCTTTTTCAGGGTCATCGTCGGGGAAATAATTCTCGGGAACTTTCGGATTAAGACCTGCATTCACATCACGGACATACTCTTTTTTAAGAGTGTCACGGTCATATTCCGAATGACCTGTGATGAAAATCTGCTTACCCTTTGCAGTAGCCGCCGCATAAAGACCTGCCTCGTCGGAAACTGAAAGAATTTTAATTTCCTTGCACTTTTTCACATCGTCAATACTTACCGTGGTATTTCTTGAATGGGGAACCATAAATTCCTCGTCAAAGCCACGCATAAGCATAGGATTTTTATAAACAACTTTGTGCTTATACACGCCCGAAAGCTTTTCGGGAAGCGGTTGTTTCTGTATTCCGAAATGGTAATAAAGTGCCGCCTGTGCACCCCAGCAGATGTGGAAGGTTGAGTGTACATTTGTCTTTGTCCATTCCATAATGGTACAAAGCTCTTCCCAGTAATCAACCTCTTCAAACGCCATTTTTTCAACGGGTGCGCCTGTGATTACAAAACCGTCAAACTTCTGGTCCTTTATTTCGTCAAAGGTTTTGTAGAAAGCCAGCATATGCTCCTCCGACACGTTCTTTGACTTGTGACTGCTCACCTGAATAAGCTCCAGGTCAACCTGCAGGGGAGTGTTACCCAGAAGCCTTGCAAGCTGTGTTTCCGTTTCAATTTTCGTGGGCATAAGGTTAAGTATGCCGATACGAAGCGGACGGATATCCTGCTTTTCCGCACGTTTTTCGTCCATTACGAAAATATTTTCATCTTTAAGAATTTTTGTAGCCGGTAATTTTACGGGTATTTTAATGGGCATTTATATCGCCTCCTTAAAATGTGGGATTTTTTGTGTGGGATAGGAAAAATTGTTCAGAACGATATACTCGCTCTGCTCGTTCGATATATTTGCTCCGCAAATTCGATATAACCTCACTTTGTTCGGTTTCGATATAATATAAATCTCGTTTCCGCAAGGAAACATATCGAACCGCCAGGTATATCGAGTACAAAGTACATATCGCAAATCTCTGCAGAGATTTATATCGCTGCGGAACTTTCGTTCCCCAATTAACATCCCGAACGAGATAGGAAAAATTGTTCAGAACACACAAATGGAACCGAAGGGAACCCGAAGGCGTATGTGATACGCCGAGAGGTGACATTTGTGCGTAGCAAAACGAATCAATTCGGAATTTGCTCGGCAAATTCCTACCAAAAACAATTGAAAGCACGTTGTATTATTTTTGAGTAAATACATCTATCATCAATCTTATTCGTTTTGCGGTCTGGGCGATTTTAACATCTCGTTTTTAGATGGTTTCAAGTGCCTGTGCAATATCCGCAATAATATCCTCCTTGTCCTCAATACCGCAGGAGAAGCGGATAAGGTCGGGAGCAACACCTGCCGCCATAAGTTCTGCATCATTCATCTGACGGTGAGTTGCATTTGCAGGATGAAGGCAACAGGTCTTTGAATCTGCAACGTGTGTTTCGATAGATGCAAGCTTAAGATTTTTCATAAACTTCTCTGCCGCACTTCTTCCGCCCTTAACACCGAAAGAAAGTACACCGCAGGAGCCATTGGGAAGATACTTCTTACCAAGTTCATAATATTTATCTTCGGGAAGTCCGCAGTAGCGAACCCAAGCGATTTTCTCGTGATTTGAAACGTATTCTGCACCCGCCTGTGCATTTTCACAATGGCGCTGCATACGAAGTTCAAGGCTTTCAAGACCGAGATTTACATAGTAAGCGTGCTGGGGTGCCTGAATTGAACCGAAATCACGCATAAGCTGTGCAGTAGCCTTTGTGATGAACGCACCTTCCAAGCCGAATCTTTCGGTATAAGTTACACCGTGATAGCTGTCGTCGGGAGTGCAAAGACCGGGGAATTTGTCGGGATACTTTGTCCAGTCAAACTTGCCCGAGTCAACAATACAACCGCCAACGCTGCTTGCGTGGCCGTCCATATACTTTGTTGTAGAGTGAGTTACGATATCTGCACCCCATTCGATGGGACGGCAGTTGATAGGTGTTGCAAATGTGTTATCCACGATA
>JAZRTB010000048.1:0-15436 GCA_045651805.1 Clostridia bacterium
AGAGTCTTTTCGCCACTCTTTTCAAGGTCTGCAATCTTTTCTTCAAGGATTGAAAGTCCGCGGTCAATTGTCTGCGCAAAACTTTCTTCCTCTTTCTTGATAACGCGCTTGATATAATCCTGTTTTTCTACAAGCTGGGGATATGCATCCTTTGATTCGCGAACAACTGTATCAACGATATTTGAAAGGAATGTACCTTCAATACCGAGGAGTTTACCGTGACGAGCCGCACGACGGAGAAGTCTGCGGAGAACATATCCTCTTCCTTCGTTAGAGGGAGATACACCGTCACAAGTCATAAATGTTGTACTTCTGATATGGTCAGTAATTACGCGGAGGGAGATATCACTCTTTTCGCTTTCGCCGTAGTTAACCTTTGCAACCTTGCTGATTTCAATCATAATGTTGCGGATAGTGTCAACTTCAAAGAGGTTATTTACATCCTGCATAATAACAGCCATTCTTTCAAGACCCATACCTGTATCAATGTTGGGCTTTGCAAGACGGTTGTAAACTCCGTTTTCATCCTTGTCAAACTGTGTGAATACGAGGTTCCAGAATTCAACAAATCTGTCACACTCACAGCCTACCTTACAGTCGGGGCTTCCGCAACCGTACTTTTCCCCTCTGTCAAAGTAAAGCTCACTACAGGGACCGCAGGGACCCTGACCGATTTCCCAGAAGTTGTCCTCTTTACCCATTCTTGAAATGTGGCTGGGGTCAACGCCAACTTCCTTTGTCCAGATTTCGATAGCTTCATCGTCATCCTCGTAAACTGTGATGTATACTCTGTCCTCGGGAAGACCGAGGTCTTTTGTAACGAATTCCCAAGCCCACGCAGTAGCTTCATGCTTGAAGTAATCACCGAATGAGAAGTTACCAAGCATTTCGAAGAACGTACCGTGACGTGCAGTAATACCAACACGTTCGATATCGGGAGTTCTGATACACTTCTGACAAGTGGTAACCCTTTTTCTCGGAGGAATTTCCTTTCCTGTGAAGTACGGCTTAAGAGGTGCCATACCTGCATTTATAAGAAGAAGACTGTTGTCATTCTGCGGAACAAGGGGGAATGACGGAAGTCTCAAGTGTCCTTTACTTTCAAAGAATTTAAGATATCTTTCTCTAATTTCATTAAGACCTAATTTTTCCATTGTAAACACTCCTTTACAAAATAACATTATACCTTTTTTATGGGTGTTTGTCAACCGATTTACGGGAAAAAGAGGGGTTTTATACGGCAAAAAAGGCAGGAGTGGCTATTAATCCTCTCCTGCCCTGTACTTATACTATTTTTTACAATAAATTTCGTTTTCACACTTTCCTGTTTCCACAAGTTCTTTAATATTTGAAAGGGTAGTTTCCGCAATATTCCCAAGTGCTTCCGCAGTAAGAAACGCCTGATGAGAAGTTACGATTACGTTAGGCATTGATATAAGTCTTGCAAGGGTGTCATCTTCAAGAATATGTCCTGAAAAATCCTCGAAGAAAAGGTCCGATTCTTCCTCATACACATCAAGACACGCCGCACCGACTTTTCTTGACTTGATACCGTCAAGAAGTGCCTGTGCATCCACCAATGCACCGCGTGAAGTATTGATGAGGACAACGCCCTTTTTACATTTTTCAATGGCTTTTTCGTCTATAATGTGGTATGTTTCCTCCGTCAGAGGACAATGGAGTGAAATTATATCACTTTCCTTAAACATTTCGTCCATTGAAACATACTTTACTCCTGCTTCCTTAAGGTCCTCTGCAGGGAATTTATCAAAGGCAAGGATATTCATACCGAAACCTTTACATATATTTATAAAGCATCTGCCGATTTTACCCGTACCCACAACGCCGACGGTTTTTCCGTGAAGGTCAAATCCCATCATATTGTTAAGGCTGAAATTAAAGTCCCTTGTACGGATATACGCCTTATGAATACGCCTGATAGATGTAAGAAGAAGTGCCATTGAATGCTCTGCCACAGCATAGGGTGAATATGCAGGCACCCTTACAACGTGTATTTTTCCACAGGCGTGCTTCATATCCACGTTATTGAAGCCTGCGCAACGCAGAGCAATCGTTTCTACTCCCATTTCTATGAGTTTATCTATAACAACCGAGTTTACGGTATCATTCACAAAAACACATACCGCATCGTATCCTGCAGCAAGACTCACCGTGTCTTCATTAAGCTTTGTTTCAAAATAAGTAATTTCCGCACCGAAAGCAGCGTTAGCCTTTTCAAATGATTCCTTATCATAAGGTTTTGCATCAAAAAATGCGATTTTCATAACATCACCTCATTGTAATTATAACCAATTAATGTCATTTTTTCAACTATTTTAAATAATTTTAACCAAAACACAAAAAACAGTAGATTTTTCCTTAAAAGTATGATAAAATACCTATATCTATGTATAGGAGGGGTTCTCTTGACAGTTATCAAGGCATTTATACTTGGACTTATTCAAGGAATAAGCGAATTTTTACCCATTTCTTCATCCGGTCATCTTTCCATTGCAGGTCAGCTTATGGGAATGGATCCCGAGGCGTCGAATCTGCTCTCATTCAATATACTTTTGCACGTTGCGACACTTGTTGCAGTATTCATTGTTTACTATAAAGACATATGGGAAATGATAAAGGCATTTTTCGGTATGATTAAAGATATTTTCACAGGAAAAGGACTTCGCCTCAAAGAATTTTTATACCGCAGACTTATAGTAATGCTTGTTATGGCTACAATCCCTGCAGTAATCGCGGCACTTTTCCTTGGCGACATTATTGAAAACCCTGCCCTCTGGCAGATTGGTATTTTCCTTATTATAACTGCAATCCTTCTCTTCCTTTCAGAGAAACTCGGCGGTGGAGATGTGGATATGGAGAAAATGAGTGCTAAAAGGGCATTTCTTGTAGGATGCTTCCAGGGGCTTGGAACTCTTCCCGGTGTCAGCAGAAGCGGAAGCACTATTGTAGGCGGACTTTTCTGCAAGCTCAATAAGGAAACCGCGGTAAGATTCTCTTTCCTGCTTTCAATTCCGGCTATTCTTGGTGCATTGGTGCTTGATATAAAAGATATTTTCACTTCAGGCAGTCAGACACTTTCTTTTGCCCCCGTTCTGGTAGGTATGCTTACTGCGGCAGTAAGCGGATATTTTTCAATCAGATTTTTACTTAAGCTTGTACAGAAAAGCAAACTCAGCTATTTCTCTTATTACTGTATAGCGGCAGGTATTTTTGCAATTATACTTAACTTTACAATAGCATAATTTTCAGAGAGGATATCAAAGAAAATGAAAACTACCAAATCAAAAAAATCGTCTTCACGTTCAAAAGACAGTTTCGAAGGAAGGTCTACCGTCAGCACAGGTAAAAAAAGCGGTAAGTCTGCTAAGTCCAAAAAAGCTGACACCAAGCATATGCCCGAAAAAGAGGTGTCTACAGGAAAGGTCCCCCGTGAGGTGAAGCTTATAGGATTGCTTCTTCTTTGCATTGCAATTATTCTTTCCATGTTCGACACATTCGGGACATTAGGTAAATTCATCAAGGGGCTTCTATCGTCTACCCTTGGTGTAATAAGCATATTTGTTCCCGTATTTATGTTCGTAATAATAGTCCATCTTTTTTTGAGAAAGTCCCTTTCTCCACATAAGCACCGCTATGTTTTTGCGGCACTTGGTCTTTTGCTTATAGGCGGACTTTTCACTCTCGGCAACTCAACACTTTTTAAGATGAACGACCCGAACTTTGCATCACTTTGCGATACACATATTTCAGGCGGTAAGGATTTTTCTTCAGGCGGTCTTTCAGGTGCACTTCTTGTACTTCCCCTTAAATCATTGATTGGAGGCATCGGCACCGGTTTCGTTCTTACAATACTCGCTTTCGCGTGCTTTGTCACTACAACAGGTACTGCGCCTCTTACAAAGTTGTGTAAATCAATCGCAGACTCTATTTCCGATTTTGCTCAAAAAATAAAGGAAGAGCGCGATGCAGAACAACATAAAGAAGAAGAAATCAAGGCAATAATAAAAGAAGCTACCGAAGACGTTCCCCGAAAGAAGAAGAAAAAGAAAAAACGTCCCCATCCCGATGTATCATCCGAGGAAGCAGAAGCTGAAAACGATATCGATGCCGAAGATTTCAAGATTGTTCTTTACGATAATAAAAAAGATTCTGAAGAAATTATTCCCGAAAAGAAAAAGAAGAAGAAAAAACGTCCCCATCCCGATGGAGAGATTGATATTACGGAAACTGCAGCTGCAGAAATTCCCGAGGAGATTCAGAAAGCCGCTCTTGAGGCATCAGGTGGCGTGACAGAAGAAAAAGAAGACAATTCGCCAATTGCTGTTACTGACGAGGAGATTGAGTCGGATTATATCAAGTACACATTCCCTCCGATTGAGCTTCTTGAAGAAAACACATCTTCTTCAGAAGGAAAGGAAAATCCCGAAGACCTTCGTACTCAGGCTAAAAAGCTTATAGATACACTTGCAAGTTTTGGTGTTGAGGCAAAGGTGCTTGAAGTAAGCAAAGGTCCCAGCGTAACAAGATTTGAGCTTCAGCCGTCTGTTGGTGTCAAGGTAAGTAAGATTGTTAATCTTGCAGACGATATCGCACTTAACCTTGCGGCATTCGGTGTAAGAATTGAAGCACCTATCCCCGGCAAGGCGGCGGTAGGTATTGAAATTCCCAACAAGAATACTACCATGGTTTCTCTCCGAGAGGTTATTGACAGTAATGAGTTCACCTCATTCAAATCAAAAACAGCGTTCGCTATGGGTAAGGACATTTCGGGACAACCTATTGTTTCGGATATTTCAAAAATGCCCCATATGCTCATCGCCGGTGCTACCGGTAGCGGTAAGAGTGTATGTATAAACTCACTTATTACAAGTATTCTTTATAAAGCAGATCCCAATGAGGTAAAGCTTATCCTTATTGACCCCAAGGTGGTTGAGCTTGGCGTTTATAACGGCATCCCCCACCTTCTTATCCCCGTAGTAACCGACCCCCGTCGTGCCGCAGGTGCACTTAACTGGGCAGTTCAGGAAATGGTTAAGCGTTACAGTATGTTCGCTACTGCAAACGTTCGTGATCTTAAGGGATATAACGAATATGCGTCTCTCGCAGGCGAGCGTGAGCTTGAGCAGATTATTATTGTAATTGACGAGCTTGCCGACCTTATGATGGTTTCTCCTCATGAGGTTGAAGATTCTATCTGCCGTCTTGCACAGATGGCAAGAGCTGCGGGTATGCATCTTGTTATTGCGACACAGCGTCCCTCTGTTGACGTTATCACAGGTCTTATCAAAGCCAATGTTCCCAGCCGTATTGCATTCTCTGTATCAAGCCAGATTGACAGCCGTACAATCCTTGATATGGGTGGTGCGGAAAAGCTTCTCGGTAAGGGCGATATGCTCTTCCTTCCCATGGGTGCAAGCAAGCCGAAGAGACTTCAGGGTGCATTCGTATCCGACAAGGAAATCGAAAAGATTGTTGAATTTGTAAAGGCAGACTCATCTGCCCGCTACAACGAAGATATTATTGAGCATATCGAAAATGGTGCAGAGGATCATCAATCCTCCGATGACGGAGATGCAGACGATCTTCTTCCGCAGGCTATCGGCATTGTCGTCGAAATCGGACAAGCCAGCGCATCACTTCTTCAGAGAAAGCTCAAAGTCGGATATTCACGTGCAGGCAGACTTGTTGATCAGCTCGAAGAACGAGGCATTATAGGTCCTCACGAAGGCAGTAAACCACGTAAAGTTCTTATGAGTAAATCAGAATATCAGGAAATGATGTTAGGCAATGCAGACGAATAAAAAAAGAGAAGCAACTCTTTCGGAGTTGCTTCTCTTTTTTATTATAATCTTATTATATTCTCATTGTTGCACCAAGTGCAGTAAGTTTTTCAATAATCTTATCAATATGCACCTGAATTTCATCCATTGAAAGTGTTCTTTCCTGTGATGAGAATGCAAAGCGGAGCGTAATTGACATTTCACCGTCAAGTTCATAAGTGTCAACAAGTGTTACACCGTCAAGTTCTGCGATGTTTTCATTTTCCCACGCAGTTCTGAGGTCTGCGTACTTAACACCGTTTGTAACGAGTGAAAGGTCGTAGTCAACACCGGGGAACTTCGAGGGCTCGTTGAATGAGGGTGCAGTATATTCTGCTGCTGCAAAGTCGTCCATATCAATTTCGATACATACTGCAACACCGTTTTTATCAAGCTTCGCAAGATTCTGGGGATGAAGTGTGCAGATAACGCCCACTTCCTTACCGCTTACTGCGATTGCAGAAGTATTCTTCGGATGCTGCCAGTTATGCTTGGGAGCGATTCTTGTAAACGCAGGCTCTTCATGACGAAGCTGCTCTGCAATATAACGAACAATCTCAACAGCCTTGAAGTAAAGTGCCTTTTCACCGCAAACCTTATCAAAGAGGACAATACCGAGGCGTCTTCTCTCATTTGCAAGCTTATCTTCAGTAAGTCCATCTACCACTCTGCCAATTTCGAACACACCGAATGAGGGTGCATACTGCTTATTTTCATAAGCAAATGTAAGAAGTGTGGGAAGCATACTGTTACGGATATTTGCATTTTCGGGAGTTGCAATATTAAGGATTTTTACGTTATCCTCAACGTCGATACCAAGCTTCTTGTACTTTGTGCCATCACACCAGATGTATGAGTGAACTTCGTTAAGCATATAGCGCTGAACGAGGATGTCCTTAATAAGCTCACTATCACGGCGTGTAACAGTTGAACGAACGGGAACAAGGTCACTCTGTGTAGTTGTGATTTCAAAGTTGTCATAGCCGTAGATACGAGTGATTTCTTCGATAATGTCAGCCTTGATTGTAACGTCTTTTGTTGCTCTCCAGGAAGGAACTGTTACGCTGAATTCATCACCTGACTGGCTTGCGTTGAAGCCGAGAAGATTAAGTGTTGTAAGAATTGCATCATCGGCAATTTCAATACCTGTATACTTATCAACATAGGCTTTCTTGAATGAAAGCTTGATTTCGGGATACTTCTGAACGTATTCGTCTGTAATCTGTGAAGAAACCTTCGCACCGGGGTCGATTGCAATAAGAAGATTTACAAATCTCTTGATTGCGGTAACTGTGATTTCGGGGTCAAGTGTCTTTTCGTAACGCATACTTGCATCTGTACGAAGACCAAGTCTTGAAGAAGACTTACGGACACTTACACCGTCAAAGTTTGCAGATTCAAGGACAACAGATGTTGTACCATCAACAATCTCGGAATCAAGACCGCCCATAATACCTGCAATAGCAACGGGGGTGTCGTTGTTATAGATAAGAAGTGTGTCTGCATCAACATCACGTTCAGTTCCGTCAAGTGTTTCAAACTTCATAGCCTCTTTGGGTGTGCCAACCTTGATTTTGTCAATCTTTCTCGCATCGAAAGCGTGCATAGGCTGTGCAAGCTCAAGCATAATGTAGTTTGTAAGGTCCGCAAGAAGATTGATTCCGCGCATACCGCAGTAGTAAAGGCGGATACGCATATTCATGGGACTTACGCTTTCATTGATGTTATCAATCTGCATACATGAATATCTGTAAACGAGGTCTTTTCTTTCCACCTCAACGGGGATTTTGTTGTCACCGTTATAGTCGGGTTCAGTAAGTGCGAGAGGTTTAAGAGGCTTCTTTGTAAGTGCCGCAAATTCTCTTGCAATACCATAGTGACCCCAAAGGTCAGGACGGTTTGTAAGCGACTTATTGTCTACTTCAAACACAACGTCGTCAATATCGAAAATGTCTTTAAGATTTGTACCATTCTTAAGAGAGGGGTCAAGCTCCATAATACCGCTATTTTCGTCGCTGATGCCAAGCTCCGCTTCGCTACAGCACATACCCTCTGACATAAAGCCTGCAACTTCACGCTTTGCAATTTCAAGGCCGGGAACACTGCCCCCTACCTTTGCAAACGCAACCTTAAGACCAAGTGCCGCATTGGGTGCACCACACACACAGTCGTAAATTCTGTCGCCGCCATCTACCTTTAATATATGAAGCTTCTTTGAGTTGGGATGTGCTTCAAAAGAAACAATTTCACCAACTACAACGTCTTTAACTTCTTCACCTTTAATGAAGATATCTTCAACTTCAGCAGTTGAAAGAGTAAACTTCATAATAAGATCGCGAAGGTTTTCACCCTCAAGATCAACGTATTCTTTTATCCAATTCATTGAAACAAGCATTACTCTTCCCCCTTACTCATTCTCAAACTGTGACAGTGATTTAAGACTGCCGCTGTTAAATACTCTGATATCTTTGATGCCGTACTTCATCATTGCAAGTCTTGTAAGACCAAGACCGAATGCGAAGCCTGTGTATTCCTCGGGATCAATACCGCCGTGTGTAAGAACATTGGGGTGAATCATACCGCAGGGGCAAAGCTCAAGCCAGCCTGAATTCTTACAAGAGGGACAACCGTCACCACCGCAGATAAGACATTTAATATCAAGCTCGAATCCGGGTTCCACAAATGGGAAGAAACCGGGACGAAGACGAACTGTAACATCCTTCTGGAAAACTTCTGAAAGCATTGTTTTCATAAAGTAAATAAGGTTTGAGATAGAGATGTTTTTGTCAATCATAATACCTTCCATCTGGAAGAATGTGTTTTCGTGGCAAGCATCTGTTGATTCGTTACGGAAGCATCTTCCGGGGAAAATCGCACGGAGAGGTGCACCGTATTTACGCATAATAGCGTTCTGTGCCGCAGATGTATGAGTCTTAAGAAGCTGATTTTCTGTACTTAAATAGTAAGTATCCTGCATATCACGTGCGGGATGATGTTTGGGAATATTAAGTGCCTCAAAGCAATGGTAGTCGTCAACAATTTCGGAATAATCCTCGATTGTGAAGCCCATGCTTGCGAAAATTCTTTCAAGGTCACGCTGTACAAGTGTGATGGGATGATAAGAACCTGTCTGAATGTGGTAAGGAAGGGACTCGTCATAAACTTCCGCACTGTTGATGATTCTTTCCTGTTCTTCTTTAAGAAGCTCGGCTTTTCTTGAAGTAATAGCCGCCTCAATCTCCTGCTTGATTACATTAACTACCTGACCGAACTCTTTCTTTTCCTCGTTGGGAATATTTTTGAGTTCGCCCATAAGTCCTGCGACATAGCCCTTTTTGCCGAGGAATTCAACTCTCAATTCTTCAACCTTGTCAGAAGAAGTAACAGAGGCGATTTTCTCGTCAAACAGAGCTTTGATTTCTGAAACTTTACTGTTCATAAAAAATCCTCCTATATGTAAATAAAATTTTTTGCAATAAAAAAGCTCCCCATCCACAAAGGGACGAGAAGACTCGCGGTACCACCCTTATTCAAAGCAAATGCTTTGCACTCTTTCGCATTAACGCAGCATCACGTTCTGCTTAACGTACAGACGTACTTTTCGCAGAAAGCTCCTGTGCTGAAATTCAAGTCTGCTCCTTACAAGGGTGCTTACAGCCGATGACACCCCCTCTCTATGAAAGGTGATGCAAACTCTACTTACACACATTCATCGCTCATATGTAATGATGATAACATATATATAGGTAATTTGTCAAGGATTTATTTCACCCATTACACTTCATCTCTTGACAATTATATATTTATCTGGTATGATTATTCATACCAATCATACAAAAGGAGAATTAATATGAATATACACGAAGGAAAATTTGCCTGGATGGTTAAAATAGGTGAAAAGGGACAGTTTGTTATCCCTAAAGAAGCGAGAGAGCTGTTTGACCTTCAAGCGGGAGACGAAATTTTAGTTCTCGGCGACAAAGAAAGAGGAATTGCCGTTCTGCCCAAGGCAAAACAGCAGGAATATGTCAAAAAAATTTTCAGCGATATAGAAGATTGAAAAAGGTGAAATAATGAGTAAAATTGTTTTCTTTAACATCCCTGCACACGGCCACACCAACCCAACATTGGGCGTTGTAAAGGAGCTTGTTTCCCGTGGACATGATGTTTGGTATTATTCTTATAATATAATGAAAGAAAAAATAGAATCGGCAGGTGCGACATTCATATCCTGCGACGATTATGACGCAGAAATGAACCTCACGCCCAAAGATTCCGCACGGATAGGAAAAGACCTTGCGTTCTCCACAAAAATACTTGTTAACACTACCCTTGCCCTTGATGATAAGGTATGCAAAGAAATGGAAGAATTAAAACCCGACTGCATAGTGGCAGATTCTATGGCTCTGTGGGGCAAAGCTGTTGCACTAAAACTTGGAATTCCTTTTGTTTGTTCTACAACAACCTTTGCTTTTAACAAACATTCGGCAAAGGTTATGAAACAAGGAATCGGGGATTTGTTTAAAATGCTTTTCTCCCTCCCTGAAACTGCAAAACAGGTAAAACGATTACAGGTCAAGGGGTATCCCATAAACAATATTCTCGACATTATCGGCAGCGATGACAACATTGACACTATTGTGTATACCTCCCCACAATTCCAACCTTATTCAGGAACTTTTTCAGATAAATACACCTTTGTCGGACCTTCTATAAGAAATTCAACAGAGGAAATCGAAAAAAAGAAAGACAGGCTTATTTATATTTCAATGGGAACTGTAAATAATGATATGCTTCCTTTTTATAAGGAGTGTGTTTCAGTTTTTAAAGACACCGATTATCAGATTATAATGGCTGTCGGAAATCAGGTGTCAGCTGACGCTTTTGGAAAGCTCCCTGAAAACATATCGGTCTATCCACACGTTGACCAGATTGCAGTCCTGAAAAAAGCGGATGTGTTTGTGTCACATTGCGGTATGAACAGCATTAGCGAAAGCTTGTACTTTGGAGTTCCGCTTGTGATGCTTCCGCAGACGGCAGAGCAAAAAGGGGTTTCCACACGCGTCCTTGAATTTTGTGCAGGTATCAATGCCGATAAAACGGACGGGAAATCTATTTTAGATGCCGTAAACAAAATACTTTGTGACAAAGCTTATAAACAAAATGCAAAGAAAATTTCTGACGGATTTAAAAACTGTCCAGGCGCAAAAGGTGCCGCAGATAAGATTATCAAGGTTTGTAGTGAATAAAAAAAGAAAGACATCAACCATTCGGTTGATGTCTTCTTTTTATGGTGGCTGACGGGACACAGTCGCTTCGCGCCTTGCCTGCTTGCCCACCCAAATGCTTACGCATTTCGGTACCGGGCTACGCACCAACCACCTAAAAACGATTATCAATCGTTTTCTTAACGGCGGTTGCCCTCTTAGGGTTCAAGTCCCGTCTTGTTTTGTACAGACAAAAAATAAAGGTACCAACTTACGTTGATACCTTTATTTTTTATGGTGCGAGAGACGGGACTTGAACCCGTATGGTCTCCCACACGCACCTTAAACGTGCGCGTCTGCCGATTCCGCCACTCTCGCATATCGATGTGCTGTCTCTTGACAACGTAGATAAGTATAACAGAAGATTTCGCAATTGTCAACATATTTTTTGAAATTTTTTAAAAATTTTTTATCACCCGAAAATATACCTTTTTTTGGAAAAATTTTCCCCTGTTTTATGTATTTTCAGACAACATAAAAGGAGTTGCAAAGCAACTCCTTTTACTATCAATATCTGAATGTTGTATTAATGCTTGCGAGATACTGCTGATACTCTTTATCTATTTCACCCAAAGCTTTAATTGCAGAAAGTGCCGCAACAATTACAAGCCATCCGCCAAAACGCTGATACATAATCAATGTCAATATGCAGTCAAACACCGCCATTACCAAGACACCTATAGCAAATCCCTTGTTATAAGTAACCTGCAGACCTATTGTTCCACCTAAAACTACACCTATGTATACAAGTAAATAAAGTGCATCTCCGATTGTCATAGCTTCTCCCAACATAGCATATATCGCCACATTTGCCAAAATGCTCAAAACAACACATACATATCCTATGACTATTGCTGATTTGACGCCGTTTCTGTTTTTCGGGGTAGCATAGTTCTTTGCAAACTCCTTTTTAGAAAGAGGTTTTCCTGAATAATTCGGAACTGCGTAAGGATTAGGCGTAGGCTGATATGTATTCTGCACAGGTGCCTGAGGTTGTTGATAGCCATATCCCCCGTTCCCGTACTGATTTTGATATGCCTGCGGCTGTCCGCCAAACGCACCACTCTGTGTTTGATAATACTGTGGCTGAATATTCTCCACGGGAGTTCCGCAATGTTCACAAAACTTAAATCCCGGCCCTACTATCATATTACAACGAGGACATCTTGTTTCCATATTCTTTCTATCCTTTCATAAAAGCACCGCTTTTCTTGCGATAAGCGGTGCTTTTTCATAGTTAAAAATTATTTCTCTGAAGGAGTTACAACGATAGTCTTTGCAACGAATGCACCATTTGTATAAGCACCGGTTGCGATAATATAGTCGCCACTCTTGATATTCTTGAGAGAGATTTCCTTACCTGTTTCACCGTTGATGATTTTTGCATTCATTGAAGAACCTGTCTTGCTTACAAAAATCTGCTCACTTACAGCACCTGAAACACCTGCAGAAACTATTGTGATATATCCGTATGATGTGCTTACATTTTCAACAGAACCTGACTTTGTTGTCACACTTGAAGTAGCTGTCTGCTCAATTCTCGTTGCTGTTCCGCCTGCAAGAGTAAGATTTACAACGTTTCCGAGACGAAGCTCATAAATTGATGCAGTTGCACCACCTACAACAAATTCAGCATCCATTGTGATGGGATATTCCTTATCAACACCGCCTGCAGAAATAGTTACTGAAGACTGTGCAGCAATTTTGATACCTGTTACAGTACCTGTTGCAGTACCCTTAACACTTGTTGCAACAATCTTTGTAATGCTGCCTCTCTTAATAGTAAGAACAACTTCATCCCCTACAAGGATTTCACGAAGAGTTGCCGCACTGCCGTTCTTACGGATTGTTACAGATTCTGATACTGTATAGTCTGTAACATTTTCTTTCTTGCTTATTTCATCAATTGTTACTACAGTAAGTGTAATGGGGTTTGTAAGAATAAGGTTTTCAACAACGCCCTGAACATTTGCCTCTTCAGTCAATCTGTCAACTGACACGATATCGTTTCCGAGAAGCTTTACAACAACATAGTCGCCAAGTTCAAGTGAATCAAACTCATCTGCAACACCATCTGTTGTAACCTTGAATTCTTCATTTGCATAATATGTTGAAACAACACCTGTAGCTTCATCAGCGATTGAAAGCTTGATAAAGTTGTTTCTTGAAACAAGTGCCTCAACCTCACCCTTTACGGTGTAATTTGATTCGGGGCTGATTGCTTCAACAGAATTGATTATCTTACCATGTCTTACAACAACAATCTCGCTGTTGTTATTGATTTTTTCAAGTGAAGATTCTGCACCGTCTACCATAATCTTCACATCCTGGGGAACGATATAGCTCTTATCTTCACCATCTTTATTTTCAAAATCAATTGTGCCTGCTTCTGTGTCAACGTCAAATACAACACCTGCTTCAACACTCATCTGAAGCTTGTCCATAATTCTGTAAAGAAGCACACAAACCTGTGCACGGCTTAAAGGAGCATCTGCGTTGAAAGCAACCGTTTCGTCTTCAAGCTGAACACCATTCATATAACCGTTTTCCACAACGTAAGCGATATAACCTGCATACTCTTTTGAAATTTCGTCTGAATCCACAAAATCAAGACTTGAAGGAGCGACTGCCTTAACTTCTGCATCCATCAGGTTGGCAATAAGCATTGCGGCATCCTTACGGGGAAACTCGTCAAGATACATACCATCTGCAAGATAATCTGCAAGCTCATCATCAGTCATAATTCCCTTATAAAGAAGGAATGCAAGTTCTTCCTTTAAAGAATTGTAAACACCGAGGTCAATTTCTCCGAGAAGATACTCGTACTTATCATTTGCAAAATCCACAAATGCAGAATACTGTTCATCAGAATAACCTGCTACACGAGAGAAAAGAAGCAATGCTTCAATCTTTGAAACAGATTTATCAGGTCTGAAAGTACCGTCGGTATAACCCTTTATAATACCGAGGTTTGTCATTTCGTCAATCTGTGCCGCCGCCCAGTCGTGATCGGGAGAAAGCACATCGGGGAATGCATTCGCCGCATAAGACGGCATTACCATACATGAGAAAATTAAACTTAAAGCAATAATAACGGACAGAAATCTTGTTTTCATTTCTATCGTCCTCCTTCCTATACTTGATTTTATAATAACACATATATTTTCAAAGTGCAATACAAAAATACAAAAAAATGTGTAAATTGCATCATTTTTTAATACAAAACCCACTACATTTTGTATTATTTGCCTTTTCGTGAACAGACTTTTAATTTTACATATTTTCATTGAATTTAAATTATACCTGTGTTATAATATATTGAAATGCATTTATGCATCTGAAAGGATGAAACTTATGTTATGTTCACGTTGCAACAAAAACGTTGCTGTAATATTTGTAACACGAATGGAAGGCGGAAAAACTGTCAATGAGGGTCTTTGTATGCCTTGTGCTAAAGAGCTTGGCATTAACCCCATGCAACAGCTTGCAGGCAGTATTGACCCTGCAGAGATGGAAAACCTTGAAAGTCAGATGATGGAATTAATGGAGCTTACTCCCGAAGAAATGGGATTCAGCCCTGATATGGATGATACCGCAGGTCCTTTTGCAGGCATTATGAATTTCTTTGGCGGTGCTCCCGCAAAAAAAGAGGAAGAACCTCTGTCCGATGATAAAAAAGACAAGAAGAAAGATAAGAAGCACAACGAGAAAAAGAAAAAGCTTCTTGAAACATATGGCACAAATCTGACCGCAAAAGCTAAAGCGGGACTTGTGGATATGGTTGTGGGACGAGACAGGGAAATTGAAAGACTTGTGCAGATTCTTAACCGCAGAACAAAAAACAACCCTGCCCTTCTCGGTGAACCGGGCGTTGGTAAAACAGCTATTGCAGAAGGTTTTGCGGACAGAATCGCAAAAGGAACCGTTCCCGAAAAGCTTCTTGATAAAGAAGTGTACCTTCTTGACTTTACCGCTATTGTTGCAGGAACGCAGTACCGCGGACAGTTTGAAGCAAGGCTTAAGGGAATCATCGAAGAAACAAAGGCTCTCGGAAATATCATTCTCGTAATTGACGAAATGCACAATATTGTAGGTGCAGGTGATGCCGAGGGTGCAATGAGTGCTGCAAACATTCTGAAGCCTGCCCTTTCAAGAGGAGAAATTCAGGTTATCGGCGCAACAACATTCGCCGAGTACCGCAAATATATAGAAAAGGATGCCGCCTTAGAGCGCCGCTTCCAGCCTATAACTGTCGAGGAGCCTTCAATTTCCGATAGCATCGAGCTTATCCGCGGAATTAAGAGCTACTATGAGGAGTATCACGATGCT
>JAZRTB010000049.1:0-17069 GCA_045651805.1 Clostridia bacterium
TACCCACCATGTTGTTGCGTGCCTGCGGGGATTCGAACCCAGGACCTACTGCTTAGAAGGCAGTTGCTCTATCCAACTGAGCTACAGGCACAAATGTGTGGAGCGGGTGATGGGAATCGAACCCACCTATCCAGCTTGGAAGGCTGGTGTTCTACCAATGAACTACACCCGCACTTGCGACTTTAAAAGTATAGCAAATAAAACTTCATTTGTCAATAACATTTTTTGAAATTTTTGCTTTTTTATTCAAAGTTTTGAAAAAACACGGCAGACTCAACTGAATCTGCCGTATTTTGTTTATTCTACCGTTACTTTTACCGATTTAATCTTAAGTTTTCCGTTTTTCACTCTGATTGTAAAGTCACCGCTGAGGTCTGCATAACCTTCAAGGTTAATACCTTCGATTGTAACCTTTGCAGTTTTCCATCCACCATTTTCCATGGGAATTGATGCAGTCTTTGTTTCAAATGTTGCAAAGGAAGTTTCGGTGTAGTCGTGCCATTCGTAATACTCAATTACCGCTTCGGCATCTTCCGAATAGTACTCAATTTCCACGGTTGCCGTTGCAAAGGGATTTTCCTCACCGAGATAGTTTACATTAATATGCTTACCTGCCTCTGTTTCATAAGCGGTAACGCCGCTGTCGGTTACTTTCTTAAGTGAGTACGGGAAGCCTTCAACGCTTTCCGTCTGACAACTGTCCGAGAGTGAGATTATCTCGCGGTCGGGTGCACTGTCTATAATATCCGACACATCAATAATACCAAGACCTGCGGTAGTATAATCGTCGTTATACATACCGAAGTACACCTTTTTACCGTCGGGAGTAAATGACGGATGTGCGTGTGCAACGCTGTCACGGGAATTCTGCTTAACTGTTGCAAGCTTATAGGCTTTACCCGTGTGACCGTCAATCAGGATGATGTGCGTATCAATTCCGTTATAACCCGTGTCGCTTACCATCCAGCGGTCTGTAACAGGACTTACACCAAGATGCAGATATCCGTATTCACGGTTAACAACACGTCTGTCCTTACCGTATTTATCGATTGTTATAACACCGTTTGCACCAATCTGCCTTTCACCGAGGTTGCTGACGTCCATAGCAATTCTTTCTCCGTCCCAGGTCCAGGTTTCGTGGGATACGGATTCACCTGCCATTGTAGCAGAGTAGTTTTTCTGCACGTAGAGGTTTTTAACCTCGTCCGTTTCAGTATCAATCATCCATATTCTGTCACGTGTGCCTTCATTGGCATGGAAGAACAGAATAAGATTTTCATACACAGGGTTTATAAAGGTATTACAAGGAGAAATTTCAGGGAAGCCATAGTAATGGTATGTGTCATCCTGCCATTCCCCGGTTTCCATATCAAGGACGGGGAATCTCTTAAGGTAGAGGCTCGTATCCGCACCTTCAAAGTACGACTCATCCTCCGACCAGCCGAGAGCGAGGTATCTTCCGTCATTGGTAACGGTGAGAAGGCTTCCGCCTCCCTCTATTCTTTCGGGGAAATCTGCGATTACACGCTTTTCATAAGTATCAATATTCATTTCAACAATTCTGTTGTCCGGGCTTGTATAAACAAGGACATTTTTTGACGGAATAGTTGTAAATCCGTAGAAATTATTGCTTTTTGCCACAAAGCGGATTTCATTTGTAACAGAATTATATTCGTAGATATCTTTATTTTCTTTTGCGTGGAAGTACATTTTTGTACTGTCAGCCGACCAACACTGACCGCTGAAATAAAGCTTATAAATAGTATCACCGTAAAGGTCAACAAATGTGATTTCCCGGTTTGTGTCGGTTGCCTCAATTACAGTTGCTTCGTAGGGAGTTTTCACTTGTGCACTGTTTTCATAAACTTCGGTAGAGGGATTTACTCCTCTTTCCCACACATAATTCTTAATTGTAAGCTTATCCTGGTCTACCTTCCAGGAAAGGTCACGGAATGTAGAGGTCTTGGATTCACCGGGAGCAATTACCAAAGATTCCTCTGATTTTTTGACGTCGATAAGCTTACCGTCGTCAAACACGCACATAAGGACATCAACTGTTTTTTCCTCCTTCGTTCCGTTTGACACGGTAACATCCGCTTCAATGGTATTTCCCGGGTAGTAGTTTATGTATCTTGTGTTTTTAAGCTCATTTCTTTCACCGGAAATGGCGTCAACCTCATAAAGATTTGTGGTGCTTGTTACTTCGTTAGCGCTGATAAAGCTTAAGTCGTCAACCTTTATACCAAGCTTTTCTTTTCCTCGATATGCATTAAATCTTAAATAAGCAAGCCCCGTAAAGTTTTCGGGTGTATAGCCTTCAACACCTTTTTCAAAGAAAAGGATTTTATCATCATTCTGCTTTACACCGTCGATGTAAAGGTCTATCCCCTGATTCCATATGTCAAACACCAGCTTCATATCAAACCAGGTGTTGGGCGCGGGAATTGTTTTGGTGTTAAATGGAGAACCGGTACCGCTGTGTTTAGCAAAATTTATCTTACCCGTATCGTGACCGAAACGGATTTCGGCAATTCGTGCATTTGTCTTCTGTCCGTTTATGTTGAAACTTCCCCATAGTTCATACACGAAAATACCGCTTGGTTTAAGAGGACCGTAGTCGTTATTATCTACAAGCTTGATTCTTGAATTCATAACAAATGAAGAACCGCAGGCCTGATTGAGACTGTACTTTGCAAAGTTTGTATCGTTGGAATTTGATGTTTCACGATATGCCTGAATGCAGTAGTTGTTGTTTTCTTCTTCGATTGTTGTAACAAGCTGACTTACACCGCCGATTGCATTTGCCCAACCGGGTATATTGGTAAAGCTTTCACCGAGGAAATCCGGATAACGGAAGTTTTCGGAATAATAAACCTCTTTATTGCTTGCAAGGACTGTTGCCTTTATTTTCTTCGTTCTTGAGTAGCCGTATTCGTCAGTAATTTTAACGGATATTGTTACTTCTCTGTCTCCGGCACTTCGTGTAACGGTACCGTCGGGGGCGATTACATTGGGATTATCTACAGAAATGTCAAGATTAAGCCCTTCAAGTGATATGCTTTTGCCGATGCCTTCTGTTGACAAATCAATATCCTTTGTAACTGCATTAGACGGCTCATCGGAGAAACATTCGAAGGAAAGGAACTTGTACGCGTCATTTACCGCAAAATACCTCTCACCCACGGGAACAGTAAATGTAAAGGACTTTTTTGCACCGCCAAGGTCAACGGTAAGAGTTGCTGTTTTATCCACATCACCCAAAACGGGGATAGCGGTGTCACCGTCAATTTTTATTACGGATTCATCGCTTGTTGTCCACACGGGGGTTATTCCGTTAGCCTCAAGTTCTTCTGAAAGGGTTGAAAGCGAAAGGTCAAGAGGATTTGCCACAATCTCCCCTTCATCCGTAAGAAGGTCGAGGGTTACTTTATCAAGAATTTCGTAAGCATCGGCATTTTCGTTATAGCTGTCGGTACTTCTGCGGAGGGAAATATTGTCAACATAGAACATACTGCCCGGCTCATAAAGGCGGTAGTTACCAAACTGGAAATGCTTTATGCCCACACATTCAAAAGGCAGACGCCCTGCTCTGTTTTTGGTATAAAAAGGAACATTGTCAACTATAAGTTCACCATTGACATACACCTTCCATTCCATTTCCCAGGTATCCATAACGATTTTAACTCTTGACCACTCGTTTTTATAAAGGGAATCAACTCTGTATGTAGGCTTTTTTGCGGTTGCTCCTTCATAACGGCCTGCACCGATAAAGACATTTTCTCCTTTGTTATCAAGCCTTATATCAAAGTCAACAACCATTTCGGTTGACTGATATCCACTCTCTTCCTGAAGCACACCGAAGATTTCAATTGAATATACCTGTGGTGCTTTGTCGCGGTCAAACTTGACGTCACCCTCCCACACAAGCTCGCCATAAGGTTTTTTATGAAGAGCGTATCTTGTATAATAGGCACCGCCTGTATTTATATTACGCGCACTTCCGATGTAGTGGTTTGTGCTTTCATCAGAAAACATAAATGACTTCATATGCGCCTCACCGACAGATGAAAAAGACCAACCCTCGGGACTTGCTGCAGTAAGGGATTTTCCGTCACTTGCAGATGCGTGGGGTGCAAAATCCGTAAGAAGAGTGCCGTCGGGGGCATCATATTTAAAGTTTTCCTGATAAAAAATTTCTGCCTGCTCGGAAAGGACGGTGAAACCAAAGGACTTTGACACCTTGTTTATGCCGTCGTCTGCAGTAGCAGTCATAGTAACGATTTTATCACGGTATTTGTCACGGTGGATTTTTCCCGAATTATCCATCACGGATGCGTCAGAGCTTTCCCACGACAAGCTGACACCGCTGTCACCTATCACAGTTGATGCCGAAAGGTCAATATCCTTTGTAACGGCATAATATACTTCATCGGTAAAAAGCTCATAATTAAGCTTATTTATTACTTCCTGCGCTGCCATCGCAGAGGTTTCTGCCGATACAATAAAAGGAACTGTGCTGCTAATAATAAGCACAGCCATCATGTATGAAATTAATTTTAATATAGTTTTTTTCATTTTACCACCTCTTTTGGGGATGCATAAAGTAATTTTATCATACTCTTTGCCAAAAATAAAGTACCAAATACAGTTTTTTTATTGATTTTTTCCACCCTTTATGCTAATATTTAATTAACTTTTTCTGAAAGGAACTATTACTATGAATACAACTGCAATCATTGAAAAATGGTATAAAACGCTTGAATTTCCCAAGGAATATGATGAGGAATTCTATAAGGCATTAAACGAAATTGAAATTTCTCCCGATACGAAAATAGATACATATGATATTGACTGCGCTGACGGAAAGAAAAACCTTCTCGCCTGCCTTTATATGTGTGAGGCAGAGGCAGAAAAATGCCGTGAAAAAGGTATTTCCGAAGAAATCATAGTTGACACTCTCCGCGACTTTGTGACATGGACAAATACCTGGACAAAGCTTAAAGGTGAGCTTTATCTTGGTGAGCTTGTATGGCTTAACCGCCACGTGGATATGAAGCTTTTCCGTCTTGGAAGACTGCAGATCTGTATGTCAACTGCGGAGCACGATGTTCCTTCCCACGGGCTTTGCGAGGGTGATAAAGTTATTGAAATTCACATTCCCGAGGGTTCTCCCCTTACAAAAGAGGCGTGTGCAGAGTCTTTCAGAATGGCGAAAGAATTTCTTAAGAAATACTTCCCCGATTTTGACTACAAGTGCTTCCTTACCCACACCTGGCTTCTTGATGACACAGTAAATCAGTTCCTTAAACCTGAAAGCAACATAATCAAGTTTCAGGAATTTTTTGACCCGGTATACAGAAACGAATCTTATGCAGTTTTACGCTATACAATCGGTTGGGACACAACCATTGATAATCTTAATGAAAAAACTGCACCTAATTCTTTCGCACAAAAAATCAAGGATTATGCACTTAACGGCGGCAAGCTTTATGAAGTGCTTGGTATATTGAAGTAATAAAAAAGATGTGAAAACACGGTTTTCACATCTTTTTTCTTCTAGTATTTTGACGGAGGGATACCCGTATATTTTTTAAACACTCTTGAAAAATCATAAATATTCTGATAGCCAAGGGACTCTGCGATGTCGGAAATACTTCCGTAGTCGCTCCGTAGCATTTCCTTGGCTTTTTTTATTCGTAGTTCGTGTACATAGCTGATTGGAGATGTTCCGAAAAATTCCGAAAAAAGCTTTCTGAAATACACAACGGAAAGCCCGGTAAGCTCTGCAAGCTTTTCGTTTGTTATATTTGTATTATAGTTTTTTGCAATATAATCTACTGCAGAACTTATTTTATCGTATTTTTCCGAGGGCAGATATTTTTTCCTCATTGACTGCACCAGAAGAAGAATCACAGAATAAGCGTCACGGATATTCTCAATCTCATACGCAGGGGTCTTGACAGTACGGATATACTCCATTTTTTTGAAAAGATTCAGAATTTTTTCGCTGTCCTTTACAGGGATAGTAAAAATATCGTCAGACTCTTTTTCGCATTCAAATTCAAGAGTTTTAAAGTGCCCCGCCTCCGTACATTGCCATTCATAAGAACACCCTTTCGGCAAAACGGCAATATTTTTTATATTGGAAACATAGCTTGTACCCTTTGACGTATAAACGGTTTCCCCCTGGTACTTAATGATAATTCCCCATCTTTCACGGTTTGTACGCTTACCTTTTATCCCCTTTTCCGTATATATATCCATTACTGAATAAACTTTTGTTATAATCAAATCAGATAAAATATTCATTCCCGTTCACCTCTTTTACTCCTTTTAATTTTAGCTTATTTAATAAATTATGTCAATATTTCAGTATCAAATTTGATAAAAACAACACATTTGACATTGCTTTTACACCGTGACAGTATTAAAATTGTTTTATGAGGTGATTCTATGAAAAAATTATCAGAATTAAATGCACCTGCCCTTGCAGGTGTTATCCGCGAATTCAAAACTAATTCCGCAATAGCAGAAATGAAAAACTGTATGTACGACGGGGCAGATATGATTGACTTACATATATCCTGCCTTGAAGACACGTCGGAGGATTATCTGAGGACGATTATCGGGTCAGTAAATCTCCCCGTTCTTGCACTTAATTATAACAGTCGCTGTGACTGGTCGCCTGCAGGCTTTACAGAGGAAGAACGTGCAGAAAGCTTCTTCCGTGCAGTCAAGGCAGGTGCGGCAGGTGTTGATATGCAGGGATATACCTTTGACATCGCTTCAAAAGAGGGATTTTGCGGTGAGGACAAATACTCCTTTACAAAAGGAAATCCCAAGGAAATTGTAACAGATAAAAATATCATCGCAAAGCAGTGCGAATTTATAGATAAAATCCACTCAATGGGTGCGGAGGTGCTTCTCTCCTGTCACCCGGGAATCCCTATGAATGCAGAAACGGTGGTTGACCTTGCACTTTTCCTTGAAAAACGCAGTCCCGACATTATAAAAATCGTGACTATCGCAACAAACGAGGATGAGCTTGTTGAAAGCTTCAAAGCAATGTCGCTTCTGAAAAAAGAGGTTAAGACCCCTGTAAGCTACCACGCCGGCGGAAAAGCGGGAAGTCTTTCAAGAATAATTAACCCCATACTTGGCGGACAGATTATATTCTGTGTTGACCGCTACAGCGAAAGCAGTACAATGGAACAGCTTGACCTTAAAACGATCAGAGCTGTGGTTGATAATATGAAAAAGCTGGGATGATATTATAATGAAGAAAATAAAAGTCGGACAAATTGGCATCGGTCACAATCATGGTGAAGGGAAAATGCGTGCAGTCCGTAAGTTCCCCGAACTTTTCGAAGTTATCGGCTATGCCGAAGAAAATGAAAATTGGGTTAAAATGCGGAGTTCTCTCCCCGCTTATGAAAATTTACCGAAATTAAGTTTAGAAGAAATAATTGAAAAATCAGATGTTATTTTAGTTGAGTGCGATGTTTGGAATCTTACAAAAACTGCACAGTACTGCATCGACAGAGGCAAGCATGTACATATTGACAAGCCTGCAAGCGGTACTTTAAAGGAATTTGAAACACTTCTTAAAACTGCAGAAGAAAAGAAGCTGACCGTACAGCTTGGGTATATGTACCGCTACAATTTTGCCTTGCAGAAGCTGATGGATATGATAAATTCGGGCGAAATCGGCGAAATTTATCAGATAGACGCAGAAATGAGTACATATCATGGTGACGAATACCGTATCTGGCTTCGCCATTTTAAGGGCGGTTCAATGTACATTTTCGGAAGTCATCTTGTGGATTTGGTTGTAAGCATATTGGGTGAGCCGAAAAATGTAGTTCCCTTTATCAAACAGACGGGCTTTAACGGAGTTTATTCCGACGACAACTGTTTTGCAGTCCTTGAATACGACAAAGCGGTTGCGAAAATCACCAACCTTTCCGTTGAGCCTAACGGCTGGGGTATGCGACGTTTTGCCGTTATGGGAAGCAAGTGCACGGTGGAGATAAAACCCATTGAGCTTGACGTCAGAATGACAAAATCCTCGGGTGAATATGATAAAAAAGCGTACTCCAACGAATTTGAAGTTATAGAGGTAAAGGACGTGCCCGAGCCTTGCCGTTACGATGAAATGGTGAAGGATTTGTACCTTTCCGTAATGGGAGAAAAGGAGAACCCCTACTCTTACGAGCACGAGCTTAAGGTACAGAGAACACTTTACAGAATCACAGGAGAAAACTGATATGAGAATATTACTTATAAAAAACGGCACTATATGGGACGGTGAAAAATTTTTCCGTGGTGACATCTGCGTTTCCGACGGAAAAATAAGCGAAATTGCAGAGCATATAGAAAATGACAACGCCTACTACACATATGACGCAACGGGAAAAATCGTCTCCCCCGGTCTTGTAGATATTCACACACATATGCTGGGCTACTACGGGATAAATGCTGATTTAAGCACAATTCCCTTTGGAGTAACCGCGGCGGCAGATGCCTCGGCAGAGCCGGAGTGCCTTTCAAAATATGAAAACTATCTTGTAAAAAACAAGGTTTTCGTGACTGCGGAAATCAGAGATAACAAGGCAGTATTTTCATGGGTGGAAGAAGTCCTTCGTCATTACGGCGATAAAGCTATTGGCTTAAAGGTGTATTTTGACACGACGGTTTCCGAGGTAAGGGATATTACCCCCCTTAAAGAAATCTGCGAATATGCAAAAGAGCATAATCTTACTGTTATGGTGCACTCATCAATTTCCCCCACACCAATGGCGGAAATAGTTGATGCACTTAACGAAGGAGATATTTTAACCCACTCCTACCACGGCGGTATCCACAATGCGTCCGACGATGATTTTGAATGTTTAAGAAAAGCAAAAGAAAAGGGAATTATTGTAGATGCAGGCTTTGCAGGTGAGGTGCATACCGATTTTGAATTGTTTGAAAATGCAATAAAAAGCGGTGCATCTCCCGATACAATAAGCACGGACATAACAAAATTCAGCGCTTATAAGCGTGGTGGCAGATACGGGCTTCCCATGTGTATGGGAATAGCCAAGGCTTCGGGGATGGCGGAAGAGGATATTTTCCGTGCCGTCACATCAACCCCTGCAAAAGCACTCCGCAAGGAAAATGAATGGGGTTATCTGAAAATCGGCAGAAATGCTGATATTGCCGTGTTTGACTGCGGTGAAGCATTTTCCATTACGGATAAAAGAGGAAAAAATGTGAAATACGATAATTCCTATCAATGTGTTCTCACCGTTGTTGACGGAGAAATAGTATTCAGAATATAAGGAGAATTAATATGAAAAACAAAGTAGCATTCATTACAGGCGGAGGCGGTTACATCGGCGGCGAGGTTGCCGCTACCCTTGCACGTCAGGGCGTTAAAGTTGCCGTTTGCGACATTAACGAAAATGCAGTTTCCGCCACAGCAAGCAGAATTGAAAACGAGGGCGGAACTGCAAAGGGTTACGTTTTTGACGTTACAGAATCAAAAAGCGTTGACGAAACTGTAGAAAAAATCGTTTCCGACTTCGGTCGGCTTGACATTATGGTACACGTTGCAGGCGGAAGTGCAAGAATTGCGGAGGGTGGCAGATACGTTCCCCTTGTAGAGCAGGAGGATCACGTTATCGACACTGTTCTGAAAGTTAATCTTTACGGTGCTTTCTGGGCATCAAGAGCCGCGGCACGTGTTATGATAAAACAAGGCGAGGGCGGAAAAATCATAAACTTCGCTTCCGCAGTCGGTATAAACGGACTTGCTAATTGTAGTGACTATGCCGCATCAAAGGGCGGTGTGATGTCCCTTACAAAATCTCTTGCAAAAGAGCTTGGTCCCCACAAAATCAACGTAAACTCCGTTGCACCGGGAATAGTTCAACGCCCCGGTGAGGATGGCGACTACCACAGAACTTATGAAACCAACTTGCTCGGTGAAAAATGTCTTGCAACAGACATTGCAGACCTTGTAGAATTCCTTGTTTCAGACAAAGCAAGATTTATCACGGGGCAGACCTATGTAATAGATGGCGGAAGAACATTATCTATGAAAGGAACAGACTGATATGAAAGCGATGCTTGTAGAAAACGAAAAACTTGTACTTACCGAGGTTGAAATGCCCGAAGTAAAAGCTGACGAAATACGTATAAAAATAAAAGCAATCGGCATTAACAGAGCCGATTTACTACAGAAAAAAGGAACATATCCCTCCCCTAAAGGCTGGCCCGAGTGGCCCGGTCTTGAAGTGGCAGGCATAGTTGATGCTATGGGCTATGATGCAGAAAAGAAAGGCAGATTTAAAATCGGTGATAAAGTATGTGCACTTCTTGGCGGTGGCGGTTATGCAGAATATATCTGTGTGCCCGAGGGTATGGTTATGCCTATGCCCGAAAATCTGACTTTTGAAGAAGCATCCACCTTGCCCGAAGCCTATGCGACAAGTTACCTTAACCTTTTCTGGGAAGGACATCTTAAAGAGGGACAGACCGCATTTATTCCTGCAGGTGCATCAGGACTTGCAAGTGTGGCAATTCCTATGGCAAAGGCTTTCGGTGCAAGAGTTATCACCTCGGTATTATCTGATGAAATTGCAGAAAAAATAAAGCCTCTGGGTGCAGATGTTGTCATTAATTCTTCTGTACAAGATGTGGCAGAAATTTTAAAGCAGGAAGAAGCTGACGATCATCCCGTAAGTATGTCTATGGACTGTCTGTGCGGTGAAACCCTCGGAAAATCCCTCCCCTATATGGCAGAGGGCGGATATTGGGTGGTTATATCAACCCTCGCGGGAACAGAAACCAACATTCAGCTTCGTCCCCTTCTTACAAAAGGCTTGCATATTGTAGGAAGTATGCTCCGCAAACGCAGTACAGAAGAAAAAACACAGCTTCTTGCTGAAATCACAGAGAAAGTTTGGCCTAAAATTGAAAGCGGAAAAATGAAGCCGTCTATATATAAAGTTCTTTCTTTGGAAGAAGCGAATGAAGCGCTTGAAATCCTTGAAAAAGGTGAAAACGTAGGTAAAGTAGTATTGACGGTGTAATCATTTATTTTTGAATACAAAGAACAGGCTTCACAAATATGAAGCCTGTTCTTCTGTTTTTAACAAATATCAGTTATAAGCATACATTACCAGGTCGTCAATACCCGTAACACTACCCACATAAGCTGCCGTGCGGGGTGAAATAAAGTTAAGTGTTGATATATTAGTATGGTCTCCGTCATCAGACATTGCGATGGGAGTTGTGTTTACCTTTACTCCATCCACATAAAAATCATATGTGTTGTTTTCAAAATCGAAAACAAGCTTAATACGGTTTTCTCCTCCGAGAGCGGCTCTGTTTGTTCTTATGCTATTACTTGACAATGTTGTATTCGTAATTGTAACACGGGCTATTCTTTTCTTTGTGTCACTATAAATATCAAAATAGTTCTGCGTTTTTTCAGCATCTTTGAGATACTTCATTGAAAGCTCAACACACACTTTGTTTTTATTATTTGCTTTACTGTTTGCGTATTGAACCGAATACTCGTAAGTTGAAACATTATCAAGTCGTGTTTCAAGATAACAGTCACCGTTTTCTGACTGGATTTTTCCGTAAATGCGGTCTTCCTGCATATATGTGGTCCAGCCGGGAACAGTGTTTATATACTCGCCGATTTTATCAGTATAATGGAAGTTATCCTGATAAAGAACATCAGTAGTCTGTGCCTTTACGGTAAGTGTATATTCAGACACACCGTTTACTTTTATCACTACAACTGCATCTTCTGTAAGAGGACGATTTACCTTGCCGTCAGCTGTAATAACAGAAGGATTGCTTGATGTAAGAGTGTTCTCACCAAGATCAAGGTCTTCTGTAATATAATCAATAAGCTGATTGTTTGCGATTTCTTCAAAAGCAACTACTTTGCCGAGGCTTACAGATTTTACAATAAGGTCACTGTCTATACCCTTAAGGTAGAAGTCACTTCCCATATGACCCATATTTTCAAGGTTAATATCGTCAAATAAGATTGTTACTGTTTCCCACTTACCTGTATTAAGCTTGTCAAAGGTATATGTGAGTGAATCAAGTGAATTATGTGTTTCGGGGTCTTCTACCCATACAAAGTAGCCAAGTTCACCCTGACCGCCATCTGCAAAGTATGTGATTTCAACACCAGCCTCTACATTAGATTCCTCTGCACCCTTGTAGTTAACGCGCATAAAGTTACCGTTTTCGATGTTGTAACCTGTCTCGCCTGCTTTTTCGACACGCTTGATTTCGTGCTTCATACCGGGGTAGCTTTCTGCATTACAGCTAGCTGAAAGGTCAACGATTTCCATAAGATCAGGCTGATTTACGATGTCGGATACATCTATAACACCGATACCTGCTGATGTATAGTCACCGTTATAAACACCGAAGTAAACCTTCTGTCCATCGGGTGAAAATGCAGGATGTGAATGTGCAACACTGTCGTCACCTGTCTGATTTGTTGTTGCAAGCTTGTAGGACTTACCGCTGTGGCAGTCAACAACTACAATGTCAGATGTCTTATGGGCACCGTAACCTGTATCACTTACAACGAATCTGGGATTAGCGGGGCTTACGCCAAGGTGAAGGTAGCTGTAATCGTCATTGATGTGACGACGGTTGTTACCGTCCTTGTCAAAGCTCATTACACCGCCCATAGCGATTTTACTTGAACGTGCCTTGTCGATGTAAAGAAGTTCACCGTCATAGCTCCATGTTTCGTGAGAGATAACCTCACCTGTAAGAGTAGAAGTATAATCCTTCTGCTTGAATCTGTTTGTTGCGATACCTGTATTTGTATCGATTACCCAGTTACGGTCAAGTGTGTCACCCTCTGCTGCAACGTGGTTAAAGAGGATAAGGTTGGGATACGCGGGATTCATACCTGTATTGTACGGAGTTGCATCCGCAAAACCGAAGTAGTTATCAAGGTTCCACACGCCTGTTTCCATATCAAGGACAGGGAAACGTCTGTTTTTAAGTGTATCGCTGTTTTCCATACCACCGAGGTCATCTGTTGACCAGATCAAACAGAGATACTTACCGTCGTTTGAAACAGTAAGCTGGCTACCGCCGGTTGTCTGACCTTCGGGAAGCTTACCTGCGACTCTCTTTGCATAAGTATCGCAGTCCATTTCAATGATATCGCCATTTTTAGCTGAATAAATAAGCTTATTCTGGGGAGTTGTTACCATTCCATAGTTACCTCTGCCCTCTGCAATGAAACGGATTGTGTCTTCGTCAGAGTTATATTCATATATGGAGTGATCCTTACCTTGGAAGTAGAGCTTTCTGCTGTCTGCTGACCATACCTGTGCATTGAAATAAGGCTTATATGCAATCTTTCCGTGAAGGTCAATATATGTCATTGTTCTGCCGGTATCTTCGAAATAGTATTCTTCCGGTTCGTAATCTGTCAGAATTTCTGACAGGATATGTGTGTTAACTGCAATAGGGGCGAAATTCTGATCAATCTCGAACACCTTTATTTCAACATTTTCAAGGTCCTTCGGCAAGTCAATATCCTCAAAGGTTTCCGTAGCAAAAGACCCTGCCGGCATAGAAATTCCGGCTTTTTTCCTTGCTGAAACAAGCTTTCCGTTATCGTAGATTGCAACATAAAGGTCAAAGTCCTTCTGTGAATCTGTGTCGTTTACCATCCTTGTCACAAGGTCATATTCATAATCTTCAAAACCGTTTACAAACTTAAGTTCTTTAAGCTTTTCGCCGTTTTCGTAAATTTCGCAGTTGGACTGAAGTCCTCTTTCACCCGTTACAACAACGTTATCTGTATAAATAGCATTATTTGCTCTGTAACGGTATGTGTTATAGTGCATTCCGTATATACCTATACAATTCCTCATTTCCTCACTGCCTGCGTTTTCGTTAAGTGCATTATAGAAAGGAATTGAATGAAGATTATACTGTTGTCCGTTTATGAATATATCATAAGTCTGGGAAAGAACATCCATTCTGAATTCAAGCTCCATCCACTCTCCGATTCTTGGAAGAGTAAGCACTGTTTCCGTAGTCACTTTTGTTCCTTTGTAATAAGGAATATATGCCATTGATGTATCATAATCAAAACGGATTTCGCCACACTGCATACTTGTTGAGGTGTTTCCTTTCATATACCGACCGTATATGTAGAAAACATACATGCCGGGGGTTTTATCGTGTTCAAACTTAACATCCATCTTTATAGAAACATTACTCTTTGCACTGGAGAATGAAAATACATTTAAGTTTGTAGCACTGGCATCTGCCTCACCACGAACAGATTGAAGCAAATAGTTATCCCCATCCTTTTCAACAGTTGACTTGAATCTGTTGGGGTTAGTTGAACTACCGTTTAAAGACCAGCCGGAAATTGTCGGAATGTCTTTCCCCAACTGTTCGGGATAAGCAAAGTTTGTAGAATGATACACATACTGCTTTTTATCAAGAACTGTGTAATTGAATGACTTCACCATTGAAGCACCGGTAGCATCATCAGTTATTGTAACTGTAACTTCACAGGGCTTATCCCCCTCACCCCTTGCTACAACACCTGTTGATGAAATAACATCTTCGTCAGTTGTTGTAAATTCAAGGCTGACACCGTCAAGGTCTGCATATTTACTTATATGTGAATCTGAAAAGTCAAGATCTTTTGAAATGCTGTCTGCAGGTTCTGTTGTAAAGGTTTCCTCGGTAAGATTTCTATATACATTATAAACCTTGATATAATCATCTGCCGGCATAACCGTTATATCAAAGCTCTTTTTAACTGTATAGGTTTTTCCTGCCTGGTCTATATTTGCAGTAAGCGTTAAATGTTGAGGAGTCATTCCGCGGTTAAGAATTGCCTTATTTCCCGAAATGCTGAGTGCATCTTCATTACTGCTTTCCCATGTAACAGTAATATCTTTTGAATTGATATAGCTCTGAAGTGAAGAGAGTGAAAGGTCAAGATTCTCTGTTACACTGTCTGCATTTTCATCGGTAAGAAGTGAGAAGTCAATCTTATCCGCAAGCTCGTAAGCGTCGGCATTTTCGTCATAGTGACGGTTGTTATCTCTGAAAGACATATTATCAAAACAGATTGCGTTACCGCTTGTATATGTTCTGAAGGGACCGTACTGCATATATGTTGCACCGATAAACTCATCCCTCTTTATATTTGCACGGCCTTTTTCAAAGAAAGGTGTATCTAATATGAACGGCTCATCATCAATATAAATATCCCATGTCTGGGTTTCTGTGTCCATATCAATTCGGAGTCTTGCCCAGGTTTCTTCCTTTATGGCTTTAGTATATGAACCCGGAACATTCTTGGACTTTGTGGTTGTTCCGTCAATATATCTTGTATAAGCATACACTCTTCCGTCTGCACCAAAATCAATACGGAAATCGGCAATCTGTGCAGTTTCCACGTACTGACCAACCTGATATTTACCGTAGAACTCGATAAAGTAAAGCTGACGTGTGCCCTCATCATTATCGAACATAATATCTGCTTCCCATGTAAGCTGTCCATTGTAATCGTCACCGAAAGGAAGCTGTGTGTAATGAACGGCCTCTGTATAGCCTGTTCTTCCGCCACGTGAATAGTAGTTTACTTCCGGAGTATCTTCCTTCACGATTTTGGTAATCATACCATCACCGTCAAGGGTTGTCTTTCTTGTAAACTTCCACTTGCTTGAAGCGTCGGTAATAAGCTTCCCTTCATACCCCGGATAATAGAAAGTATCCGAATAATATGTATTAATAGCATCTGCAAGTACGGTAAAATCAAATTTCTTTGTAACAGCATTTGCCCCTGTACCGATTGTTGCAGTAAGGGTAGCCTTTCCGTTACGGTAGTTGTCACGGGTAATTACACCCTCATCCGTAATTACAGATTCATCGGAGCTTTCCCACGTAACAGGAACCCCGATTTTTCCTGCAACCGCTGAAAGATTAATATCTTTCGTGATTGCAAAATTAACCTCATCCGAGATAATCTCGTAAGTGAGGGCTTTTGCAGCATCGGCATATGATACTTCCTCCGCAGAAACAGCAAAGGGAGAAATCATTGCACAAAGCATCATTACTGCAAACAGTTTAACTAAACTTTTCATCTTTTTCACCTCTACATAATTATCTAAAATATATCATAACATAATCGAAAGAAAAAAGCAACAAAAAGTTACATTTTTTCCTTTCGTATTTCCTTGTAACCGGATTTTGTACAATGAAATCCAATTGCATTGAAATTATAACACCATACGGTGCTAAAGTCAACACCAAATGGTGTTATTTTGTATAATTAAAGAAAAAATATTCTTTGGGTGATATTTATGAGTTATTATAGCCGTGTCAGAGATTTAAGAGAAGACCACGACAAGACACAAACAGATATAGCAAAGATTCTGAATATGCAATTAACCGTATATCAGCGCTACGAGCGTGGTGAAAGAGAACTTCCCCTCTGGGCTGCGATAAAGCTTGCAGATTATTACAAAGTGACACTTGATTATCTTGTCGGCCGCAACAAAAACAAGTAATTTACTGCATAATAAAAAAGCGTGACTAGTCACACATCAACTCCCCGTACCCCTCATTCTTTGAGGGGTACATTATTGTCCTTTTGTCGCAAAAGGACCAAAACGTGGGGGATTCCGAATCTCCCCACGCCCTTCACCGCCCTCGCAGGGGCGTGTGCTTTGTTGGGCGTTATGTCATTTGCGCATAGTATGTTTTTGTTATTTCATATTTTAAGCTTTTATATCGTCGTCCTTATTCCGCACTCTTGCGTCAGGTAGCGGACTAAAACCCGTCTGCCCGCAAAGGAAAATGATGCAGACGGGTTTTCCGCTAACAAGCATAAAATATGAAACAACCCAAGTTCGGTGCTCTTGCTAGCTGACTTCTAGAAACTAACCAACGAAACAAACAATGAGGATCAAAAAACTCATTGACAGTTTCCGTAAAACCGCTTGTATCAGTTTCCTTTGCTGACAAGCGGTTTTAGTCTGCCCTCGGCAATAAGT
>JAZRTB010000050.1:0-29856 GCA_045651805.1 Clostridia bacterium
GTATTTATTACATAACGAAGCGTTCTTGCATCAAGTCTGTCAGTCCAGGGATAGTTTTCATGGTATGTGTCGCAATAGTCTGTACGATAGAGCTCCAGCTTTATTTCCGCAGGCATAGTCGGTTTATATGGGAGAAATTTCTTCCCTTCTTTAAGTGCTTTTACGGTGCGGAAGGATGCATCGTAAATTTCCTGCCGTGATTTTTTCGCATCATAAAGCTGTGCTGTGTTTCTGCAGTTTGCTCCTTTGACGCTGACACACTCAATATCACCGAAAAAGCTATGTGCTTCACGGACTGCCGCATCATCTCCTGACATCATTGCAAGAGGTACACGGAAATGGCCTGCCACCATTGCCCATTGCCCAAGTTCCCCGACTTTTCTTCCATTTATGAAATAATTAAACCACTCTATACTTGACTGAGTATGGTCAAGAAAAGCATTTTGTGTACCTGCCATAGCGTGAGCACCTATAAAGAAAGTTGCATCAAAGCTTTCATCAAGGCTCTGCCACCAATGTTTGTGTCCCCCGTCAAGAATGGCACGGCTGTCGATAAGACTTTTGTCAATATTATCCCCGGGACCATGGCAGTCAAGAACATACACCTCATCGGCACCTGCGTCAAATGCCCCCTTAATTGCTGCATCGGTATCGTACGCAAGAGCACGGCACGCCTCTTTATTTTCAGGTGTGTAAAAAGGGAAAACCTGATTTATGGAATTAACCTCCGTTGCCCCTTCAAGGTCTGTATGGATATAAATTTTCATAATAAACAATCCTTTCAAAATAAATTTATATTGCAAAAAATCCACTATTGTGTTACTATGCTTATAGGGTGATTTTATGATTCGAAACACTATTTCCGAATTTTACAACGACACATTAAAATACGACCATATATCCTTCGAGGATATGTCCTGGCCGGGGATTGAAACCCAATCACATACGGGGTATGAAATGATTTTTATGAAATCAGGTGATGCTACCTACATTGCCGATGAAAAGATTTTCAGCGTAAAACCCGGCAGTATAATCCTTACCCCGCCGAATACCCGTCACATCATAAACTTTAACGAAACGGCGTATTATGACAGATTTGATGTGATTTTTGACCCCTCTGTAATACACCCCGAAGTATATGAAGAAATTCCCTCGGGGGCAAATGTTTTTTGTACGGAAAAGCCCGAATATTTCCTTGCTTTGTTTGAAAAAATTGATTTCTACTACAGACATTTTTCGGGAGATACTCTCCGCAAAATCATTTTGAATGTAGTTGAGGAAATCTTTTACAACATCGCTGTAGAAACAAAGGAAACCTCCGGACTTGTCCCCTATGACAACTACATTTCCGATTCAACCTTTACGAAAATCATCGAATTTATAAGTAAAAACATCACTAATTCTTTCACCCTCGAAGATATGTGTGACGAACTTTATATTTCAAAAAGCAATCTGCACAAGCTTTTTTCAAAGCACCTTGGGAAAAGTCCCAAAAAATATATTACCGAAAAACGACTTGCAATAGCACGCCTGGAAATCCTTTCAGGTTCACTTCCTACAGAGGTTTTCCGTAAATACGGATTTTCCGACTATTCCTCTTTTTACAGAAGCTACAGGTCTTTTTACGGACATTCACCGTCTGAAACTTAAATATCAGGGGATGTAAAAAAAGTCCAGAACGCAAAAAGGCGATAAAAATACGAATTTTGGTAGCGGTTAACTGCCAAAACAAATTAATTTTGTTGAAAAATCTCATTTTATTCGATTTTTCTTCGTTTTGTGCCTTTTTGCTACGAACAAACTTCACCTCGACGTACCATCTCGTACGCCTTCGGTTCCACCCTACGGGCTCAGTTTGTCCGTTCTGAAGCATTTTTTCCTACTCCCTAGCAGGAGTGTAAAAAAACTAATTTTTCTACACTCCTTTTTTATTGCGAGCAACATTTGTCGGATCTGTTTGCGGTGATTTTATAATACAAAGTCTTAAGCTGTGATCTTGTAAGGGCATCCTTTAATTGTGTATCAGGCTCATAGTCAAGGTAAACGATACCATAAGTGTACTCACTCATACGGTCGGCAAGCGAGGAAATTTCAGAATACAGTTTTTCTTCATCACCGCGTCTTTCATAAAGACAGTTATAATAATCAAGGCAAAGTACCATCATCCGGAAAACATCAACACCGTACAAAACTCCGCGGATATCTTCGTTGATTTTTGAGAGAAGTGCCTCTCCTTCAGGCTTTTTCCTCATGTCCTGAGGGTTAAGGGCGGTGCTTTCGTCAATAAAAAGTTCAGGGGAAAGAGATGATGTTTCTTCAGTTCTTATTTTCCGAAGTTCCGACAAAGCTTTTTCAAGTTTTTTTACAGTTTCATAACCGCTTGCCACGGCATTTTCTCCCAGATGGGATTCGTGGTAAAAAGGTTCCGTGGGGACTTTCCCATCCCACTCGGAAAGATGCGTAAGAATACTTGTGTCAAACCAGTTACGCCATGATCCGCAATAGCTCACGGCATCCTCGATAAGGCGGTAAGCTTCTTTTGCACGCTCTGCATATTTTCCGTACATATCATCAAAATACTTGCCGATAAGTTTGTCAGTATCACAGGTTCTGTCACGGCTGATATTGGCAAGAACATACTGATTAAGGCTCCTTACGCCCCAGTCGAGAACAGGGGTGTGCATATACTCAATTTCCGTCACACCGGAATCTATGTAATACTTAACATCGTTTACTATTCTTTCTGTGAAAAGAAGCGGCAAATCCTCATACTTTGAAACGTTATAATACTCATTCATTGCAAGCATCATTCCCGTTTTTGTCCAGTCATTGAGTGTGCGTTTATATATTCTGTTTTTGTCGCAACTATCGTCACTTAAATCGTGGTGATAGCACCTTAAAATCGGGCAAAAAAGTGGATAGTCCCCTGCTTTTATAAGATTTTCGGGAACGGGGTTCTGTGGTGCTTCAAGGGTGTCTGTACCCTCATAAGCATCAAATGAAAGCCTTATATTATGGTCAATAATACCGTCACGATACGCCTCGTCAATTCTTTTCCTTATATGAGAAAGATAATGCAGAGTTCTGTCGGTTCCGTTCCCGAGGGCACTGCATTTTTCACAATTACAGCTTGCACCCCAGGTATCAAAGCCTGCAAGTTCAAACACAGATTGGTCTTTCCAGTCTGTGTTTATTTTATTAATGACTGTTTCCGCAAGCTTATCAAGCAATTCTTCATTGGTAACACAGAACTGAACGTTAATGGCATTTTTTTCGTTTATTTCTCCTTCACGCTTACCGTACCAATCTTTGTGCACGTCAATATAATATCCGCCGTTCTCGTCAACGTTTTTCGGATTAAGAATTTTTGTGAAAACGTGGCCTCCGGTTTTAAGTGTAAAACACAGCTTCTGCTGAAGTTTTTTCGTATTCGGGAAGCAAGCGTGTATGTTCATTCTGTTTCTTGCCATCCATACGGTAAGGCTCATCGATTCTTTAAGAAGCCCCTCAAAATGGAATCCTCTGCCGTCAGGCATATCGTATTTGTAATTTTTACATTCAACGGCGATAAGTTCCTTGAGTTCAGGAATAAATTCCTCTGTAGGTGAATACCATCGGATTCCCTGTGCTTCGAGGAACTCATACACGGAATAAAGCAGTCCTTTTCTCGAATTACCTTCGAGAACGACGTCCCTGCCGTCAGTGTATATGCGAAACTCTTCTCCACCATTGTCAAGGCACTTAAGAATAATGTTTCTCTCGCCTTTTTCGTGGGATACAGAGGCGTTAACTCCGCACTTATTAAGATAAACGCACAGTTCCTCTGCTGCATAGGAAACCGTACATCGTACGGCAGATTCCTCGTCGTTTTCAAAATCAATCTTATTTTCATCGTGTGCCCAAAGTTCATAATACTTTGCCGCATCGGGATAGGGAAGCACTATTGTCAACAACAAATTTCACAACCTTTTTATTCATCGTATTTTTTATAACAGTTTGCTCCATTTATTTTTTGCACTTGAAGCCGCCTGAATTGCTGCAAAAATGCGAAATTTATTTCTTTCCGTTGTACTGCGCCCTGTAACAATAAGAAGTCCCTGCGCCTTATCCTGCACGGAGTTTTCAAGGGTAAATCTTAAATTATGTTCAAGGTTGAAGCCTGAATCTATGGAGCCGGCAGGGATAATATCGTAACCTGCCTCGGTAAGCTTTCTGTAGCTTTCACGCTTTGCTATATCGTAAGGGTCCTCAGGGAGAGGGGCTGCAACATCCGGGAACATATGCCCGAAATACCAGGGACTTACCACAACATCCTTTCCGATGTTCTTTTCAAAAACTTCAAAGTCTTTCCACCAAGCATCTGCCCACATCCAGGGTCTTACCCCTTTATCCCTTACACACTTAAGCATAAACTTAATATCGTGAAGCAGAAGTTCGTGCTGACGGTAGCAAGCAAAGGTAAGGTTACGTTGACTGTCCTCCCCTTCCTCATTCATACCGATATGGAAAAGTTCGGGAGTTTCAAATATATCGCACACCTCATAAATAAGGTCTTTTACTACTTCATAGTAATCAGGGGTTGAAAGCATTCTGCCGTAAATACCAAGCCAAGCATCGTGTGCCGCAGAAAAATTCAGTTTCGGATAAACCTTGAAGCCCATAGAACGGAGCCGTCTTACTTCCTCTGTCATATATTCCGGGGTCCATCCCCCTTCAATCCACAGTTCAGGATGGGATTTATAGCAAATTGCATCACCGATATTTATAACAAGAGCTTCTACGCCCTTTTCCTTTGCAAAGTCCACAATCTGGTCCCAGGCGGCCTTCTCGGTAATTATTTTCGTATTGAACACATTACCTGCGTAGTCGGCACGTGTGGTTGAATCTATGCCGAAATTATCTCCCAGAGAGAGCATTAAATACAATGTGTCTTTCATATTATTTACCTCCCAAAAGCTTTTCCCTTGCGTACTTTGCCTGATATATGGCATCCATATACCAGTATTTGCTGTCGTCCATAGGTGCCGCCCAGCTTCCGCAGATAATCATACCGCGAATTGTATCCTGATTAAGGTTTTCAAGAGCGTAGCGGATTGTATGCTCAAAATTATGAGTATTTACATTTGCACCGCCCTGAAGCATAATCTCAAAGCCGTTTTCCGTGAGAAGTCTGAAGCTTTTGTAGCGGTTTGTGCTCCATTCGTCAGTTGGAAGAGGATTCTGTGCATCGCCGTAAAAACTGCCGTAAAGCCAGTTACACACAAGGACATCCTTTTTGACATTCTTTATAAATTCTTCGGGATATGACCAACAATAGTCACCGCCGATGGCAGGTCTTACCCCTTTTTCCCTGATGCAGTTACAAAGGTATTCCACATCGTGCCACACAAGGTCAAACTGACGGTAGCAAACAAAATCGTACCGCTGCTGATTTGTCCAGTTTTCCTCGTCAAGTACAAGGGAGAAAAATTCGGGAGTGTCGAAAATGTCGCAAACTTCGTGAATAAGCTCCCTCGCTACCTCATAATATCGGGAAGTTGAAACCATTCTGGAATATTCCTCAAGCCACGCATCGTGACCTGCGGAAAAGTTAAGTCGGGGATATAACTTTATCCCCTTTTCATCACGAAGGCGCTTTACCTCTGACCGCATAAATTCAGGTGTCCACGCCCCCTCAACGGCAATTTCGGGGTGGGAGTCAAACCGTATACCATTTGCAATGTCAAGAAGGATACTGTCGCAGCCGTTTTCAGCCGCGCAGTCAACTATTTCGTTCCAGGCTCTTACATCTGCCCTCAATTTTTTATAATAAATCTCTCCCTGACAGTCGGGTCTTGTGGGAGAATCGTTCCAGCAGTTGTCCGCAAGGCAAACAAGCAGGCACCATCTTTCAGTAATCATAGCTTTTCCTCCATAATAAGATTGAAAAATTTTTCTTATAGTCATTGTATCACTATAGTTTTTCCTTGTAAATTGCAAAAATAAGAAAAGCACATTGCAAAAAGTCCACAAAATTCTTTCCATAAAAAAATTGTACATTTTGGAGACAGTCCCCAAAATGTACAATTTTTCCGTATAGGAAATTGATTAATTTAATCACGATTATCATCTTTACTCTTCCATTTGTTTGCCTAAGAATCCTGCCGCACTCTGGCAAAGTTTCTTTTCAACTTCACCCACAGGCATAGACTCTTTATCTGATACCATCATTACACTTCCGATGCTGTCACCCTCGCTGATAATGGGTGCAACAACACCTGCAAAATACTTTTCCGACCCTTCCACAACAGGAAGTCCGCTCTGCTTTGTTGAATCAATTATAAAGATGTTTTTCTTCTCCATTGTTTTTTCCACATCTTCACTTATTCTCTTTTCCACAAGCTCTTTTTTAGGTGCACCCGACACCGCAATAACATTATCTTTATCGGTAATTACTACTGCAAGTCCGCTTGTTTTTGAAAGAGTTTCCGCATAACCTGCGGCAAACTCACCAAGTTCACCGATTGGTGAATATTTTTTAAAGATTACTTCACCGTCACGCTCTGTAAATATTTCAAGAGGATCTCCCTCTTTTATGCGGAGTGTACGGCGGATTTCTTTTGGTATAACAACACGACCGAGGTCATCTATGCGACGCACTATACCTGTAGCTTTCATAAAAAATACTCCTTTTGTTTTGGTTTTCAAAGCTATTTTGTGCAACGCGGGAATTTTTATGTAAGGAAAAAGGTGGTAACTATGATTGTAAAACAAGTATATACTTTGATATTTTTTAAAGAACGAAACTTATTAATTTCTCACAAAGAAAAATTTGACAATTTCTATTTACAAAGTTCGACACAATATGTTATAATATTAACAAGCTGTTCATATTTAGTATGAACAAATAAATTTTTTGTTTTAGGAGGCAAAAAAATGGAAAAGCTTTTCAAATTGAAGCAAAAAGGTACAAACGTTCGTACCGAAATCATTGCAGGTATTACAACCTTCCTTGCAATGGCGTACATTCTCGCAGTTAACCCCGGTATGTTGGGTATCATCCCTGATGGTCCCGATCCTGCTGCTATATTTATGGCAACAGCATTGTCCGCGGCAATTGCTACAATATGTATGGCATTTTTTGCAAACTACCCCGTAGCACTCGCTTCAGGTATGGGTCTTAACGCATTCTTCACTTATACAGTATGTTTAACTATGGGTTATTCATACAAAGTTGCTTTGACTGCTATTCTTATTGAAGGTATCGTGTTCATGATTCTTTCACTCTTCAAGTTCAGAGAAGCACTTGTTAACAAGATTCCCAAGAATCTTAAGCTCGGCATCACAGCAGGTATTGGTCTTTTTATCACAATCATCGCACTCATCAATGCAGGTGTTGTTGTGAATAACGACTCTACTCTCGTTGGTCTCGGCAATCTTGGTTCACCTCAGGTAGTTCTTGCAGTTGTTGGTCTTCTCATTATCGGTGTTCTTCACCACTACAAGGTTACAGGCGATATTCTTATCGGTATCCTTGCAACATGGGTTCTCGGCATCATCGCTGAATTAGCCGGATGGTATGTTGTTGATATTGAAGCAGGCGTATATTCTTTGATTCCCAATCTTTCATGGGAAGCAATCAAGGCTAACTTTGCAGCTCCTGCTCTTTTCCAGTTTGATTTCGGATTTATTGCAAAGAACTTTATGTCTTTCGCAGTTGTAATGTTCACATTCCTTTATACTGACATTTTTGATACAGTAGGTACACTTATCGGTGTTGCATCAAAGGGTAACCTTCTTGACAAAGATGGTAAGCTCCCCAATGCAAGCGGTGCTCTTATGGCTGACGCTGTTGGTACAGTAGCAGGTGCGTGCCTTGGTACATCTACAGTTACAAGCTATGTTGAATCAAGTGCAGGTGTAGCTGCAGGTGGTAAAACAGGTCTTACAGCTTTGACAACAGGTATTCTCTTCCTTCTTGCAATTCCTTTCGCGCCTATTTTCCTTGCAATCCCTGGATTTGCTACAGCTCCTGCTATGCTTTTCGTTGGTCTTCTCATGCTTTCAGCAGTAACACAGATGGACTTTGAAACTGATATGGCAGATGCTATCGGCGGTTTCCTTGCAGTTGTTATGATGCCTTTTGCATATTCAATCGCAACAGGTATTATGTTTGCAATTGTTTCATGGGTAGTTCTTAAGATTTGCACAGGCAAGGTTAAGGACATCTCTCCCGTAATGTGGATTTCAGTTGCACTCTTTGCAATTTATATCGCAACACAGATTGCATAACAGAATCTAAAACAAAAAACGTGTTGGAATTTTCCAACACGTTTTTTTATGCTTGTTTTTAGTTTTTAAGACTATGCATAGGTGCGGGGATTCTTCCTCCGCGATTTATGAAGTCAACACAACCGAAGTTATTTACGGGCATTACGGGACCTGTTCCGAGAAGTCCGCCGAATTCAACCACATCCCCCACCTTTTTACCGGGAGCAGGAATTATACGAAGAGCTGTTGTCTTGGTGTTTACAACACCGATTGCAACTTCATCTGCAAGAATACCTGAAATAGTTTCTGCAGTTGTATCACCGGGAACAACAACCATATCTATACCAACAGAGCATACACAGGTCATCGCTTCAAGCTTTTCAAGAGAAAGTGCACCGCACTTAACCGCTTCAATCATACCTGCATCCTCGCTTACGGGAATGAATGCACCGCTTAATCCACCGACATAAGATGATGCCATTACGCCACCTTTTTTAACAGCATCGTTAAGAAGAGCAAGTGCCGCAGTAGTACCGGGAGCACCACATTTCTCAACACCCATTTCTTCAAGAATATATGCAACACTATCGCCGATTGCAGGAGTTGGAGCAAGAGAAAGGTCAACTATGCCACGCTGTGCATTAAGTCTTTCAGCCGCCTCAGTTGCAACAAGCTGACCCATACGGGTTATTTTGAAAGCAGTTTTCTTAATTGTATCTGCTACAACGCCAAAATCCTCGCCCTTTACCTTTTCAAGAGCCTTTTTAACAACACCCGGTCCGCTTACGCCGACATTTATAACACACTCACCCTCACCAACGCCGTGGAAAGCACCTGCCATAAAGGGATTATCCTCAACCGCATTTGCAAACACAACAAGTTTAGCACAACCGAACCCGTCTCTGTCTGCAGACATTTCTGCAGTTTTCTTAATAATTCTGCCCATATGTGCTACGGCATCCATAGAAATACCTGCTTTTGTAGAACCAACGTTTACACTTGAACAAATTCTGTTTGTTGTACAAAGTGCTTCGGGAATAGTTTCAATAAATTCATACTCCCCTTTTGTATAGCCTTTCTGTACAAGAGCCGAATATCCGCCGATAAAGTTTACACCGGTTGTATCAGCCGCACGGTCAAGTGCCCTTGCAAACTCAACATAATTTCCGCAAGGATGACCAACAATTGAAATAGGTGTTACTGAAATTCTTTTATTGATAATCGGAATTCCCAACTCCTTTTCAAGCTGTTCACCAACAGGAACAAGGTTTTCTGCAAGGCGTGTTACTTTATCATAAACCTTCTGTGTTGCAACCTTATAATCCTCACTCATACAGTCAAGAAGTGAAATACCCATTGTAATTGTTCTTATATCAAGATGCTCATTATCAACCATCTTGATAGTTTCCATTATTTCAAAAGGATTTAACATCAGACTACCTCCTTATATTCTGTGCATTGAATCAAATACTTTTTTATGACGCACCTGGATTCTGAGACCCATCTCATCGCCAAGTTTTTTAAGCATTTCTGCCGCTTCATAAAAAGATATCGACGCATGCTCAATATCAACCACCATAACCATAAGGAATTGCTTATCGTCGGTAGTCTGGGAAATATCAATAATATTAATTTTATTTTCAGCAAGAAACTTACTTACTTTCGCAATTATGCCAACAGCATCTTGCCCGATAACCGTAATTACAGATTTCACAAAAATTCCTCCTGTACAAAAAAAATAGAACTACCTGATGATTATATCACCAAGTAGCCCTTTTTTCAAGTCATAATGTCTTTTTTTTCAAGTCATCAATGCAATTTTTGCAAATATTTTTGTCCGCATAAAGATAAACGTTCTCACTATTACCGCAGAAAATACATGTGGGGTTGTATTTTTTAAGTATAATACTGTCCCCTTCCACATAAATCTCAATCGGGTCACGTTCCTTTATATCAAAAGTTGTACGCATTTCCTTGGGAAGAACTATTCTTCCAAGCTCGTCTACTTTACGAATAATTCCTGTCGATTTCATTGTTTTTTCCTCCTTGTATTTACAATTTATGCCATTTATCACTGTAATTATATCAAACTTTCCAAATTTCGTCAATGAATAATATGTGAATATTCTGTTAATTTCCTTTCAAAAACTTTTTCTTTTTATTGATTTTTTCCTTATAATATGTTAATATTAGTTTGGATATTTTTTTATTCCAAATTTTATATAATGCGAGGTACAAATTATGTTCAAGAAAAACGCAAAAAAATGTATTGCAGTTATAATTTCTGCAATAATGCTTTGTTCTTCAACTGCATTTGCAGCAAGCACAGAGAAAACAGCTATAGCTACTTACAATAACATTAAAATTGTTGTTGACGGTACAAGAGTTATTCCCAGAGATGTAAACGGTAATATTGTTGACCCGTTTATTATTGATGGTACAACTTATCTTCCCGTTCGTGCTCTTGCCACTGCACTCGGCAAAAACGTACTTTGGGATTCAGAGGCAAATGCAGTTGTTATCAGCGGACAGGCCGAACCTACCCCCTCTCCTGACGACATTCCCGCAAGTTACAGAGCTACGGTAGAAGTTACAACAGTATATAAAGATATTAAGCTCATTGTTGATGATTATGAAGTTATTCCCAAAGATGCAAACGGCAACATTGTTGAGCCTTTCATCATTGACGGTACAACATACCTTCCCGTTCGTGCTCTTGCAAACGCTCTCGGCGAAAATGTTGCATGGGATGCAGCTACAAGCACAGTATATATCGGTGAAAGACCTTTCTTTGTTGATGCAGCATCCATGAAGAAGTTCTCTGACACAACTCTCATTACTGTCGGAAATACTCCTGTAAAAGGTTCTTTCTATAATATTAATATAGCACAGACATGTAACTCAGCTATGTTCCCCTACTACTGTGATAACTACTCATCAGATAAGACACTTCAGACTCTTACTATGGAAGGTATTCCCGTAGCAAAGTATTTTTCAGATTCACTCACTTCAAGTATGCATCCTATCATTGCAGTATATGAAGAAGCTGTAAAGTCAAATTACCTTGAGAAGAGTGATGTTATAAGTGCTATTGATGAAACATGGTCAAGCTACAGAAGCCAGTTTGCTTCAGATGCTGATTATGAGGAATTCCTTCGTGCAAACAGCATTTCTGCAGCAGATTTTGAAGAATATATCAAAATCAATACTGTATACGACTATTACATGAACGACCTCTATTCAAGATATATTCAGGTTCCCTATACTCTTGACGAGCTTAAGGTAATCTGCAATGACAACTATGTAAAGGTTAAGCACATCCTTGTTGAAGATCTTGAAACTGCAAACAAGATAATAAATTCAATCGCTACAGGAAAGAAATTCGATGACCTTGTTTCAGAATACAGTCTTGATTCCGGTCAGCCAATTGACGGTTATACCTTCACCTACGGAGAAATGGTTCCTGAATTTGAAACTGCATCTTTTAATCTTGCAGTAAATTCTTATACCAAGACTCCTGTTAAGTCTTCTTACGGTTATCACATTATTTACAGATATCCCATCGATGACATCTGGATTGAAGGAAATGCTTCCACACTTCAGATGTCTCTTGCAGAAGCTTCATTGAACGAAGTTGTTGAAACTCTTATGGTTTCATCTCCTGTCACAATTACAAGCGATTATGATGTATATACTTCTACTATAAAATAAGGACGTTTTCTATGGCAACAAAAAAATCATTATTACCAATAATTCCGATCCGGGGATTCATCATATTCCCCGGAACGGTATTTCATTTTGACGTAGCGAGGGATAAAAGTAAAGCGGCTATTGAAAAAGCTATATCAAATGATGGCCTCATATTCCTTGCAGCTCAAAAGGATGATCTGATTGAAGAGCCTACGGAAAGCGATGTAAACTCTTTCGGTGTGATTGCTAAAATAAAGCAACTCGTAAAGCTCCCTGACGGATGCATAAGAATTCTTGTTGAAGGCGTTTCAAGAGGAAAGCTCACCTCGGGTTTTGTTACCGACACACTTTATGAGGGTGAAGTCGTTTACAAATCATCTTCCGAAAAAGGTCTTTCCGTTGAAGAATATTCTGCATATTTAAATCAGATTCATTTTCTTATAAACGATTATATTGAGTTTAATCCGAAGCTTGCAACGGAAGCGTTTTTAAAGGATCTTCCCGAAACAAAGCCTTCTGAATTTTCTGACACAATTGCGTCAAATCTCATTCGTGACAATCGTTCAAAGCAGACATTACTTGAAATCACTAACGTCAAGAAAAGACTTCTGAAGCTTCTTGATATAATGGCAAAAGAAGTGAAAATTCTCGATGTGGAGAGTATTATTTCTGCTCATGTAAAACAGCAGATGGACGACCATAATCACGAGTATTACTTAAGAGAGCAGCTTAAAGCAATTCACACAGAGCTCGGAGACGACAAAATCGATGAAATTGAAGAGCTCCGTGCGAAAATTGAAAGTATTCCTCTTCCTGAAGAGGTTTATGAAAAAGCAGTTCGTGAGCTTAATTCTTACGATAAGCTTCCGCCCTCTTCTCCTGAAAGTAATATTTCACGAAACTATCTCGACCTCATATGCTCACTTCCGTGGGAAACATATTCGGAAGAAAATAAAAGTCTTAAAGATGCCCGCATGATTCTTGACCGCGACCATTACGGAATGGAAAAGGTTAAAGAAAGAGTTATCGAGCAGCTTGCCGTTATAAACAGAAGCAGTAATCCCTGCGGCAGTATTATCTGCCTTTACGGTGCGCCCGGTGTAGGTAAAACTTCTGTTGCAAAATCAATTGCAGAGGCTACCGGCAGAAAATATGCCAGAATAAGCCTCGGCGGAATGAAGGACGAGTCAGAGCTTCGTGGGCACAGAAAAACATATGTCGGTGCAATGCCGGGACGCATTGTAAACGCTCTTAAGCAGGCACAAACATCAAATCCGCTTATTTTGTTGGATGAAATTGATAAAATCGGTGCAGACTATAAAGGCGACCCTGCATCTGCACTTCTTGAAATTCTTGATTCGGAGCAGAATGTGGCATTCAGAGATAACTACCTTGAAGTAGGTCTTGACCTTTCAAAGGTGCTCTTTATTGCAACTGCCAATGATACTTCTACAATTCCCTCTCCTCTTCTTGACAGACTTGAGATAATTGAGCTTTCCAGCTACACATACGAGGAGAAACTTAACATAGCGAAAAAGCATCTTATTCCCAAGCAGATGGAAAAGCATCTTATTGATTCAAAAATGCTTAAAATTTCCGACAAGGCTATTTCTGAAATCATTAATTTCTACACACGAGAATCAGGTGTAAGAAAGCTTGAAAGAGAAATCGCAAAGCTTTGCAGAAAGTGCGTAATGGCACTTTCCGAAGGCGAAAAAGGAATTTCTGTCACAGACAAGAATCTTTCTTCTTTTCTCGGCAATAAAAAGTATGTTGATGAGGACATTTCCTCCAAGGCTGAAGTTGGTGTAACAAACGGTCTTGCCTGGACAAGTGTAGGCGGTGAACTTCTTAAGTGCGAAGTTGTAACGATGCACGGCACAGGTAAACTTCAGATTACAGGCAAGCTGGGCGATGTTATGAAGGAATCTGCGGAAACAGCAGTTTCATTTATAAGAACCATTGCAGATGAGCTTGGTATTGAACCTGATTTTTACAAGACACGTGATATACACATTCACTTCCCTGAAGGTGCAGTACCCAAAGACGGTCCAAGTGCAGGAATAACAATTGCAACCACCGTTGCAAGCGCACTCTCCCTCACTCCGGTAAGAAGTGATATTGCAATGACCGGTGAAATTTCATTGACCGGAAAAGTTCTGCCCATTGGCGGACTTAAGGAGAAGGTTCTTGCAGCATACAGATACGGAATCAAAAACATTATTGTTCCAAAATCAAACGTTAAAGACTTTGAGGATATTCCCGAAAGCATTTTTTCTGATATAACATTCTACCCTGTAGAAAGATGTTCCGAGGTGCTTAATATTGCACTTTGCAAGAGTGCCGTAAGCGCATCACAAAAGAAAGTAAAGGAAACAAAGGAAAGGAGTGTACATCGTGAATATTCATAAGGTAGAACTTACTATATCGGCAGTTTCTCCCAAACAATATCCCGATACTGCATTCCCCGACATCGCTTTTGCAGGAAGAAGTAATGTAGGAAAAAGTTCTTTTATAAACAAAATGCTTAACCGCAATTCCCTTGCAAGAACAAGTTCAAAGCCGGGAAAAACCGCAACAATTAACTTTTACAACATCGACAACACGATAAATTTTGTTGATTTACCGGGGTATGGCTACGCTAAGGTAAGTAAGGATGAAAAGAAAAAATGGGGTAATATGATAGAAACATATCTTGACACCCGCGAAACACTTGCCTGTACAGTCCTTCTTGTGGATGCAAGACATAAACCCACAAACGATGACATTGTAATGCTTAATTACATACGCGAGCGCCACGGCTTTGCGTTTGTTGTCGCTACAAAATGCGACAAAATAGCTAAAACCAAGCTTAATGACCATCTTGATGACATTTACTATACTCTTGAGCTTGAAGATGATGATATTATGATGCCATTCAGCGCAGAAACGGGAATGGGTGCAGAAGATATCTGGGAAGCTATTTATGAAATTTGTGAAATTAATATAAAATGAGGTGTTTTTAATGGAATTAAAAGGTTCAAGAACAGAAGCAAACCTCCTTGCAGCATTTGCAGGAGAATCACAGGCTAGAAACAAGTACACTTATTTTGCATCAGTTGCAAAGAAGGAAGGCTATCAGCAGATTGCTGCTATTTTTGAAGAAACAGCAAACAATGAAAAGGAGCATGCAAAGCTTTGGTTCAAGGCTCTTGGTCTTCTCGGCGAAACATCAGGAAATCTTCTTTCTGCGGCTGAAGGCGAAAACTATGAATGGACCGATATGTACAAAGGTTTTGCAGAAGTTGCAGACGAGGAAGGCTTTACAGAGCTTGCAGCACAGTTCCGTGCAGTAGCAAAGATTGAAAAGGCTCACGAAGACCGTTACCGTGCACTTCTTAATAATGTAGAAATGCAGAAGGTATTTGAAAAGGCAGAAGAAAGTATGTGGGAATGCCGTAACTGCGGTCACCTTGTTATGGGTAAGAAAGCTCCCCAGCTTTGCCCCGTATGTAAGCATCCCCAGGCTTATTTCGAAGTTAGAAAAGAAAATTATTGAGTTTATCTTCAACAAAAAAACAGACTGTACAGTCTGTTTTTTTGTTGTTATCCTAAAAGATTTCCTGCAGTATCAAATCCTACTGCCTTTTTTTCATCTTTTTTCCATTCATCAGGAGTATGGAATCTGAGAATTTTCATTTGTCTGGGATTAAGAGTAATTTCACCCTCTACCTCCCCTGCATCGCCATCAATCGTAACTTCAGTAAATTTACCGTTAAGCTTAACAGTATCTTTTTCGTCCGAGTAGTTCGCAATAACGATATACATATCAAGATTTATGAAAGCAGATACAACCGTTTCCTCACCCTCAGGCTTTACAATTTTAGGTACTTTGATATCAACATAAGCCCATGTTCCGTATGTTGTCATTTTCTTATAGAGCTTGAGCCACTTAACCATTTCTTCAAAATCAGGTACACCTGCATCCTTTGAGCCGATACCCATTTTTGCATCACGCATTACGGGGAACTGCATAAAGGGGATTGTATTAAGATAACGTTCATGCTCATCTATCGCGCCGAAATTGTAGTCCGGAACAACATATGCATCATATGCTTTTGAATGTTCTCGTATGTGATTAATATTGCGGACAGCTTCACCAACCCAAAGATAGTCGTAAACCTTGAAATCAGCCCATACTGTATCATAACCCTCTTTATGAAGCTTAAGAATTTTTCCGCGTCGTTTTACTTCACCATAAATAAGTCCGAGAAGGTCCTGCATACCTCCGTCGTGTTCACGGGTTTCTTCGAATGCAAGAATTTCATCAGCGGCAGTTCTTACCTCATCATCATAATAGTGCATATATCCGCTGTAGTCAGTAATTCTCTGATAACCTGTATCAATATAGATACCGTCAAAATCGTACTCATCAAGAATTGTTGCATACTGTTTCACAATCTGCTCACGCCATCCGGGGCTTAACGCGCTGCAATGTGCAAGACAGGCACCAAGATCAAACATTTTGTCTGACGCCCACTCTTCCTTAAAAAGCGGTGACTGTCTTACAAAAAAGTTTGTTGATGTGTAAGGAATAACCTTCATCCCATATTTATGTACAAGGTCTATAAATTTCTTTCCAAGCTCCTTATCGTAAGGACGATACATCCATTCTCCCTGATGAGGATCATGTTCCGCACGTGGTCCGAGAGTACCGTCGGGACGCATGTAGTCAGAACAATGCTCCCATATCTGGATAATATCTATTCCCTGCTCCGAAAGTTCTTTAAGTTTCTTTTCATCTTCCTCAAGATTATCAAATCTTACTTTCGGCCATACATACTGCGCAGGCTCATAGTAAGTAATGAGGTCTTTTTTCAAAGAACCTTTAAGATTTGTTTCAATAAATCTTATATTTTCAAGTCTGATACGGTGGTCTTCACCAGTAAAGTTATACATAATATTTTTTTCCATTTAAATCACCTCTTGACTTTAAGAATAGCATATATAATATTTACTGTCAATACGAAAACAGGCTTTTTCCCTTCAGAGAAAAAGCCTGTTTTCGTAATTATAATTTATCAATTTCTTCTATCATAAGCTTACTGCGTTTTGCTCTTTCTTCGCGCCTTTTTTGTCGGAGAAGCTTTCTCCGTCTTCTTTCATATAAGATAAATGCCGTAATCACCAATGCAATAGTAACAAAAAGCCACGGAGAAGTTACAAAAGCAATCATTTTGTTCACAATAAAGGTTATGGGGTCTAACGCATAATTCTTATCTGCAACAAGATTAACCACACCTATAGATTCATTTCCTACGAAATACTCGCGGGTACCTATTACCTGGTTAGCCGTTACAGGAGCACTTACCTGTGCAGGAAAAGTATCTTTATAAGTAACCTTCGGTTTGTCTTCAGTCTTAAGATACAATACCGAAAGCGGTTTGTCCGCTTTAAGAATCAGTTTGCTTGTTCGTCTTGTATTAACAACCTCCGTCTGTGCAAGAATATCACCTTTCTGCACAATTCTGTGTACAAGATAATTATTGAATACAAATTCAAACATATCAGAGCAATCTTTATAGCTCTGTGCTACACCCTCTACATTCTCTGCCTCAAAAACAAGAGCTATAAGGGACATTCCATCCTTCTCTGCAGACGCTGCAATACAATGCTTTGCCTCTGTTGTGTATCCCGTTTTCATTCCTGTAGCATTCTTATAATAATAATCTCCGCGTATAAGCCTGCTTACAAGATGATTTGTATTTTTGATACTGCGTGCAGAATCACTTTTCTCTGTAGCGGGAATACTGTAAGAATCGCATTTTACAATTTCCTTAAAATCAGCTATTGCCATAGCACAAACAGACAATTTTGTCATATCCGCTGCAGTAGTGTAGTGTCTCTCATCGTGATCCCCTGAAGGATTTGTAAAATTGGTATTTTCCATTCCTAATTCTTTGGCACGCTCATTCATAAGCTTGACAAATTCTTCTATACTTCCGGAGGTTTTTTCCGCAAGAACATTTGCCGCATCTGCAGCATTTCCGAGAAGCATTGCATAAAGAAGCTGTCTTACAGAAAGCTTTTCTTCCTTTATAATACCAAGCTTACTTGAACCGGAGGAAACATTTGAAAGAGCAGTTTCACTTGCAGTTGCGATTTCCTCAAGTTTACAGTTTTCCAATACAAGAACCGCTGTCATTATTTTAGTCAGGTCTGCAGGGTAAACTCTCTCATCCGCACCTTTTTTATAAATAATCATTCCGGTTTCCTGGTCAGCGACCACTACATGGGGTGACTTTGCAGAAAGGGTTGTCATTTCTGTATTAACTTCTTCAGTTGTTTCATTTTCCGAAAAAACCGACGAGAAAGATACCGTAAGCACCAATATCGCCAACACAACGGATAATATCTTCTTTTTCATTTTCTGTTTTCCTTTATTTTAAACTGTTAACTGCCGCAATAAACACTTCGTCTTCTCTTATGTCGGCAATTTCAGATTCTGAAGTTACATTAACATCCGGAATTATCGATTCACCAATCCATTTGCCGTCGGGAGTATAATTTTTACAAACGGTAAATTTTACTATTCCTGCCGAGGGATCTCTTGGATTTACATACTGAACAGTCTGACTGACGCCTTTTCCATAGGTTTTATCCCCTACTATAACAGCTCTTCCGTTTGCCTGCAGAGCTCCGGCAAAAATTTCCGACGCACTTGCACTTGCACCATTCACCATAATTGCAAGCGGCAGATCACATTTTCCACGCTTGGCATAGTATTCTGTTCTCTTTTCGTTTTTATCAACGGTGTACATAATAAGTTCGTCATCAAGGAACAGGTCGCAAAGTTCAATTGCACTATCAACATCGCCACCCGGATTATTTCTGATGTCTACTACTATTCCTTTCACAGACGAATCAAGCGATTCAACTATTTTTTTAAATTCAGTCATTGAATTCTCTGTAAAGCCACCATATTCTATATAACAAATTCCATCAATAATCTGCTTCTCAACCTTGTATAAATCAACCCTTGCCCTCTTAAGCTTAAACTCCAGAATTTCTCCGTCACGCTCTATAGTAAGCACAATTTCTTCTTCTAAAGGGTTTTCAGCTTTAGAGCCTTTCATATAAACAACAGCATCTGCCATCGTTTCTGCAGAAAACTCTTTCCCGTCAATTCCGATAATAAAATCTCCGCTCTTTATTCCGGCTTTTTCAGCAGGTGAACCACCATAGGCAGAAACAACTTCAATTTTATTTTCATCGGTATTTGAAAGAACTTCAACACCAATACCTATATAATATCCGTCTAATTTCTGCATGGTTTCTTCCGCATTCTCGCCGTTGTAATAAACCGCATACTTATCATCAAGACCGCTTATTATGGCATTGATCATATTTTCTTCAATCTTTTCGGGATCATATTCCCCGACATATTCAGAATCAATGAGTTTTGATACTCTTATGACATTATCAAGCGGTATGGGAAGATTTTCAAAATAAAGCTTTACTCCAACCAATGTAAGCACAACTGACAATACAGCTATGCCCACACCGGCTATTAAATTTTTAACCCAGTTTTTTTTAAGCAATTTAAAATCTCCCTCACCTGTCAACTTCTATTAAAAATAGTTCATCGGGTCATCTGTTCCACCGTTAACACGTACTTCAAAATGAAGGTGCGGGCCTGTAGAAACGCCTGTAGAACCGGCTTTTGCAATAATCTGGCCCTTTACAACCTTATCACCTGTTACAACCTCAAGTTCACTATTGTGTCCGTAAAGAGTACTTATACCACTACCGTGGTTAATAATAATACATTGACCGTAACCGCCGTTGGTTGCCGCAAGAGTTACGACACCGTCAGCCGCAGCCACGATGTCAGCACCCAACGCTGCACCTATATCAATTCCCGCATGGAATTTCCGCGTCCCGTACACCGGATGTATTCGATATCCGTATGCACTCGTTATACGTCTGGTTGAAGGAACCGGCCACATAAACTTACCACCCGTATACGCAACAGGGTTTGCAGAATACTGAAGTGCCGATTCATACTCTTTGATAGCAGCCGCTTCTGCCGCTTCTTTTGCTTCATAGATTATTCTGTACATTTCAACGTCTTTGGCAATTTCATCAAGCATTTTCTGCTTTTCTGCACTCATCGCTTCAAGAGCAAGTCTCTGCACTTCAAGCTCTGCCATACTCGCTTCAAGAAGTGTACGTTTCACATTCAGTTCTTCTTTAGTTTTTATAATCTGGTTTTTTGTTTCTTCGATTTTTGTGAGAATATCCTGGTCATATTTCATAATCTGTGAAATAATTTCTATTTTTGAAAGTAAATCACCGAAATCTTTTGCACCAAAAAGAATTTCAAGATAATCAACATCTGTATTCTCATACATCGCTCTTGCACGGATTTTAAAAGCTTCAAGATGGTTTTTGTAATCCTCCTCCGCTTTTATAAGCTCCGCTTCTTTCTGTTCAATATCAAGATTGGTCTGCTTTATCTCATTTTTTACGTTTGCAATTTCAGTATTTGTATCGGTAATCTGCTGCTCAAGAGCATTATATTCTTCGAGAGCCTGCTGTCTTTCACGTTCAGCTCTTTCCATATCGTCTCTTGCCTCTTCGGTTTCCCGCTTCGCATCGTCAACATCAGCTCTGCTGACAGCCATCGCCGCAGGCATTATTATCGATGCCGCAAAAGCAAGTATAACAAGAATCGCACATGCAATCGCAACAATACGTTTAAGATGCTCTCTTTTACGTCTGCTTTTCACACTAATCATATCCTTTCTTCCTTTGATTTATGTCAGAAAATCACACCTTAAGATGCTTTTTGATTGACAGACCGCTTCCGATTGCACCCATAAGCACACCAAAAAGCGCCATTGACAAACCAAGTACCAGCACACACTGCTGCAAAGGAATAAATCTGAACATATTGATCACATTACTTACAGAAGATACCACAGCACTATAGCCAAATATGATTATTACGAAAGAAACGATGAATCCCAGAAGACCTATCATAATACCCTCAAGCACGAACGGCATACGTATGAATCCGTCTGTAGCACCGACAAACTTCATAATATGAATTTCCTTTTCTCTTGCATACACGCTGAGCTTAATTGTATTTTTGATAATAAACACAGCTATAAGAAGAAGAATAATCATAGCAATAGCACTTCCACGTTCAAGAGCAGTTGTGAATTTAAGAACCTTCTGAACAACATCCTGACGATTCTTTACTTCTGCAACATCTTTAATAAGTGCAAGGTCCTGTGCCGTAGTCTTTGCACCACGGATATCCTTTAAAGTAACTTTTATTGAGCTTCTCAGGAAGTCCTGCTCCTCAAGACCGTCAAGAACGTGTGCACTTTCCCCAAGTTCCTTCTTGAAATTATTCAAAGCCTGCTCCTTTGTTTCGAGCTCCACAGCTTTTACATTATGATGCTTTAAAATCTCGTTATACACTCTTTGCTGAGCCTCTTCATCAGCATCAATGTTTATGTACGCCTGAATTTCGCATTGTTCCTGAATCTGTTTACTGATAGAATTAAGATTCATTGTAAAAAGAAGAACAACGCCGAAAAGGAACAACGCACAGGTAACGGTAACAAACGAAGCAATTGTCATAATACCGTTTCTTACAAAAGAGCTTGCCGCACTTTTTATGTAATATCTGAAATTTCTAAACGCCAAGATTATACACCCCATTCTCTTCATCTCTGACAACTACGCCATTCTCAAGCTGAATTACGCGCTTGTGCATATCATTTACTATTTTTTCAGAGTGTGTAACCATAACAATGGTTGTACCCTTTTCATTGATTCTCTCGAACAGTTTCATAATTTCGTCAGACGTCTGAACGTCAAGATTACCCGTAGGCTCGTCTGCAATTATAAGAGAAGGCTGATTTACAATCGCTCTTGCTATACTTACTCGCTGCTGTTCACCGCCTGAAATTTCATCAGGATAGTTCTTCGCTCTGTCAGAAAGACCTACATATTCAAGCACCTTGGGAACTGCACGGTCAATAACCTTTTTCTTAACGCCGATGATTTCCATAGCAAATGCAACATTCTCATAAACAGTCTTGTTCGGAAGAAGTCTGAAATCCTGGAAAACTACACCCTGGGCTCTTCTGAGATAAGGAATCTTTCTGCGTTTAAGTGAATTAACTACGATTCCGTCAACAACAACGTCACCCTCCGTAGGCATTATTTCACCTGTAAGAAGCTTCATCGCAGAACTTTTTCCCGCACCGGTTTTACCAACAAGGAAAACAAACTCGCCTTTTTTGATTTCAAAAGACACTTTATCAAGTCCAACGATATTTTTATCGTATACAACCGATACATTATCAAACTTTATCATCTAACCATCCTTTCGGGAATTTCAAATGCGTATAGGATTTGAAACGAGATATTTTTTAACCATAAGAGCAACCTTAAATACGATTGCATGGTCAAATATTCTAAGGTCAAGTCCCGTCATTTTTCTGACTTTATCCAATCTGTAAACCAATGTGTTTCTGTGAACATAAAGCTGACGTGATGTTTCAGAAACGTTCAGATTGTTTTCAAAAAACTTCTGTATTGTGTAAAGAGTCTCCTGATCAAGAGAATCAATAGAATCTTTCTTGAATACTTCAGAAAGGAAGAGCTCACAAAGGGTTGTGGGAAGCTGATAAATAAGTCTTGCAATACCGAGATTATCGTAGTTTATAATATTCTTCTCCCCGTCAAACACCTTACCTACTTCAAGAGCAATGCGAGCTTCCTTATAGCTTTTTGCAATATCTTTTATACTTGTCGCAATGGTTCCCACACCAAGTCTTATATTAACCATTGCTTCACTTGTAACAGTATCGGTTATCTGACGTGCAATCTTTTCAAGCTCATTGGCATCAATGCCCATCTTCACTTCTTTAACGATTGCAACCATACTGTTATCAAGATCAATAACAAAGTCTTTGCCATTATCGGGGAAAATGCCATTGATAATGTCATAAACGTCCACTCCGCGGATTTCATCATACTGAAGCGCAAACACAGCTCTGTCAGCATCATAAGAAAGATGAAGTTCCTTACTTTTAAGGAAAACATCACCGGGAAGGATACTGTCTGCAAGAATATTCTTTATAAAGTTAGCTTTATCATATTTATCGTTATGCATCTGGCGCATATTTGCAATATATGCTGTAAGCATTTCTATATCTTTAATGCTGTCTTCAGAGTCGTTTTCAATAAACACGATATATTCTGTCTTTCCTCTTGAAGCAACAGATTTAAACGTTGAGCCAAGCATTTTCACAATATTATCGACAGAATTAGTGCATTCGGAAATAATTGTTTTAACATTGCTCTCAACCACATCACATCTTGCAGAAGATACTACCGATCCGCTGTTTTCAATAATGCCGACAGGACATCCCAGAATCTTGCTCATCTGTACAAGAATGTTATTAAGATACTTACTAACCAATTATTCTCCCTCCAATCAGTTTTATGTATACAAACATACATATTAATAATAACACTTTTCGCGCACCATTTCAACATTTTTTTGCTAATCTTTACGAATTTGTTACATTTTTTATAGTTTTTTATACTTTGTAAGCCATTTTTTACTTCTTTGCATAAAATAATAGAGGAAAACATTATGAAAGGACGATATCTAATGCTTGCAACAGTTGCCTCTCTGACCTCGGCTAACAGAATCAAACGTCGTAGCATTGAGCTTGGTATATATACGAGTATTATACAAACACCCGGCTCGCTTGCAAAAGAAGGATGCGGTTACAGTATCAGGTTTGATGACAGCTCAAAAAATCTTATTGAAAGTATTTCATCCGAACTTGGAATAAGAATACGGGCTTTTTATACAGAAAACTTATCAAACGGAAAAAAGACTTATGAAAGAGTATGAAAATGCGTCCGTATGACGAAAGGAGTTTTTTATGATATATCTTGATAATGCTGCCACTACCTTTCCAAAACCTCAATGCGTAATTGATGCTGTCACAGACCTTATGCAAAACTACGGTGGTAATCCCGGCAGAGGTTTCCATATGTTATCACGTAAAAGCAGTGAAAAAATTTATGAATGTCGTGAAGTTTTTGCTGATTTTATCGGTGCAGACAGTCCCGATGAAATTATTTTCACCAAAAATGCAACAGAAGCAATTAATCTTGCAATAAAAGGAACTGTCAGACCGGGAGATGAAATCATACTTTCTTCCATGGAACACAACAGCGCTCTTCGAAGTGCGGTAAATCTTGAAAAGCAAGGTGCTACAGTAAAAATAGCCCGTTGTGACTTTTCGGGTTTTCTCGATCCGCAGACAATACTCCCCCTTATCACGGAAAAGACACGCCTTCTCTGTGTTATACACGCATCAAATGTTGTCGGCACCGTAAACCCTGTTGAGCAGATATGCGCTATTGCAAAAAAGCATGGTGTTCTTACACTCATAGATGCTGCACAAACAGCAGGAGTTATAGATGTAAACAGCAAATTTGCCGATATGATAGCATTTGCCGGTCACAAAGGACTGTACGGACCTTTCGGTACGGGAGCTTTATACATCCGACAAGGGCTTAAACTTAACACCCTTACCGAAGGTGGTACCGGAAGTTTTTCAGAAAGCGCACTGATGCCGGATATTTCCCCCGACCGTTACGAAGCAGGTACTCTTAATGCTTGCGGAATTGCAGGTCTTTGCGAAGGAATAAAGTTCGTCAAAAGAGAAGGCGCAGGTGAAAAAGAGCTGGAACTTTCAAAATTTTTACACGAGCAAATTTCAGCTGTAAAGGGCGTTCGCTTGATAGGCAATCCACGTGTTGGTGTAACGGGGTTAAGGTGTCTTAATCACGATTGTGTAGAAATCGCATCAAAGCTTGACAACGAATATAAAATCGCAGTACGTGCAGGCTTGCATTGTGCTCCTATGGCACACAGAACTCTCGGCACAATAACAGATGGGCTTCTGAGAATCTCCGTAGGTTATTTCAACACAAAAGACGATATTACAAACACGGTTCAGGCACTTGAAAAGTTACTAAACTAAATATTTTATAAATATTTAAAAAAACTCTTTAAAAACGATCCACTTTATTGTATAATAATATTAATCCTACAAAAGGTGGTTGGAATCAGTGTTTGAAACTTTTATGAGCGATATTCCCGCTTCCCTGCTTGCCTTGAGAATTGAAGATGCTTTGGATATTGCAATAGTTGCATACTTATTCTATAAGCTTTCCGGCCTTTTACGCGAAACCAGAGCCGGTACTTTGATTAAAGGTATTGTTCTTATGCTTATTTTTGCAGGAATAAGCAATCTTTTACAGCTTAACACAATAAACTATCTGCTTAAAAACCTTACACAATTCGGTATTATGGCACTTATCGTTGTTTTCCAGCCGGAACTCCGCAGAACTCTTGAAAAAATCGGTAAAACAAATTTTGCGACACTCTTTTCTGCTGAAAAAAACGATGTTGAGACAACTGCTGCAGAAATTGCTGCGGCAGCAAGTGCGATGTCAAGCAGACGTATCGGTGCCCTTATTGTTCTTGAAAGAGAAATCAAAATCAGTGATATTGTACGAACAGGCACAGAAGTTGACGCAAAAGTTTCAAGTGAGCTTCTTGTAAATATTTTCATTCCAAACACTCCTCTTCATGATGGTGCAGTCATAATACGTGAGGACAGAGTTGCCGCCGCAGGCTGTATTCTCCCCCTTACTCAGAATGAAACACTCAGTCAGGAATTCGGAACAAGACATCGTGCCGCACTTGGACTTTCTGAAAGCTCCGATGCCGCAGTTATTGTTGTCAGTGAAGAAACCGGTAAAATCAGTTTCACAACTAACGGCAATATGAGTCGTAACTATACAGAAGAAACGCTCAAAAAGATGATAATAAAGGTCCTTTCTTCAGGAACTGAGAAAAAAGAAGAAAAGATTATCAAAAAATGGAAGGAGCGTATCAAATGGAAAAAATAATGCAAAATAAAAAGTTCGTAAAAATCATTTGTGTTACATTTGCAATTATTCTATGGTTTTACGTTTCTTACCAGGAAAACCCTTCCATGACAAAAACAGTAAAAAACGTACCTATAACAATTGTCGGCGAACAGGCTTTAAAAGAAAACGGTCTTTCCGTTTATTCAATTTCAGAGCAGAGTGTTGATGTGAAAGCTACGGCAAAGCGTCTTTCACTGGCAAGAATAAATAACAAAACTCTTAATGCCACAATTAACGTATCATCAATCAAAAAGCCCGGAGTTCATATCATTCCCGCGTCAATTTCATCAGGTGTTTCAAGCGGAAGCTTTTACGCAATAGGCAATGATATAACCGTAGTAGTTGAGCCTATTCTTACAAAATCTTTCGGTATTAAACCTGACATTGTAGTTGCTTCCGGAGCTTCGGTAAAAATCAAATCCACCAAGCTTTCTGTTGACAAAGTTTATATTTCTGCACCAAAAAGCCTTATCAACGAAATTGATACCGTCCGTACAGAAAAGGTCATTGTAGGCAATAAAGGCGGAAGCCAGACTGTGAAATTAGTTGCATATGCTAAAAACGGTAAAGTTATGGAAGGTGTGGAATTCAAGCCGTCTGAAGTTACGGTAAGCTATTCTCTCTACAACATAAAGACGGTACCGATAGTATTGAAAACAACTTCAGGTGAAAGTCATTCTCTCCCCTCTGATTATCTTGTCGAGGTTTATGGTTCTGCCGAGGACCTTGACCTGATAAGTATGATTGAAACCGAGCCTGTAAACATCTATGAACACGAAGCAGGCAGTACAATCAACGTGCCTCTTGCTCTTCCCGAAAACATATTCATAAATAAAGGAACTCCTGACATCAACATTGTTCTTGAAGAGGATTTTTATTCCGATATTTAACGGCAGGGTACTTTAAAACAATGAAAAATGCGTAATACACCGATGTATTACGCATTTTTAAATATCAATCAAATTATATAAGCTCCTGCTTGTTTCCGACAAAAAAGCTCTACGCATTGCGTAGAGCTTTTTAAATCTTAATTATTTCTTAAGATACTTTGCAATTTCTTCTGCAACAAGCTTTGTAACAAGATCAATGTTATCCTGTGACATAGGAGCTGATTTACCGATATCAGCCTTACCTGTAGAGCTGAAGAGTTCCATCTTGTTAATAGTTGCAAGCTTTACAGCTTCAACTGCTGCAGGAATAAGGTCAATAATACCCTTATCCATACTGTGGAACTTCTTGAATTCTGCTTCAACTGCTGCAACATTGATATCTGTAAAGATATTAACCTTGCTGATACCTTCCTGGATAGCCTGCTTGAAATCATTATCTGTAAGACCTGATCCACCGTGAAGAACAAGCGGAACATCTACAGTCTTTGCAATTGTGCGGATTCTTTCAAAGTCAAGTTTGGGAGGTAATTTGTATGCACCGTGTGCATTACCAACAGCGATTGCAAGTGCGTCAACACCTGTCTTATCTACGAAATCCTTTGCAAGAGAAGGATCTGTGAAGAATGCTGAAGGATCTGCAAGATGGTCACTACCTTCTGCTGAACCTTCATTGTCGCCAACGTGACCAAGCTCACCTTCGATTGTTGCACCGTAAGAATGAGCAATATCTGCCATTTCCTTAACCTTACGTACATTTTCTTCGTATGTATCTGTTGAACAGTCATACATAACAGATGAGAAACCAAGCTTAAGAGCCTTAACGCAAAGGTCATAGCTGAGACCGTGGTCAAGATGTACAACTACGGGAACAGACGCCTTCTTTGCCATAGGAATAAGGTAGTAAGAAACCTCTTCAAGGGGACCATAAGGAAGAAGTACTTCCGCTGTACCCATAATAACCGGTGATCTTGTAGCTTCTGCAGCAGCAATGATACCGCGAGCAAGTTCAAGGTTTACTGCATTGAACAGACCAACAGCATATTTATTAGCTTTAGCCGGTCTGAGAACTTCGTTCATATTTACTAACATTTGTTTTCCTCCTTTTTTGTGTTATATCAGTCGATAACTTCAACTGTCTTATTGTAGAATGACTTAAGAGCAGCTGTTGCAAGTGTGTGTGAAAGAACTGTTTCTTCAGGCTTGAAAAGGCCGAAGGGAACTTCTACACCTGAATACTCAAGCATAAATGCTGCAATCTGCTGCTGAATAGCATCAGTAAAGCCAAATTCAAAGATAGGACCTGTGATTGTAGGAATCATAGGCTTATAACCGATAATGATACGGTTCCATGACTGTTCCTTACCCCATGATGATGTGTAATAGAATGCATTAGCATCATCAGAAGTGAAACGTGCACTACAGTCCATACCATAGATTTCAAAGAACCAACGGTTTGTTGAACCGGGAGCCATTCTCTTTGTCTCAAATGTGATCGGAATTTCGTCACCATCAGAGTTAAGAGTTGTACAGAAAATTGTACAGTTGTCGAATGTATCGCAAGTAGCCATACCACCCTTACCGTCGGGACGTTCCTTAACGATATTACTGAAATGAGCTCTTACAGTCTTGGGTTTGAATCCAAGGCGGAAAGGAACGTGCTGTGTGTGAATACCAAGGTCACCAAGGCAACCGTATTCACCGTTGAACTTCACCATTCTCTTCCAGTTAATAGGCTTGGTTGTATCCATATCACTACAGTGACAGAAACCACAATGTACTTCAAGGATTTTACCGAACTTACCTTCGTTGAACCAGTTAATCATTGTCTGCATGGCAGGATAATAAGGGAATTCACTGCAGCAACGAACGAAAGTATTGGGGTTTTCCTCAATAGCCTTCATAATGTTTTCATTAGCTTTCTTATCGATACCGAAGGGCTTTTCGCCGAGAAGTGCCTTACCACTCTTGATGATATCGATATAGAATTCTTCGTGCAGATTATGAGGTACTGCACAGTAAATAGCATCGATGTCTTCCTTATCAAGAAGTTCCTTATAGTCTGAAACTGCATATTTGATATCGGGGAAGTTCTTCTGGAACCATTCCATTTCCTTGGGAACTACTGAACAGATACCAACAATTTCAGGTCTCGGAACATCTTCTGTAAGATGACACCAACGAGCTGCGGCTGAAGCGAATTCTCTAGCCATAAGACCGCAACCTATAAGACCGAATCTTACTGTTTTCATAGTATTTTTCCTTTCATTTTACGAACTTAATAAAAGTGCACAAGGGCTGTCGCAAAATGCGACGGCCCTTTGTGTTATTTTATTTATTAATAACCGAAATGCTTTTCAGTTTCAGCAACTGCTGCTTCGATAATATCAAGACCCTTAAGCGCAGCTTCGTCGTCGAGAATCATCGGAGGTGACATACGAAGGATGTGACCTGAAGGTACCCAAGCAAGACCCTTTTCGAAAGCCTTCTGGTAAATCATTGTACCAGCTTCTGCGAAAGGTTCCTTAGTTTCGCGATCCTTAACGATTTCGATAGCCTGAAGACATCCGATAGCACGAACATCACCGATAATGGGATGAGCAGCCTTCATTTCTTCCATCTTCTTAAGCATGATTTCACCAAGGTGAGCAGAACGCTCGTTAAGCTGTTCTTCTTCAATAACCTTGATTGATTCAAGAGCTGCAGCACAAGCCATGGGGTTACCGCCGTAGCTTGAAGATGCAGAAATCTTTTCAATTGCAGGAGCAAGATCCTTTGATACTGCAAGTGCTGTAACAGGGAAACCGTTACCAAAGCCCTTACCGAGTGTTGTAATATCTGCAGTTACATTCCAGTGATCCATAGCAAGGTACTTACCTGTTCTAGCCATACAGTTAAGAACTTCGTCTGCGAAGAGAAGGATACCGCGCTTGTCGCAAAGAGCACGAAGTGCGGGAAGGAAATCTGCAGGAGGAATGATTGTACCGCCCCAACCCTGGATAGG
>JAZRTB010000051.1:0-12528 GCA_045651805.1 Clostridia bacterium
TGTTCCTTCAAGGACTTCAAAAGTAAGAGTTGCAATTACACCATTTGCTGTAATATCCTCTCTGATTGTTCCGTTGTTCCAGAACAATGTGTAAGGACATGTTGTATATGTGGGTGAGTGTACTTCTGTACCCCAGATTCCGCCATCTACAACATTTGTCATTTTCAATGCAGTATTATCATAGTTCACCTTAATGCCAGCTACTGCGATACCAGGGTTGTTTGCCGCAGATACTGTAATCTGTACAGTTTCACCAGCTTTTGCAGTTGCAGATGAGACTGTAAGAACACCCTCACCTGCAGCAAAAGAAACTGTAGTAAACATTGTAAAGAGCATTGAAAATGCAATTAAGAACGATAAAATCTTCTTAAATTTCATAATCAATCTTTCCTCCTAGATGTCTAATTATTTCTTGTAGGGCAATGTTTCATAACCTTCCCAGTTAGCTCTGTGACGAGCGAATATTGTAAGGTCAGTATTTGTAACTCTACCGTTTTCATCAAGGTCAGCATTAGCTGTAACGATTGTTTCATAACCTTCCCAGTTAGCTCTGTGTCTAGCAAACCTTGTAAGGTCAGTATTTGTAACTCTACCGTTACCATCAATATCACCATAAAGAACTGTAGGTGCTGCTGCTTCTTCAACTGTGATAACAGCTGTAGCTGTTACGCCTTCTGCTGCTGTAACTGTGATGTTAGCTGTACCAGCCTTAACTGCTGTAACAACACCATTGTTTACTGTTGCAACTGCTGTGTTGTCAGATTCCCAAGCAAGAGCGGGAGTAAGACCATCGTTAACTGTTGCTGTAAGAGTAACAGTTTCGCCAACTTTAATTGTAGCTGCTGTCTTGTCAAGAACTACAGAAGATACTGTAGGTTCAACAGGAACTTCTTCAGCTGTAAGAGTACCGATGAATGTAGCTTCGTCAAGGTCGCCACCACCGATGTATACCTTGTATGTACCTTCATTCTTGAGGTCCATGGGGATAAATGCATCAAATGCGATTGCGCCATCTTCTGCACCTACCTGATCGATGTAACGGATTGTGCCTTCGTTAAGTTCGAAAGCTTCATCGCCTGTTGCTTCGATAACTACCATACCAAACTGTGTACCGTCTTCTGCATCGATTGCATATTCGATGTTGTAAAGACCATCTGCGTCAGCTGTGTAAGCCTCCGCGCTTGCAACTGCTGTAAAAGCAAGTGCGATCATCATTACGATGATGAGTGATGAAAATAATTTTTTCATGTTTTGCCATCTCCTTTTTTTGTTTAAAAAATTTATTTAATTAAATTAAACTCTTCATTATTTGGATGTCGGCGAAATCGCCACATCTTCTCCACCTATATATAATAGGAAGCTTTTCGGATTTACCCTTTATCAGAATATTCCGTTAAAGAGGAATGTAACAAGGATGCCTTCAAGAACATCTTTCTCTGCCTGCCTATCTTCTACCCAAGGATTATCCGCAGGAGTGATTATAACAAGCTGATTTGCCTGATTCCATTTAACATCATATCCAAGCTGTTCCGATATAAATCTGATAGGAACCATCGTTCTGTCCTGAACAACCTCAACAGGTGCATCGTAAGTAACAACTTCACCATTCACTTCGATATCAGCTGAATTAAATGTGATTTTTATTTCTTTATCACCTTTTATAACGTAGCAATAATCCCAACCTTTTTCCCATTTAACATCTGCACCAAGTGTTTCACTTACAAAGCGAAGCGGAACGAGTGTTCTGTCATTTTTAAGATAAGGAACAACTTTTGGGTTGTCAGGATCAATCGCTGTCATTTTGCCGTACGCATATGCACTACCGGTATTGATTTTGAGAGCAATTACATCTCCCTTGCGATTCTCCTTGGCTACCTCTCTTTCTTCCGAAAATTCTTCTCCAGAAGACTGAGCCTCCCCCTCTACAACAATTGCGCCGTTAATGGTTTCAAATTCAACAGGATTAAGGTTGAAATCAACCGCATCACCATTTTCATAACTACAAGTAATAATGATTGGATAGCTACCGGGTTTAACATTCTCTGCAACTTCAAACTCCAAAGTAGCAAGAACGCCATCAGCCATAATTTCACTTTCAGCTACTGAATTGTCCCAAAACAATACATAAGGACTCTTTCCGTAGCTTGAAGAATGAACATTTTCGCCCCAGATGCCACCATCAAGCACACTACTAAGAGCAAACAGTTTGTCATCAAAAGAAACAGTAATACCCGCAACAACTATTCCGGGGTTATTTTCAACAATAACATCAACCTTTACCTTTTGGCCTGCCTTCGTCTCAACAATGCCGGCAGAGATAACTGCAGCATCACTTTCTGCAAAAGTTGTCATACCGAGTGCAAGCACTATAGCTACAACAATTGATAAAATTCTCCAAACTTTTTTCATTTTCATTTCACCTCACTTTTTAGCACCCTGCCTACCTTCTTTGATGTCGTTTTTTTATGACAGGGTAGACTAATACCTATTTTCGTTTTTATTATAGCACGTGGTGGTCGATTTTGCAAGTATTATTACGAAATTTTTACAAGTTTTTTTACGGTAGATTACAGCGTTTTTTCCTTTTGTTTCCAAAGTGTAGATTTCTCCTCTTTTGCAAGTTTTTTTACTTTACACACCACGTTTTTCAGGTGATTTTTAACATAATCTCATCATTTGGCTTTATTAAGGCAATTATGACTGTTTCTAATATCATTTTCGAGTTTTTATGGGCGTTTTTATATTAAAAATCAGTCGTTTTAAAGTTATTTCACTTTACACACTTTTCTGTTTTTTGTAAAAAAACAGAGCGAAGCATTTCAACTGCTTCGCTCTGTACGGTTTTACCATATAATTATTTATTGAGAAATCTCTTAAGGATTGTTGCCATTTCAGCTCTTGTAATACTGTTGCCGGGTTTTACTGTGTTATTTTCATAACCGTTGATAAGATTCTGACTTACTGCCCAGTTAAGTGCCGGAACTGCATACCCGGAAATTTCATCAGCATCATCAAATCCAAGATTTTCACTTAAGCCCACAGCATCCAGACCTTTATAAATTGCATATCTGTACATAATTGTTGCAACCTGTTCTCTTGTAATTTTGCTATCAGGAGCAAAATTATTTTCATCAATACCATTGACAATATTATTCTGCTTAGCCCAGATTACTGCATTACCATAGTAAGAGCCGAGGTCAACATCCGCAAAAGGTATACTTCTATTGGTTGCAGGCTCACCCTCTGCACGATAAAGAACTGTTACGAGCATCGCTCTTGTAAGGTTTGAATTGGGGGCAAATTCACTATTGCTTACACCATTCATAAGACCATTAGAAACTACATAATCTACGCTTTCCTTGAACCAGTCATTATCTTTAACATCATCAAAAGATACTGTAACTTCCGGTTCAACGGGCTCTACAGGTTCTACAGGCACTACAATCTCTTCTTTTTCATCTTCATCCTTTTCATTTGAAGAGCTTCCTCCTGATGAGCCACCGCTTGTTCCGCCGGATGAACCACCTGACGAACCGCCGCTGCTTTTAACAGTAATTTCACCGGCTTCAAGTTCAAAGTTTACCTTTCCCATATCCTTGTCAATAACATCATTATTTGAATAGGAAATTGTAATCGGATAATCTCCTGCCCTTGCACTATTCTTAATTTTAAATTCCAAAGTTGCTACAGTACCGTTTTCAACAATGTTTTCCGTAACAGTAGGATTGCTCCAGAACAAAGTATAAGGGCTTGCCGCTAAATTGTCTGAATGCACAGCCTTTCCCCAGATTCCGCCGTCCTCAACATCCTGAAGTTCAAAAGCAGCAGCATCATAAGATATCTTAAGGCGAGCCATTGCGATACCGGGGTTATCATCAACCTCAACCTCAATTTCAACTGTTTCACCGGCTTTCCCTGTTGCCGTACCAACTGATATCGTTCCTTCATCTGCCGCAAATGAAACAACACTTATTGCAAGCACAAATGCAAGAACAACTGATAAAAGCTTCATCATCTTTTTCATTTTCATTCTCCTCCATTGCCGTATACAGACTGCACATTATCAATCTGCAGACCTATACCTGTTTTTCATATTTTATTATAGCAACATAGCGTATTTTTTTCAAGCATTATCGCAAAATTTCCACAAGTTTTTTATTTTAGAAAAAAGCGGTGTAGATTATCTCTACACCGCTTTAGTACATTGCTTATTTCATTTCTTTAAGAAGCTCTTTTGCTCCTTCAACAATTCTTTCTGCTACGCCTGCTTTGAAGGATGAACTACGTGCTTCGTAACCACCCTCGTCATAAGCGGACTGCACAGGGAAATATCCGATATTTCCGTTTGTAAGAGCACAGGGCATTATCATTTTCCATCCCTCTGCCTCTTTTATCTTAACACCTATTTCTGTGAAAGGTTCTCCGGGAATACCGAGCATTACAACATCGCCTATTTTAAGTCCCGTAAGGTTAAGCATAAAGTTTTCGGGACCGTTTTCCATTCTGCACATACGAAGTGCTTCCGCAATAACGGTTGTAAGCTCCATTGCAGTATAGGGGATTTCATCATCCTTGCCTGCATCGTGAAGTTCTTTATACTTATGTGCAAGAGGAAGTGCTTCCTTCGGCGGAACATTTGCAGGGATAGGAATAATTTTTTCAACAATATCAATATCATTAACGTCGATATATTCCACCTTGTCATAAACCTGAAGAACAGTACCTGCAAGAGCACGACCTACGAAACGAGCCATACCGGGACTCTTCATTTCGTTATCAAAGCTGATTTCGGTATCGTTCATATCGCCGCCCTCGGGGAATACGTGAGTGCTTCCCACATCGCCCTGGGCACCTGCGAAGAACATACATTTTGTACCATCAAGAGCTTTTTCAACAGTTCTGCGCATCCAGCCGGGCCAGTCTGCGGAGAACATTTCGCCGTTAATCGTATCTGCGTGAAGACCATAGTTTACAAGCACAATACTCTCTCCACCTACGCGGTCAAAACGGAGAATATGAACTCTCTGGTCAAGTTCGCCAATGGGGTGGTCGATATTAGGATCACCTACAGGAGGACAGGTCATTGTAGAACCGTCCTTCATCTTGTAACGACGGATATACGCCACTCTTTCCGGTGCATAGCCTGTAATAAAGCCCATTTTTGCATCCTTAAGGTCATTAACTGCCATTACTGCACAGTCAACAATTCTGTTTACTACGAACTCGGCATATTTTCTGATAACTTCCTCATCCGCATCAAAAGCGGCTGTAGGCACAAGAAGCGCACCTGTATGTGTATGGGTTGCCGCAAGGAAGATATTTTCTCCGGGAATACCTGTTTTTTCCGTTATTCCCTCTTTAACCTTCTCAATAATACACTTATCAACTCCGCAGGTGTCAACGCTGATAAGTGCTATTTTCTTTTCGCCAAGAGAAAGAATCATAACCTCACTCATAAGGTCATCAAGAAATCCTTTACCATATCTGGGAATGTAATATCCCGAAACGCCTGCTCCAAGAGGAGGATTTATATTAACCTCTGCATAACCTACTTTGAAATTACTCATACCAATTCTCCTTTTTCTACTACTATTTCGCCTTCAAGCATAACTTTCTGTACATTAAATCTGTCATCAACAAACACAAGGTCTGCGTTTTTATCCGTATCAATTGAGCCGAACTCATCATCCATACCGATTGCTTTTGCAGGGTTTGTAGATGCCATCAGAAACGCCTGTGCAATACCGCAGTTCGTACTCTGCATAACATTTTTGCACGCCTGATCCATCGTCATTTTACTGCCTGCAATACCGCCCCGAGGGTCAAAATTAAGATCTGTAACGTGCTTGAGCCATTCAGGGGGAACATTGTTATGTATTGTACTGTCTGTAACAAGCACAATTTTATCAATACCCTTTGTATGAATAAGAAGCTGTTGCATTTCAGGGTCAACGTGAATTCCGCAGGAATCGCTGATCATTTCCGCGTACATTTCAGGTTCTTTCATACAGTATTCATCAACACCGTAATTACGGACACCGGCTTCAAAAATCTTTTTCTGATGTGTGGCATCCATAGCGTGAGTAAGGATTGTAGGCTTATATTTACTACCATATCTGCGTATATGCATCGGCCAGGCTTCTGTATGTCCGATTGCTATTTTCACATCGGGATTAACCTTTCTTGCATATTCAAAAAATGGCTTAAGGTCATCACGTTCAGGGTCAACAGTCCATACTTTAACATCTGTGCCACCTTCGTCAATGAATACTTTGTAATCCTTTTCCTCTACCCCGCCATGCCAGGGATTTGTATCAGCGTGAGAACCGTGGTTTGGATTAGTGTAGGGTCCTTCCATATAGATACCCTTGATAACACGGGTCTTTTTCATACCCTCTCTGATACTTTTGATAGCTGTAACAAGCTTTTCCGTATCCATATGATAGTCGGGAGTACCGAGGAGCGATGTTGTTCCTCTTTTAAGAAAATGCTCTGCCGCTTCTACAGGATGGAAGCAGGTGGACTTACCGTCACCGCCGTGAACGTGTATATCTACAAATCCGGGGCCAACGTATGCCCCTTCTGCATCAATTATTTCAGCATTTTCAGAAATTTTGACTTCACGTTCTTCCCCGTATTCCTTGATTTTTCCGTTTTCTATTACTATTATACCATCCCAGATAATACCGCGTTCCGTAACTACTTGGGCGTTTTTTATCACTTTCAGCATACTATTTCACCCTCCAGCATTACTTTTTTGATGTTAAACTTATCGTCCACAAAGATAAGATCCGCATTCTTTCCTTTATCAATTGAGCCGATTTTGTCATACATTCTGATAGCCTTTGCAGGGTTTGTTGATGCCATCAGAAATGCCTGTGCAATACCGCAGTTTGTACTCTTCATAATATTTTTGCAAGCCTGATCCATTGTCATCTTGCTACCCGAAATACCGCCACGCGAATCAAAGTTAAGGTCTGTAACGTGTGCAAATTCAGGAGGTGTGGGGTCGTCGTGAACTGTGCTGTCTGTGATAAGAATAACCTTATCTATCCCTTTTGTATGTATAAGAAGCTGCTGCATTTCGGGATGAACGTGTATTCCGCAAGAATCACTTATCATTTCCGCATACATATCAGTTTCCTTAAAGCAATATTCATCAGGACCAAAATCACGTGTTCCACCATAACGGGGCTTTCTTCCCGTAGCGTTCATACAGTGAGTCATAATTGTGGGTATGTATTTTGCACCAAGTGCCCTTACCTCAGCAGGAGTTGCTTCAGTATGACCGAGAGCAAAAATAACATCAGGGTTAACCTTTCTTGCATATTCAAGGAAAGGCATCAGATTGGGAAGTTCCGGAGCTATCGCCCATACTTTTACCGCATCGCCTGCAGCATCTACAAACGGTTTATAATCCTCTTCGTGAACACCGTGACGCCATGGATTATTGAAAGCATTTGCACCATAGTTTGGGTTCATATAAGGTCCTTCGCAATAAATTCCCTTGATAACCTTTGTTTCCTTCATAGCTTCTTTAACTTTATTCATAGCTTCTACCAGTTCTTTTGTTGTCTGGTCATAGCCGGGAGTTGCAAGGATAGTAGTTTCACCGTGGCTAAGGAAGAAATTTGCCGCCTCAACCGGGTTCGCGTATGTAGAATAACCACCACCCGCGTGAACGTGAATATCTACAAAGCCGGGGCCTACATACTTACCCTCGGCATCTATCACATCTGCTCCATCAGGAATTTCGATGTCTCGATGACTTCCGAACTCTTTAATTTTGTCATCTTCAACAATAATTACGCCATCCCAGAGAATTCCGCGTTCAAGGACAATCTGGGCATTTTTAATCGCTGTCAATTTTGCCATTTTATCACATCCTAATCATTATAATTCAATTATACTATAGTTGCTGTAAAATGCAAGAGACAATTTCTAATATTTTGGTTAATTCAGGACAAAAAATGCTCTACCTTGCGGCAGAGCATTAAAATTATTCTTTTTCAAAAAACGATTTGATATTTGATGAATACTTATCACGTTTCAGGTGAGTAAGCAATTCTTCCAAAGACGACACAAACGCAATTACACATAACACAATGCAAAACGGTGTCATATAATTGGTTATGTAAGCATAAGGAGTAAGAAAAACTGCAAAACCGGTCAGTTTATTTGAATAGGTATGCAAAGATGCAAAGCACCCATATCTTACAACTGCAGTTATATATGCCGCAAGTCTGATAGCAATTATCACACACACAACAATCCATATCGGCAAAGAAACTTTTTTAAGAAGCACCGGAAAAATCCTTATCAACATTACGCCATAGAAAACAAGATCTGATACGCTGTCAAGTTTCGCCCCGAATTCACTTGATGCGTTCATTTTTCTGGCAACAAACCCATCAAGAACATCAGTTATTCCCGCAAAAGTGTAAATTACAAAAAAGCTCACCGAAAAAGGTTCCAGGAAAAGCAAACAGATTGTTCCTAAAATCCTCAAAATCGTTATTAAGTTAGGCAGATTACATTTTGTGCCCATTAAATCAAGACCTCACTTTTTCACTTTAAAGTATATTTTACCACTAATTCAATTATTTTTCAAGCTTTTATTTAAAGGTTTTCAGTTTATTCATTTTTAAGCAATTCCTGAATCTGTTTCTGCAGAGCAGAAAAAGGCTCACCAATGTAAAGGACGCCTATTGGCTATCATTGAACCGGGCCTTTAGTTTGAGCGTTGCAAAACAATCCGGCGAATTGTTTTGCAGCTCAAAGTCCCTGCGAGATGAAAGCGAGTGTCAGCGACGCTTGAATCCGTTTCTGCAGAGCAGAAAAAGGCTCACCAATGTAAAAAGGACGCCTATTGGCGTCCTTTGCATTGGTGGGCCTTCAGGGACACAGATGCTTCGCATCTTACCTGCTTGACGACCGCTTCACTTCGTTCACGGTGCCCGTCTGCGCACCAACTTCGCTAAAAACGATTATCAATCGTTTTCTTTACGCTCGTTGCCCTCACAGGGTTCGAGTCCCTGAAAACCTCACCAATACAAAAAGGACGCCTATTGGCGTCCTTTGCATTGGTGGGCCTTCAGGGACTCGAACCCCGGACCGCCCGGTTATGAGCCGGTTGCTCTAACCAACTGAGCTAAAAGCCCTTATGGTGACCCGTACGAGATTTGAACTCGTGTTACCGCCGTGAAAGGGCGGTGTCTTAACCGCTTGACCAACGGGCCACATTTTACGTATGTTCACCGTAGCGAACATTCAAATTATACAATATCAAACTACCTTTGTCAAGGTTTTTTTTGTAAATAGGGAAAATAAATACGGCTGTGAAAATCACAGCCGTATTATTAGCTAGTCTCAATTATGCAAGTTCAGCGAAGTACTTAATTGTACGAACCATCTGGCTTGTGTATGAGTTTTCGTTGTCATACCATGAAACAACCTGTACCTGGTAAAGGTCTTCACCGATAGGAGCAACCATTGTCTGTGTAGCATCGAAAAGTGAACCGTATGTGATACCAACGATATCTGAAGATACGATTTCATCTTCGTTGTAACCGAATGAAGCACTTGCAGCAGCCTTCATAGCAGCGTTGATAGCGTCCTTAGTAACGTCCTTACCCTTTACAACAGCTGTAAGAATAGTTGTTGAACCTGTGGGAACGGGAACACGCTGAGCAGCACCGATAAGCTTGCCGTTAAGTTCAGGAATTACAAGACCGATAGCCTTTGCAGCACCTGTTGAGTTGGGAACGATGTTAACAGCACCTGCACGAGCACGACGAAGGTCGCCTTTTCTGTGAGGACCGTCAAGAATCATCTGGTCACCTGTGTAAGCATGGATTGTAGCCATGATACCTGACTGGATGGGAGCAAAATCGTTAAGAGCCTTTGCCATAGGAGCAAGACAGTTTGTTGTACATGATGCAGCAGAAATGATTGTATCATCTGCTGTAAGAGTACCTTCGTTTACGCTGAATACGATTGTCTTAAGGTCGTTACCTGCGGGAGCAGAAATAACAACTTTCTTAGCGCCTGCATCGATATGAGCCTGTGACTTTTCCTTTGAGCAGTAGAAACCTGTACATTCAAGTACAACGTCTACATCAAGAGCGCCCCAGGGGCATTCCTTAGCGTCCTTGATAGCGTAGATCTTGATTTCCTTACCATCAACTGTGATGCTGTCTTCGCCAGCAACAACTGTATGACCGTCATATCTACCCTGAGATGAGTCATACTTAAGAAGGTGTGCAAGCATCTTAGGATCTGTAAGATCGTTGATTGCTACTACCTCATAACCTTCTGCACCGAACATCTGACGGAATGCAAGACGTCCGATACGGCCGAAACCGTTAATTGCAACTTTAACTGCCATTTTAAAACATCCTTTCGTGTTTAAAAAATTTATAAATAATAAAATTTATTATTAGCTATTACATAACTACCATAGATTCAATTACGGGTGTAACTTTAGGAGTCTGACCATCAAATCCTACAGGAGTATCCGCAATTTCATCTACGATTTCAATACCCTTTACTACCTTTCCGAAAGCAGCATAGCTGCCGTCAAGGTGAGGAGCATCTTCGTGCATAATAAAGAACTGACTTGATGCACTGTTGGGCATCTGGCTTCTTGCCATAGAGATAACGCCGCGGGTATGACGGAGAGTATTGTTGAAACCGTTCATTGCAAACTCACCAACAATTTTCTCACTACTTCCACCCATACCGTTACCGAGAGGGTCGCCGCCCTGAATCATAAATCCTTTTATAATTCTGTGGAATGTAAGACCGTTATAAAATCCCTCTTCCACAAGCTTTTTAAAGTTAGCTACAGTCACAGGAGCAACATCCGGATAAAGCTCAAGCTCAATCTCTCCGCCACCCTGCATTGTGATTTTTACATTTACATTTTCAGCCATAATTTTCGCCTTTCATGAAACAAACTTACATATCGTTATTATTATATCGTTTTCTCGGTGTCAATGCAAGTATTTTTTTCAGTTTTTTTACACTAAATTTCATTACCTTCCATATCATAGCCGAAGAACTCTTCTCTTACCTTAAGAATTTCCGAATAATTCGGCTTTACCCACGCCTGACCGTCAATAATAATGTGAGGCATCGTAATTGATTTGATATTTTCTTTACCGATTTCAAGAAGCTGCTGACCGCACATTACCGCATCATCAGGACTCATGGACGTTTCAATGTTACTTATAACAATAGAGTAGATGTCACCTATCTCGCCAACATACTTAAGATTAAGCTTCTGGTCAATCAATGCATGCATAAGTTCTTGCTGCACCTGAATTCTCTTTATATCACCCTCGGGATATTTTCTGAAACGGACAAGCTGTTCCGCCTTTTCGCCGTCAAGATGCTGCATACCCTTTTTAAGATTTATATACAAATCCTGTGCCGGGTCAGAATAATTCATATTCTGCGGAACATTGAAATCCACACCGCCGAGTTCATCTATACATTGACGGAAAGCCTTAATATTGAATTTCACAAAGTGGTGAATCGGAATACCTGTAAGCTCTCTTACCGCAAGGATTGCATCCTCACTACCGCTTTTCAGTTCTTTATCATAGTAGGTTGCGTGAACGCCGTTGATTTTTCCGCTGTACCCTCTGTACTTGACGTAAGTATCTCGTGGGATGCTCATTACTGAAGCAGTTTTATTAACGGGGTCAATTTGTGCAATCATCATAACATCCGTAAGACGACCGTCAACATCTGTACCCATAATAAGGATATTACACTTTTCCTTTGATATTTCAACAGTTTCAAGGGTACCTTCTCTGAATTTGCTTATGAGTTCCTCGCTGTGAGGTGTTGTATAAAGCTTTGCGGAATAAACTCCCAGAACCATTGCCACAATCATCAGACAGGAAATAAGTGCTATCTCAAATTTTTTATTTTTTGCTTTTTTCTTTTTACGTTTTTTTACTTTTGTTGCATTTGTTGCAAGTTTAGTATTTTTAATATCTGACATATAAAAACCTCTCTACAGTTACTATACCAAATCCATTTCAAATATATCCTTGTAGATTTTACCACAAACTTTTATGCAAGTCAATGAATAAGATGAAAGTAATTTCCTTTATATATAAAATTTATATTTTGTTTACAATTTATATAAATCGTGATAATAAATCCATACACGCCGAAAAGCACACTTCATTAGCGATAAAGACTTAATGTTCCGCAGGAACGCTTCATTGAAAAAAGCACCAATCTTTTATCAAGATTGATGCTTTTTTCTGCGAATAACAGTCTATTTTAATACAAGCATAATAGCGGTGCGTTTTTGTTCAGAAAAATTTTATAGTGAATTTACTTGTCTGTGTTTTTTCGGGTAGTGTTAACAGACGAGATAAGCATCACTCTGATACTTGTGCATTTAGAATCGAGTGATTTATAAGTAACTTCATCTATGTACCCGGTCTTAAAAAGCAATTCAAGCCAATATCCGGTTTCGTTTGATTCTTTCAATGCAATTTGAAGTTT
>JAZRTB010000052.1:0-1848 GCA_045651805.1 Clostridia bacterium
GGCAGACGTTGTTCTTAAGCAGTATGTAAACCGTGAAACGGACAAGTATAACTGTCAGGGAACAACATCTTCAACATCGCTTGCGGTGATTTTCCATGTGCTGCAGACAATGCTTATTGAGGAAACAAATTTCCAGAATGAGCAGTTTGCCCTTGTTCATCCGGGCGGCGCAGTAGGCGAGCGTCTAAACAAATAATTTATTAATTATATAAAATTTTTAGGAGGATTTAATTATGGAATTTAAAGTATTTCAGAAGGAATTGGAAGTTCAGTCAAGAGGTTGGATACCCACATTCCACGACATTTCAAAAGAGGTTATGGAAATAGTAGCAGCTTCAGGTGTTAAGAATGGTACTGTTACAATCGCATCACATCACACAACCTGTTCAGTTATGGTTCAGGAGTGTTCACACGATATCGATTCATTTGACCTTGAGTACCTTCAGCATGATCTTCTCGATATTATGAGAAAGATGATTCCTGACTTTGCAGAGGAGCATCAGTACCGTCATCCCGGCCCCATCCATTCACAGTTCGGAAGATACGTAAACGAGCCCGGTGACTACACAAGTATGAACACAGACGGACATCTTCGCAGCGTATTCTTCGGCAGAAGCGAAGCTATGACAATCAAGGACGGCGTTCTTGACGGCGGCGAATTTGCACATATTTACTTCATTGACTGGGATCACGTACGTGCAAGAAGAAGACAGATTAACGTAACTGTTATGGGTACTACTGAGGCTGTTGAGGACAGAAAGTGGAACAACGGCGAAGTTATCGATACAAAGCGTAAGTATACAGACGAAGAGAAGGCGTATGACGTTCATTACGACCTTCAGCTTAAGAGATAAGTGCTATGAATCTTTTAGGAATTGACTTTGGAACAACCTCGGTAAAGGCAGTTCTGTTTGACGAGAAGCTTCGTGAGCTTGCTTCCTCTACCGAGGATTATACAGTTAGGACCAGCGGAAATATTGTAGAGCTGGAGCCGCTGAAATACTGGAGCCTTCTTAAAAATGCCCTTGCAAATGTAGAGAAAACTGCAAAGGTAGATGCTCTTGCAATTGATACACAGTGTGAAACTCTTATTCTTACCGATGAAAACGGTGAGCCTGTGCGTGATGCAATCGTATGGCTTGATAACCGTGCAGAGGAAGAGGCACGTATTATCGAGGAGCATTTCGGACGTAAGAAGGTTTATGAGGTTACAGGTCAGCCTGAAATCACGGCTACCTGGCCTGCAAGTAAGCTTTTGTGGGTGAAGCGCAACGAGCCTGAGGTATGGGCTAAGACGAAGAAAATTTTCCTGCTTGAGGATTATCTTCTCTATAAGCTTACGGGCGAGTTTGTGACAGAAAAAACCCTTCAGTCATCGACAATTTATTTTGATATTAATACATCAGAATATTGGGATGAAATGCTCGGCTTCATAGGTGTGGAGAAAGAAATGCTTCCCGCCCTTATGGACAGCGGTAAGTATGTAGGGGAGTATAACGGAATTAAGGTTATCACCTCTGCAATGGATCAGGTTGCAGGTGCAATTGGTGCAGGCGTTATAGAAAAGGGTATCTGCAGTGTTATGACGGGTACTACAATGGCTATTTATCTTCCTACGGACAGTGTGCCCGAGTTTAAAGAGGATAGCTTTGTACCGTGTCACTATAGCTTTGATGGAAGCTACGCACTTCTTTCGTGGAGTCCGACGGCAGGTATGGCATTAAAATGGTTTAAGGAGGCATTTCTCCCTGATGTTTCTTTCAAAGACCTTGATGCTCTGGCAGAAAAGGTCAGTGTTGGAAGTGACGGAGTAACCTTTTTACCGTATTTGTGCGGCTCTACAATGCC